>JAFTTT010000087.1 GCA_017466625.1 Clostridia bacterium
AATTTACCACGGCGTGGTTCTTTTGTAACTTTTCTTGCACGAGCAAGAAAAGTTAGTAAAAAGCGCGATTATAAGTTCATTATTTGTAATATTTAACGGTATTGATATGAAAGAAAAGAAACACATCAACATACCCATCTTCATACCGCATCTCGGCTGCCCGAATGACTGTGCCTTCTGTAATCAGCGCAGCATTTCGGGCAGAACGCATTTTGATATATGGGACGTAAGAAGACAGATCGAGGACGCACTTTCGACCGCAGGCGAGCGCGAAAGCGAGATCGCCTTTTTCGGCGGATCGTTTACGGGGATCGACCGTTCTCTTATGACGTCGCTTCTCGATATCGCCGAGGAATACGTTAAGGCAGGGAAGGTCGGATCGATTCGGCTTTCAACGCGCCCCGATTATGTAGATGAAGAAATTCTCGATATCCTCGGCAAATATTCGGTCAAAACCATCGAGCTCGGTATTCAGAGCGCGTCGGATAAGGTCCTGACCGCAAGTAAAAGAGGACATGCGCTCTCCGATACGGTTAATGCCTGCAAGCTTATAAGAGAACGCGGATTTAACCTTGTCGGGCAGATGATGATAGGACTTCCGTCGTCGGACGAAAAGAGCGAGATAGAGACCGCAAAGCTAATTTGCGAGCTTGGTGCAAGTGAGGCGCGCATATATCCGATAGTCATTCTCAAAAACACGCATCTCGTTACGATGGTCGAAAACGGCGAATATACGCCCCTTACCGAAAGCGAGCTTGTGAGCAGATCGGCATCGGTGCTTTCGGTGTTCCGCGAAAACGGCGTTAAGGTGCTTCGAATCGGGCTTCACTCCGGAACCGAGCTGAACTCGGGCGATGAGATCGCCTGCGGCTATTACCACCCCGCAATGGGCGAGCTCGTCGAGGGCGAGCTTTATTTCAGAGAGCTTGAAAAACGCATAACGGCGCTCGAGTCGCCGAAAACAGTAACGGTAACGGTACCGCGCGGAGACCTTTCGAAAGCCATCGGTCAAAACGGACGCAACCGCGCTCGGCTGACCGAGAAACTTGGACTTGTCGCGCTGAAATTCAAAGAGGGAACCGATCTCTCGGTCGAAAAAGAATAAAACCACCTGCTATAGCAGGTGGTTTTATTGTGAGATCATTATTTTAGCTCAAGCTCAAAGAGAACGGGATTATGGTCGGAGGGGAATTTTCCGTCGAAGTGCTCGCGGAGCACCTTTCCGCTTATAGGGGTTATGCCCTTCGGGTTAGCGAAGCAGAAGTCGATGTGTCCGCCGAAGGTCTTGCCCGTGACTCTAATCTCCTCGTCAGTCATCGCGTTTGCAAGGTTGTAGCCGTGGTATGTCGGAGATTTGTCGCCCGTCGTCGAAGCGGTAACGTCAACAAATTCCTTCGTCATTTCCTTGTAGCCGAGCATTTCGCTGTTGAAATTATAGTCGGCGGTTACGAAAACCGCGTCACAGCCGTGTGCGTTTACACGGTTCAAAATGAGACGCGCGCTGTCGGTCTGACACTGATCGCCGAAGCCGAAATGCGTGTTCGCCGCGATGAGGATCTTTCCTGTTGCGATCTCCTTGAGCTTTACCCAGAGACAGATCCTGTGACAACCGTATTCATCCCAGCCCTTCGATTCTACCTCGGGGGTGTCGGAAAGCCAGAAGTAGCCCTTATCAAGGCACTCGTACTTGTCCTTTTTCCACATCATGGGAGTCGATTCCTTGTTGCTCTCTGCGCGGTACTTGTTGAATACCTCGTAGCCGGCTTCCTCGAAGAAATTGCCGAAGAGCTCAAACCAGTGAGGAGTTGCCTCCTGCATTCCGATTATATCGGGATCGTGCTTTTTAAGAATGCTGATAACGCGGGGAGCGCATTCTTCAAGAGAATGCCCTTCGGGTCCGCCGCCGCAGCAGATGTTAAAGGTCATTACTTTCATGCTCATTTGTGATTACCTCACTTTCTTTAAGTCTATTATATCAAATAAGAATAGCCGGTCAATATTTCTTGCTGAAATAGATAAAATATTTCAAGAAAAAGACAAAAAAGTGCTTGACAACCGCGGAAGTGTCTGTTATAATGTGTAAGGCAATTTGCTTTACAGTTAAAAACGGAGTAAATTATGTCGAAGAATCTCAATATGTCGCTCCTTCTCGATTTTTACGGAGATATCCTTTCCGATAAGCAAAGAGAAGCGGCAGACCTCTTTTATAACGGCGACTACTCGCTTTCGGAGATCTCCGAGATCACGGGTATCACGCGCCAGGGCGTGCGCGACCGTATCGTCAAGAGCGAGGAGATAGTAACCGAGCTTGAAGAAAAGCTCGGGCTCGCATCACGTTTTGGGGATATGGGAAAGACCGTCGCCTTCATTATCGACCGTCTGAATCAGCTTAAGGCCGAAGGCCTGTGCGTCGATGACATCATCGATGCCGCCAAGAAACTGAATAAGGAATTATAATCATGTTCCAGAACTTAACCGAAAAGATAAACGCGGCGTTCAAGAAGTTCAAGAGCAAGGGTAAGCTGACCGAGGAAGACGTAAAGGTCGGTATGCGAGAGATAAAGCTCGCGCTACTTGAGGCAGACGTAAACTTCAAGGTCGTACGCGACTTTATTAAAAAGGTCACCGAAAGAGCCGTTGGCGCCGAGGTGCTTCAAAGTCTGCTCCCCGCGCAGCAGATAGTTAAAATAGTAAACGAAGAGCTGACCGAGCTTATGGGCGGTGAGGGCGAGAGAATAAAGCTCGCATCGCGTCCCCCTACGATCGTTATGATGGTAGGTCTCCAGGGTGCAGGTAAGACCACGCACTGCGGAAAGATAGCCGGTATGTTCAAAAAGCAGGGCCGCCGTCCGCTTCTCGTTGCGTGTGACGTTTACCGTCCCGCAGCAATAAAGCAGCTTCAGGTCGTCGGCGAGCAGCTTGATATTCCCGTTTTCTCAATGGGAAGCGACGTCTCTCCCGTAAAGATAGCAAAGGCGGGCGTTGAGCACGCGAAGCAGTACGGACACGACGTCGTATTCATAGATACCGCAGGCCGACTCCATATCGA
>JAFTTT010000009.1 GCA_017466625.1 Clostridia bacterium
AAGACGATGACGGGAAGAATAATCGACCCGGCCTTGCTTGCGAGCTTTACTGACGAAACAGCAAAGATCGCTGCTAAGATAGCGAGCGCTTACAACTGATATAAAAAAAGCACCACCAAACGGGGGTTGCGGTAAGGGATTACCGCAACCCCAATTAAATATTACCTAACGGTAATATGAAATATTTCCTTGCGGAAATGTGAAATATTGCTTTCGCAATATGATATATGCCCTTCGGGCATATTATGGTAAAAATTGATCCGTTGCATTTTTGCAACGGATCATTTTTAATCCTTAATATTTTCGAAGAAAATATATCATAGGCAACGCCTATTTCATACGACGTCAGTCGTATTTAACCAATTTGCTTTGCAAATTGATTTCATTGTAGGTTGAGCTTATCCCTAAGCTCAACCTACCAACTGCGGTGTCTTTTGCTTAACGAAAAAGCGCTCCCCGAATGGGGAGCAGACCGAAATTATAAGCCGGGTTCTGTTGTCCTTGAATTGCCAAATCAAGGGCCTGTACTCATCTATCTATTCCGTACGTTACCGCACGGCTCAAGCCGCCCCGAGAGCTCTGCCGAGCAGGCAGTGAATGATCAGTCTCATGGGGAGTTGCTTCGGGTAGGGTTTACATTTGCTCTGCGTTACCGCGAGAGCCGGTGAGCTCTTACCTCGCCTTTCCATCCTTACCGCATACGCGGCGGTTTATTTCTGTTGCACTTTCCCTGAAGTCGCCTTCGGCGGACGTTATCCGTTACCCACGCTCTATGAAGCCCGGACTTTCCTCACGGTAATACCTTACGGCGCAATACCGCGCGAGTACATTTCTCGGTCACGCTGTGATTATAACATATTATTTTTCCGTTGTCAACTTGCGTATATCTTATGTTTTTGATAAAAAAGTTTAGAATATTTATAGTTTGCTATTGCAAAATATGGGAAAATGCGCTATAATTATTATAACTAACAGAAAGGCAAACGGTTTTTATTCAATGGCAGTCAGACTTAATACCAAGTACGCCTCCGACGTTGTTACCTGTGATAAGCTCAACGCTATCTCGGGCGAGGTCAACGCGGCGGTAAAAACTCTCCGTACAGGAAGCGGCGCAGGCAACGATTTTATCGGCTGGGTCGATCTTCCCGTAAATTACGATAAAGAAGAATTTTCCCGCATCAAGGTTGCGGCTGAAAAGATAAAGAAGTCCTGTGACGTGTTTATCGCTATCGGCATCGGCGGCTCTTACCTCGGCGCAAGAGCGGCGATAGAGTTCTGCCGTAGCCCGTTCTATAACGCGCTTAAGAAGGATACTCCCGACGTATACTTTGCAGGAAACAACATAAATTCCGCATATCTCAACGAGCTTCTCTCGATCTGCGAGGGCAAGGATATCTGTATAAACGTCATATCGAAATCCGGTAAGACGACCGAGCCGGCTATCGCATTCCGCATCTTCCGCGAGCTTCTTGAAAAGAAGTACGGCGAGGAAGGCGCAAGAGAAAGAATATTCATCACGACCGACAAGGCAAAGGGCAAGATGAAGGAGCTTGCAACCGAAAAGGGTTACGAGACCTTCGTAGTGCCGGACGACGTCGGCGGAAGATACTCGGTACTCACCGCAGTCGGACTTCTTCCGATCGCAGTTGCAGGAATCGACATCGACGCAATGATGCAGGGCGCGCAGGCGGCAAGAAACGACTTCTCCGAGCCCGATATGATGAAAAACGACTGCTACAAGTATGCAGCAGCGAGAAATATACTCTACCGTGAAGGCAAGAAGACCGAGATCATGGTCACTTACGATCCCGCGCTCGCGATGATGAACGAGTGGTGGAAGCAGCTTTACGGCGAGAGCGAGGGTAAGGACGGCGTCGGACTCTTCCCCGCGTCGGTAGTCTTCTCGACCGACCTTCATTCTCTCGGTCAGTATATTCAGCAGGGTGAAAGAACTCTCTTCGAGACCGTCATCGATATCAAGAATGACGTAAGCCCCCTCGCAATTCCCAACGATCCGCAGAACGTCGACGAAATGAATTTCGTTTCGGGCAAGACGATGCACGAGGTAAATCATAATGCGTTCCTCGCGACCGTCCTCTCCCATACCGACGGCGGAGTTCCCAATCTCGTTCTCGAGCTCGACGGCAGATCCGCCGCCGACTTCGGATATCTTGTATACTTCTTCGAGCTTGCATGTGCCGTTTCGGGTTACACCCTCGGTGTTAATCCCTTCGACCAGCCCGGAGTTGAAGGATACAAGAACAATATGTACGCCCTTCTCGGCAAGCCCGGCGCAGAGCACGATAAGCGCCGTGAGGAGCTCAAGGGCAGAATCAACTAATTTGTAATCAATTTTTGGAGGTAAACCACCATGCTCAAACTTATCGTAGGACTTAAGGGATCGGGCAAGACCAAGACTATCGTGGAGATGGCAAACGCGAAGCTCGCTGAAACCAAGGGCGCTGTCGTATTCATCGAAAAGGGCACCAAGCTTATCCACGAGGTAAAGCATCAGGCAAAGCTTCTTGATACTGACGAATATCTTATCAATAACGCCGCTAAGCTTTACGGCTTCGTTGCAGGTAACTACGGCTCGAACTTCGACGTGTCCGATATTTTCATAGATTCCGCTCTCAAGATCTGCGGAAACGATATGGCTGAATTCTCTGCTTTCCTTGATAACGTTATCGCCTTCACGGCAACTCATCCCGTGAACTTCGTTATCACCTCGTCGCTTGCGGCTGAGGACCTTCCCGAGAAGTATCACCAGTATCTTTAATTAAAAAATTCTGCCGTGTGAGACTCACACGGCAGTTTTTTCCTCTCACCGGTTTTGTTTATTTACATAGAATGTTTGTGAGAGCGTTTTGCTCTTATAACGAAACCAAAATGGGAGGAATATTAATCATGGCTGATAACAGATGCCCCTCCGGATACGGAAAAGAGACCGTCGTTATCGACGTAAACCGCGTTCTTGACAGCTGCAAGGATAAGGACTGCTTCTCGGACGTTAAGGTCTATCTTACCGATTTCGGACAGGATATTATAGACAGAGCCGGTGCGATCAGAGTCAAGAGCACAAAGATCGTCGGCGTCAACATCGACACCGAGCCCGTTCAGTTCAACAAGGGATTTTATCAGATACTTATCCGCTTCTACGTTAAGCTCGTCTTTGAGGCGTGTGTGAACGTCGGAAGATCGGTTGAGTTTGAGGGAATCGCAGTTTGCGACAAGAAGGTAATTCTTTACGGCAGTGAGGGTAACGTAAATATCTTCAAGAGCTGCCCGTCCTGCGAGTTCTGCGATCCCGCACCCGAGGGAAGTGCGACGACCAATATGCCGACAGTAGTTCTCGAGACCGTTGATCCCATCGTTCTCTCGGTATGCAACGTCGATAAGCCCTGCTGCCGCCCCTGCTGCTCGATAGGCGAGATCCCCGAGAACGTTTGCGCGTTCGTCAACGGTCCGCTTTGCGACTGCGATAACGGCAAGCAGCTTTACGTTACGCTCGGCTTCTTCTCGATAGTACGTATCGAGCGTCCCGGACAGTACCTCGTTCAGGCGACCGAATACAGCGTCCCCGAGAAGACCTGCCCGCCTATCTGCGAGGAGGACCCCTGCTCGCTCTTTGAGAAGATGGCGTTCCCGGTAAACGAGTTTTCGCCCCCTTCGTATAGATGTTAAAATAAGACGGTAAAAGGGAAGCCCTCACGGGCTTCCCGAGGAAGTTTATGTCGGAAAAGATAATCGGCTCGTTAAACGAGCATACGCTTCATCTTGCGCTCAAAAAATACATAGAGCCCGATCCCGCGTTCCACGAGGTGGAATACGGGCCTTTTGTCGCTGACGTCAAGCGCGGAAGCTGTATTTGCGAAATCGAAACGACCTCGTTTACAAGAATGAAAAAGAAGCTCGACTTTTTCCTCAATGAGAACGAGGTTACTGTCGTTTATCCAATAGCGGTGAAAAGATGGGTCGTGTTCGTCGATCCGAAAACGGGTGAGACCTCGGAGCGCCGCCACTCGCCGGTGAAGGGAAGGCCCTCTGACGTCTGCCCCGAGCTTTTTAAGATAAGGGAATATATCGGTCACCCGAATTTCGCTTTGAAGCTCGTTTTTATCGAGGAGCTGAATTATAAAAGGCGAAAAGGGAAGCGCTCGTCGGTTCGAGAGGATCGGATACCGCTGTCGTTCGTTTCGGAGATGAATATCGTAGACAATAAAGATTACGCGATGCTTGTCGACACGATTCCCGACGGTGAATTTACCGCAAAGGAATTTGACAAGCTAAATAAGCTCGGAAGCATGGGAGCTTGGTCAATTTTGCAGATACTTATCTGCGCTAAGGTCGTCGAAAAGGTCGGCAAAGAGGGAAACGCGTTCATTTACAGAAAGCTAAATTAGCTTTTTCAGCATAAGCTTGACGGCATTGTTGTCGGGCGTGACGGCAAGGATAACGTAGCGCGAGCGGACGAATACCGTCGGCTCATAAACGCGGTAGCTTTCTTCCGTCTTGTTGTGATAACGGATGAGCGCGGCGCGCTTGCGTAAAAGCTTCGCGATCTCCTCTGTGTCGGACGACGAGCGCACGCGGATGACGTGGAGCTCGAACGGCTCGCTGCTGTCCGAAAGAATAATGCGGAAATCCTCTATCAGCTCCCATTCGGGGAGCTTTTCTTTTTCGCCCGTGTACAGAAACGTGAAATCCTCGGGGGAAATATAGCCGTATTCGCCCTCGGTGCCGTCCTTGACGTACTGCGACGACGGCGGAACGTCGTATAGCTCGAGAAGCCGAAGCGCAAGTGTGTCGGCGCTCGGCGTCCCTCGGCATGACGAGAGAAAAAGGACGCAAAGAAGAACGAGAAGTGTGATTTTCTTCATAAATAACTCCGAATTTGTTTGTAATACCTTCTATTTTATTCGCTTTAGCGGTACGATAGACGGTCTCTTTACAAAAAATTCATAATTATTATCGGTATTCCTCTTGCAAAAAATAAAATAATATGTTATAATGCTCGGGTACAGTGGCATAGCTCAGCTGGTAGAGCACTGGTCTCCAAAACCAGGTGTCGAGAGTTCGAACCTTTCTACCCCTGCCAAGAAAAAAGCCATTCGCAAAAGCGAATGGCTTTTTTCGGTTAAATCCGCCGTTTGCGGAAGAAATCCCACTTACGTGGGATGAAATCCCGCTTCGGCGGGAGAAAAGGACACAACATCAGTTTTATCGAAGTGAAAAGCATCATATCGCCGCAGGCGATGCATTATTTGACAATCGCGCGAATTTTTGATACAATTAAAAAAACGATCCTTCGCGGAGGCAAATATGACGTACAAAAACGGTGCAAAGGAATACGTTCTTACGGGCGTTCTGTTCGGAGTCCCGATGGGGATTTTTTTCGGACTTATTTATTTTGATTGGTTGCTCGGCGTTATTTCAGGAGTTTTCAGCGGAGTTCTTTATGCGTTGCTGATCTTCATTTTTCTGAAACACCAAGAAAAGAAATACAATAAAAAGCGTCTGGAGCTTGCGCAAGAAAGAAGGATCATTTGCGACGGAGCGGCAACAGTCAGCGGAAACGGCGGTTGGATGTTTCTGACTGAATGCGGTCTTGAATTTTATCCTCATAAGCTTAATCTTTCAACGCAGGAGGTCTTGATACCGATAAGCACTATCCGATCGGTTAGCATTAATAAAAATCAAATCGTGATAAACGCAAACGGAATTGTTTTTTCGATACACGTTACGCATAACAAGGAGTGGAAGAAGCAGATCGAAGACATTTTGCTGTTTCGCGGTGAATCATTATAAATTTTAAAAGCCATTCGCTTTTGCGAATGGCTTTTTGTTTATCTTCTGTACGACGACGGCGTTCTTCCCTTATATTTTTTGAATATTCTCGAAAAGTAATTCGCGTCGGAGAAGCCGCACTGCATGGCGATTTCAAGTACCGTCATATCGGTGCTCAAAAGGAGATCCACTGCTTTATCTATTCGTTTCATCAGCACATATTCCTTGGCGGAATGCCCCGTTACCGCCTTGAAAAGATGGCAGAAGTAGCCCTCGCTTAAGTGAGATATTTTTGAAAGGTGCTTCGTGCTTACGTTCTCAAAGCAATTCTGTTCTATATACCGAATCGCATCATTCATTCTTTCCGACGTTTTGAGGTGCTTCTTATATCTTCCCTCGGTGTAGGTGGCGTCGGTGTGGTTGGCAATTAAATGGGAGATCAATAGGTACGCATAGCCCTTGACGGCGAGGATGTTGGTATGCTTTTTGTCCTTATATTTCTCGAAAATGCCGAGAACGGTGTCGTTGACTATTTTATCCTTTATGAGGTGTTTGAAGGTATAATACTGCTCCTCAAAGAAAAACGGCGGCAGATATAGGCACAGGAAGTCACATTCGCCCGAAACGCCTTCGTGGAGCTCGTTTCCGTTTATGACGATGCAGTCGCCCTCTTCGGCAGTTATTAACTTATCTCCGCATCTGACGGTGAGCTCGCCTTGCCGCAAAAACAGTATTTCTGTCTCCTCGTGCCAATGAAGTGCGAAATCGTCGGGCAGGGAATGATATTCTACAAGATGTATTGGGAATGCGTCCTTTGGTACGTTTTCGTACAGTATCAGATCGTTCAAAGCTTGCCTCCTGATAAAAATCTCAAATTTGTGCTATATTACAGTAAAAAAATAATAGACTGAACTCTAAATACATTATATAATATAATTAGTGATTTGGCAATGATAAATCGAAGATTACGGCATTTTTTTATTGAAAATACTAAAAATGTAAAAAGGAGAAGCGAATGAAAAATTTTGCCATCATCGGATTCGGGGGTCTCGGTAAGACGCATTTTCTCAATCTACTCAAGATTGAAAATGAAAGAAAGGACATCCGACTTACCGCGATCTGCAACGCTGATATTGAATCAATCACCAAAAGCATAAAGATAAATCTCGGCAACGTGAACCTTGACGATATAGATTTTTCGCGATATAATTTGTATACAGATTATAAGGAAATGGTTGAGAAGGAAGACCTTGACTTCGTTTTCATCGCGCTCCCTACTTATCTTCACTGCGAGGCGGCGGTTTATTGCCTTGAGCACGGCGTAAACGTTTACACCGAAAAGCCGATGGCGATAACGCTTGAGCAGTGCGAAATGATGATGGAAGCGTCGAAAAAAAGCGGCAAAAAGCTCATGGTCGGTCAGTGTCTGCGTTTTACGGGCGAATACGAGCTTCTCAAGGAGCTTACCGAAAACGGAAAGTACGGCAAGCCGATAAAGGCGGAGTTTTACCGCCGTTCGGCACTCCCGACCTGGTCGTTTGACAACTGGCTTCTCAAGGACGATAAGAGCGGAAGCTGTATCGTTGATATGCACGTTCACGATGTCGACCAGATGGTCTGGCTCTTCGGCGCGCCCGACACCTGCATGACGATGTCGACGCATCAGATGGCGGATTACGAAAGCACATATTCGCTTTATAAGTGCGGCGAGACCGTAGTTATGATCCTCACCGACTGGGGTATACACTCGTCCTTCCCGTTCCGCTACGGTTACAGCGTGACCTTTGAAGATGCTTACGTCGTTTCTCGCGACGGTAAAGTAACGGTTTATACGAACGACGGCGCGTTTGAGCCCGAGATAAACGGCGGCGACTGCTACTATAAAGAGGTCACCGAGTTCATCGAGGCGATCGTCGACGGCAATCCATTCAAGACGGCGGACGTTGAATCTGTATACGAGACGATGAAGGTCGTATTCAAGGAAAAAGAAATTTCTAAAAAGAAATAAAAATAAAGGAGCACATTATGAACATTTTAGCAATCGGATGCCATCCCGACGACATCGAGATAAACTGCGTCGGAACGCTTATCAAGTGCGTAAAGCGCGGTGACAACGTTACCGTTTGCCACGTTTGCAACGGTAATATGGGTCACGAGGTCATAATGCCCGACGAGCTTCGCAAGATCAGAATTGAGGAAGCAAGACGCGCAGGCGCTATGGCAGGCATCAAGGTCGTTACCTGCGATATCGGAGACCTTGACGTTTATAATCAGTCGAAGGAGCAGAGAGATCTCGTCATCGACGTTATCCGCGAGGCGGATCCCGATCTTATCATCACTCACGCGCCTAACGACTATATGCTCGACCACGTAGCGGTAAGCAAGCTCGTGTTCGACGCGTCCTTTGCCGCAAGTGTTCCTCACTATAAGACGAAGGTCGATAAGACCGCAAGAGTCGTTCCGCTCTACTATATGGATAACCTCACCGGCGTTGACTTCATTCCGACTGAATACGTTGACGTGACCGAGGAGATCGATCTCAAGCTCGAAATGCTCGAGTGCCACGAGAGCCAGCTCAAGTGGATGAGAGACCACGACAACATCGACTTTGCAGACATGGTAAAGACCTGCGCGAAGTACAGAGGTTACCAGTGCAACGCTGCTTACGCGGAAGCGTTCACGCAGTGCCTTGCATACCCGAAGATGCAGACGAGAAGACTGCTTCCCTGATATGAAAAAGGTTGCGTGTGTCGGCATTTTGGTTGCCGACGTAATAGTTGAGCCGGTCAATAAATATCCGGATAAGGGTCTGCTTGAAAGAGTAAACTCGATAACCGTTCATAGCGGCGGAAACGCAATGACCGCGGCTGTGAACCTACGCAAGCTCGGAGCAGAGTCGACGCTTGTCGGCAAGGTGGGACGTGATATGTTCGGCGACTTTCTCATCAAGCGCTTGAATGAGGAGGGAGTTAAGACCGACGGTATATTCGTCGATAACGAGGTCCAGACGTCGGCGTCCGTGCTTATGCTTGACGGAATAACGGGCGAGCGCACCATCCTTCACTGCACGGGATCAAACGCCGCGCTGACTGTTGACGATATTGATTTTGACGTTATTGCCGAAAACGATATAGTGTTCGTAACGGGAACCTTCCTTATGGACCGTTTCGACGGTGCTGAGACTGCGGAATTTTTACGCAGATGTAAGGAAATGGGCAAGATCACCGCCCTTGACGTCTGCTGGGACGCAAAGGGAAGCTGGTCAAAGCTGCTTGATCCCGCTATGCCGTACATCGACTATTTCTTACCGAGCATAGACGAAGCGAAAATGCTCGCGAATAGGGAAGAGGTAAGCGAAATGGCGGACGTATTTTTTGATAAGGGCGTAAAGCACGTCGTTATCAAATGCGGAAGCCGCGGCTGCTACTGCAGATATGAGCGCGACGGTAAGGAAACTATGATCCCTGCGTTCAGAATTGAAAATCCCGTTGACACGACGGGCGCGGGTGATAGCTTCTGCTCGGGATTCCTTGCTGCTCTATCGCGCGGCGAGGATTTCCTCGACTGCGCCGAAATGGGCAACGCGACGGGCGCGTTCTGCGTAACGCAGAAGGGCGCGACCTCGGGTACGCCCACCTACGAAGAAGCAAAAAAATTCATAGAAGAGAGAAAATAAAATGTTAGTTACGTTAAAGGATATTCTTGCCGACGCCGAGGAAAGAAAGTACGGCGTAGGCCTGTTCAATATGCTGAATCTCGAAATGGCAAGAGGAATCATCGAGGCGGCGGAGGAGACTCGTTCACCGCTCATTCTCGGAGTTGCGGAGGTTCATCTGCCCTCGATACCCTTCGAGTACGCACAGCACGTTATGATGAAGATAGCAAAGGAATCGAGCGTTCCCGTATGTCTTCATTTCGATCACGGTACCGATTACGGTAAGATCCTAACCGCAATCAGAGGCGGATTTACCTCGGTAATGTACGACGGCTCGGCCCTTCCTTACGAGGAAAACATCGCGAACACAAGAGAAATAAGCAAGGTCGCTCACGCGCTCGGCGTTTCCGTTGAAGCGGAGCTCGGACACGTCGGCGGTGCTGAAGGCGGTGCTGACGACGGTCACGAGGAGATGTATACGAAGGTTGAGCAGGTAAACGACTTTATCGACCGCGCTGATATAGACGCGCTTGCAGTTGCTATCGGTACGGCGCACGGCGTTTATAAGACGAAGCCGAAGCTCGATATAGGCCGTCTTGCTGAAATCTATGCAGTATCGAAGAAGCCCCTCGTTCTTCACGGCGGAAGTGGCCTCTCCGACGACGATTTCAGAAACACCATCGCAAACGGTATCAGAAAGATCAATATATGCACCGAAATGTGCATTGCAGAATATAAGGCGTACGCAGAGGCGTACGCGAACAAGGAAAGCTACGAAAAGTCGCTGATCCTCGCAAAGGACGCGGTCAAGGACGTAGTTATCGGCAAAATGAAGTTATTTAATAGCGCAGGAAAAGCGTAAGGAGGATATTACTATGGATTTCAACAGTACAGTTAAGGGCTCAATGCTCGAGGGCTTCTACCCCGCCGGCTGGGATATGGCAAAGATCGACGCTTGCTGTGACCCGAACAACAAGGTAGAGGAAAGACAGTCCTTCTGGAACGACGGCTTCACCCCCGTTCGTTGCGAGAACATCGGCGAGTTCGACACCTATATGGGACACGAGATCGCGCTCGAGATCAAGGCGGCTCGCGACCGTAACGAAAAGATCGCGTTCATTCTTCCCGTAGGACCTATGGGAATGTATAAGTGGGCAGTTTACTTCCTTAAGGAATGGAAGGTAAAGTGCGACCACGTTTATACCTTCAATATGGACGAGTGGAGCGACGGCGAGGGAAATACTCTCCCCGCAACCGATCCCGCAGCGTTCCAGAACGCAATGCGCGAGGCATTCTTCAATCCGCTCGGAGAGCTCACCGTTCCCGAGAATCAGAGAAACTTCGCAACGAGAGATAATCTCCCGACATACCCCGAAAAGATCGCAGCGCTGAAGGCAGAAGGCGCAAAGCTCGTTCTCGTTTACGGTATCGGCAGAATGTGCCATATCGCATTCTGGGAGCCGCATTTTGCTGCTGAATTTGAGTCGGTCGACGAGTGGAAGAAGCAGTGCTACCGTCTCGGCGCAAAGCTCCATCCTCTTACCATCGAGCAGAACGCAATAACGAGCTTCAAGTCCCGCACGACTCTCGTTCCTTGCAGAGCTAACACCATCGGCCCCGGCCTCTTCCTTCAGGCAGATTACGCTATCGGCGGCGCCGACGGCGCGTTCAACCGCGGAATGCAGTGGCAGGGCATGAGCTTCTGGACGACTCTCCGTCACGGCCCGAATATGTGGATCACCTCCACCTTCATTCCGACCCTCCCCGGTAAGCTCTTCTACCTCAAGGACCTTGAAGGTCCGCTCGTCGCAGAGTGTAACTAATAAGAATAAAAAGCACCCGAACGGGGGTTGCGGTAAGGGATTACCGCAACCCCAATTAAATATTACCTAACGGCAATATGAAATATTTCCTTGCGGAACTGTGAAATATTGCTATCGCAATATGATATATGCCCTTTGGGCATATTATGGTAAAAAATGATCCGTTGCATTTTTGCAACGGATCATTTTTGTTCCTTAATATTTTCGGAGAAAATATTTCATA
>JAFTTT010000088.1 GCA_017466625.1 Clostridia bacterium
GTCGTTTCCGTATACGCAGTCGCCGTCGGGAGCTTCGGCGCCGCAGCACTTGTATGCTACCTTATGAGTAACGCCGTCGATTACGGTATAGGTGAATTCGTTCGAAACGTGGTTAGTCGGATTCTTTGCGTAGGTATATCCGCAGCTACAAACTGCTCCAGACACACACGTAGCGTCATCAGCGGTTACGTCGTGTGCGTGTACGAGTCCGCAGGTCTTACATGCGCCGGTCTCTGCGTTCCAGTCGTGATCGGAATGAGTGAATCCGCAGGTTACGCAAACACCGTCGTTCTTCGACCAGTCGTGGTTACATTTGATCTCACAGGTCTTGCAAACGCCGTCATTATTTGTCCAGTCATGGGCGCAAGCGAAGCCACAGATAGCACATACGCCGTCTTCGCCCGACCAATCATGTCCCGGACAACCGACTCCGCAAACAGAGCAGCTTGCGGTTGCAGCGTTCCACTCGTGAGGACAGGTCTTATAAAGACCGCCGACGTCGAAGGAAATGAAGCCGGTATTCATATTTCCGCCGTTACCGATCTTAACGACGAGAAGCAGCTGATCACCCTTATTAAGCTCGATGTTACCAACCTTTATATCGACCTTCTGGGCGTACTCGGTAATGGTTATACTGTAATACTCGTTACCGTTATTGTCCATAACGACGATCTCGGGCTTTCCGCTAAAGACCTTTTCAAGCTTTGCGTAAACGGTGAAGATACCGTCTTCGGGAACGTTAAATCCGACAAGTCCGGAGTAAACGTTCTCCGAGCTGGGATACATATCAAATCTTACGGCAGGATTACCAGATTCGGTTTTCTGCGTAACATACGCTGTCGGCTTTACACTGTGGTCAGATCCAACTACCCAGTTGCCGTCGTAGCCATCCGCGAAGGTGAAGGAGGGCTCGGGCTCCACCGCACATACAACGCCGTCTGCATTACGGAGAGCACCGATGAAGAAGCGTCCGTCTACCGTCTTATTCGTATAAAGATCGGAAACGTGCTTGATATAGATCTCGTCGGTTACGCGTCCGCAGATAGAGCATGAGCTTTCGCCGTTATCATAGCTCCAGTCGTGGTAGCAGAGCACTGCACAATGGTCGCAAGCGCCGTTGTTCCAATAGTGGTCGCAGGCGGCTCCGCAGGTTACGCAAACACCGTTATTCCATTCATGGACGCAATAGGAATAGCAGTTTTTACATACGCCGTTGTTCCAGTCGTGCTCGCACGGCGTTGCCTCGTCGAGGGTCACCTCGATGGAGCGAATAGCGATCTCGGGGTCGTTATTTCCCGTTGTATCGCTCGTGATGTTGGAAGCGACGAACATTATAGTTTCGCCGGTTTTAAGAGATATATCTTCTCCCTTAAGTGCCGCATCCTCGTGTCTTACGGAAGGAGACTGTTCAGCAAACGTATAGCTTGCAAGCTCCGTCTCGCCCTGGAGGACCGTTATCTTATATATGGCAGGTCTACCGCTCGTGATACCAAGCTTGCTGAACAGCGAGTCGAAGGAATAGGTTCCGCTTACGGGTGCCGTGAATACTACTACCGAATCGTAGCTTGCTCTCGGCATCATGTCGATGTATGCAAACTCACCGCCCAAGCCATGAGCGCTCTCGCCCGTCTTGGGATTAGATACCTGCGTTTCGCAGAAAACTGCCGGAGATCCGGACGGAATCGGCTTCCAACCCATCATATCGTAAGAGTCACCGCTCCATGCAACGCTTGGAGTGTTTCTCAAACGGTTGATAGTTCCGTCTGCGGTCGATCTTCCTGCAAGATAGAAATTGCCGCAGGTTTTAGCGGTTTCATCACAGCTGAACACGTAAGTCGAATTTCCGTATTCGGTTCCGCCCTCGGTACCGACCTTGGCTACGTCGAACTTAAGTATGCCGAGGTTGTCGGAGCCGCTTACGGCATGAGCTTCGTTAATCGTCGACACCACCATGATCTCGTCGCCTGCGGAAAGCTGAACGCCGTCTACGTCAAAGACAACTTCGCCTGCATAGTTAGCTCCGTTTACCTTGATCGCGGTTGCAAGGGGACGGGAGGATCCGACTCTCATAAGTGCAACGTCTATGTATGCATTAGCCGTGCTCTGATACTTTACACCCTTAAAGTAGATGTCGTAAACACCGTCTTCGGGTGCCGTGAAGACAACGGCGGATTTGTAATCTCCGCTGCTGACCATGTCGATTATTGATCCGTACGAGCCGTCCTCTGTATCGTAGAACACGTAGTTCACACCGCCGTTTGCGTTTACCGGCCAGAAGCCGAGATACTCGTCTTGCCAGGTTCCTCTCGCCGTGTCTTCCACGCCGACTAACCTGCCGTCTTTCTTCGAGATCGCATCATAACGGAAATGATTTTCCGATTTGGAATCGTCGATAGAAAGATCGAACGAGTACGTTGCGGTCGCAACGGAACCCCCTTGATCTACTGCAAAAACGGTAATGCAGGTTGCCAGCATTGCCGTCACGAGCAGAAATGAAAGAATTCTCTTTTTCAGGTTACTCATTTGTTAACCTCCTCTATAGTTTGATTAACATGCGTCCATTTTAATCATATTTATTATATCATACATCTGTGTTTCTTTCAATAAAGTTAACACCTTTTTTGATTTTTTTGTAACGAAAATTTTTTCTCTTTTTTGTGCAAAAGACACAAAAAATTTACAATTAACGTCGAATAACGGCAAACGAAAATCCACCCGTAGGGGTGGATTTTTATTATACGTCGTTTTTGATTATGTCCTCGAGCGTTTCGCGTCGAATGACGGTCTTCACGCCGTCCTTCGTTACTGCAACGACTGCGGGACGCGGGATACGGTTATAGTTACTTGCCATTGAGTAATTATATGCGCCCGTGACGAGGACTGCGAGTATATCTCCGCGGTTCGGCTTCGGGAGAAGCACGTTTTCCTGGATCAGATCTCCGCTTTCGCAGCATCTGCCTGCGACTGTGCATTTGAAGTTATTTTCGTCTGCCATTCTCGATGCCAGACACACGGTATATTCCGAGCCGTAAAGAGCGTAACGCGGGTTATCCGACATTCCGCCGTCGACCGAGACGTAGTTCTTGAAGCCCGGGATCTCCTTCGTTCCGCCTACCGTGTAGACCGTAAGGCAGGCGTCTGCCACGATGCTTCTGCCCGGCTCCATGTATATTATCGGGTAGCTTATTCCGCTTTTTTCGACTTCGTTTTTAACGTACTTCGCGATTTCAGAGATGAAGCTCTCGATATCGATTATCGGCTGTCCCTCGATATACTTCGTTCCGAAGCCGCCGCCGAGGTTGAGTATCTTACATTCATATCCAAGCTTTTTCTTCATATCGGAAAGGAATCCGACCATGATCTTTGCTTCGTCGCAGAAGGGCTCAATATCGAATATCTGCGAGCCGATATGCGCGTGCACGCCGTCGACCGATATATTCTTCTTTGTGAGCGCGTAACGGAGCGCTTCCTCTGCCTGGCTTGTTTCTATCGCTATACCGAATTTACAGTCGACAGATCCCGTCACGACCGCGGCAAAGGTATGCGGGTCGATTCCGGGTGAAAGACGCAGAAGCACCGATGCTCTCTTACCCGTTTCGCCTGCGATCTCGTCTATACGGTCAAGCTCGGAGAGATTATCGACGACAAAGTGTCCGACGTTATTCTCGAGCGCGTAGATTATATCTGCATCGGTCTTATTGTTTCCGTGGAAGCAGGAAAGCGTCATATCAAATCCCGCCGATTTCGCCGTATAAAGCTCGCCCGACGAGACGATGTCCACTCCCATTCCCATTTCTTTTGCAAGACGGTACAGATATTTACAGGAGAACGCCTTACTTGCGTAGAACGGTACTGCATTCTCTCCGAAGTGTTTTTTCATTGCGCTCACGTATGCGAGCATATTATTCTTTACTCTTTCCTCGTCGATCACCATCAGAGGCGTACCGTACTCCTTTGCGAGAGCTACCGTATCTGCGCCTGCGATCGTGAGGTGGTTTTTTTCGTTTACCGAAAGATTACTGTGGATCATTATTTACCTTTTAAGAAGCGAAAGCCGTTTTACGGCTTTCGCTCTTTTCTTTATTTAAGCATTGTTTTCATATTGTATAAGCCCGCCGGCTTACCGACAAGGTATTCCGCCGCCTTGATCGCGCCGTCCGCAAAAAGTGCGCGGTCGAACGCCTCGTGCTTGAGCGTTATGCGCTCGTTATCGGTGCAGACTGCGACCTCGTGTATACCGACGATGTTTCCCATACGGAGCGCCGAGATGCCGACGTCGTTCTTTTCGCGCTTTGCTTGTCCCGATCTGCCGTTTACGGCAACTGCCTCGGGGCGGACCTCTTTAACTGCGTCAAAGAGCATAAGAGCTGTTCCGCTCGGAGCGTCGAGCTTTCTGTTATGGTGCGTTTCGCAGATCTCAACGTCCGCGTCGGGGAATACCGACACGACGCGCTTTACTGCGTCGCAGAGCGTTGCGATCCCTATCGACATATTGCCCGAATAGAATACTGCCGTTTTTTCGGACGCTTTTACTATTTCGTTTTTCTCTTCTTCGGTATGACCCGTCGTACAGATTATTGCGGGGAGCTTATTTTCCGCCGCGTATGCGACGATATCTGCCGTTACCGCGTGATAGGAGAAGTCGATTATAACGTCGGCTTTTTCCTTGACGGAGCTTATTGATGCGTAGCATCCGTCACCGTCGGTCACGTAACCGACGTCGACCGTTGCCGCGATCTCGTATCCGAGCTTTTCCGCTGCCGTCTTTACCTGTGCGCCCATTCTTCCGAGGGCGCCTACGAGAATTATTTTCACTTATTTTTACTTCCTGTTTCAGATAAGTCCGAGATCCTTCATCTCGTTTACAAGCTTCATTTCAGTCTTTTCCTCCATCGGATAGAGGGGGGAACGGAGGACGTTCTCTCCGTAGCCCATGTGTGCCATTGCCGCCTTTACGGGGATCGGGTTTACCTCGGAGAAAAGCGCCTTTATGAAGGGCAGATACTTGAGCTGAAGCTCCGTCGCGCCCTTGATATCGCCCTTTTCGCAGAGCTTACAAAGCTCGGAGGTCTCCTTCGGCATAGCGTTGGAGAGGACGGATATTACACCCTTTCCGCCGAGTGCCATTATCGGGACGATCTGGTCGTCGTTTCCGCTGTATATATCGAGCTTATCTCCGCAGAGCGCGAATGTTTCTACTATCTTTCCGATATTACCGTTTGCTTCCTTGATGCCTGCGATGTTCGGATGCTCGGCGAGTACTGCATAGGTTTCGGGTTCGATATTTACGCCTGTGCGCGATGGAACGTTATAGAGAATTACCGGGACCGTCGATGCGTCTGCTATCGCGGTATACATTTTGATGAGTCCCTTCTGGGTCGCCTTATTATAGTAGGGCGTTACGCAGAGGACGCCGTCAACGCCTGCCTCGCAAGCGAATCTCGTCATATCAATGGCGTACTCGGTACAGTTGCTTCCCGTTCCTGCAATTACCGGAACTCTGCCTGCAACCTGCTTTACCATAAATTTAATGCATTCGCGGTGCTCCTCGTCGGAAAGAGTCGATGCTTCGCCCGTCGTTCCGCAGACGACGATAGCGTCGATGCCCTCCTTGATCTGCCATTCGACGAGGTCTGCAAACGCCTTATAATCTACCTTTCCGTCCTTATCGAAGGGAGTAATTATTGCACTTGCCGCGCCTGTAAATATTGTCATTTTCATTTTTCCTCTCCTGAAATAAAAAATACCCGAACAGTAAAGTCCGAGCATCAAAGCATCCACCTCGGGCGATGCCCGGGATCTTACAGATAACGCTCCGCCGATTTCTTCGGCGACAGTTCAGCAAATCTTATTTTGAAGAACCAAGAAAGCTTGGCGGGGGCTTCCTTTCGGCATCCTGCCCTTTCCCGCCTATTATCTCCCGTCGCCTATGGGATCTTTTAGTAAGCGGTACTCTTTCACGGATGCGCCTTTACTGTGTACGCGTTCATTTTAGCACACATATTTCTATATGTCAAGCATAGAGGGAAAATTTTTGTTGTTTTATTAACTTTTCTTGCTCGTGCAGGTTTTTCCGCATTTCTTTGCACGTGCAAAGAAACGCTCGCAAAGAAAAACGCCAAGGAGACAACCGACAAAAAACGCATTCGCGTTTTTTATACGTTTTCTCCTTTGGAATCCTCTTTCGGTTATAGGAAGCTTCGATACGTTTAATTGTAGGGACGGGCGTCCTCGACCGTCCGCGCCAAAACACTGTCACTTTGCATCAGTACACCTCATCCACCGCGGACGCAACGTCTGCGATCCCCCTTCCCCTAAGGGGAAGGCAAGATAACGCGGCAAAACTTCGAAATGTTACCATCAATGCCGCCCCCGAAATAATAAAGTTACGTACTTGCACACTGCAAAAGCAAGGGAAAAAGAGGGGAAAAAGTCGGGGCGAATTATCTTTTTCGTTATGGTATTCTGTTTATGCCGAAGGAGGTGAGACGATGTTCAGTCCAAAGCAAAGAGAATATTTTGACGGCGCGATCCACAGGTGGAACATAAAAAGCGGTGCCACGCGATCAGGCAAGACTTTCTGTGATTATTTTATGATTCCAAAACGGATACGCGCTTGCCGCGGCGAGGGGCTTATCGTTCTTATCGGAACGACGGTGGCCACCCTTTGCAGAAACATTCTCGATCCTATGAGGGAGATCTGGGGCGAATATTTCGTCGGTAAGCCGACGAGCACTGATACCGTTATGCTTTTCGGGAAAAAGTGCTGGCTTGTCGGCGCGGGACGCGGAGATCAGGCGTCGAAGCTTCAGGGCAGCGGGATCGAGTACGCTTACGGTGACGAGATCACGACCTGGAGCGAGAACGTTTTTGAGATGCTCAAGAGCCGTCTTGACAAGGATCATTCGGTCTTTGACGGCACCTGTAATCCTGCGGGGCCCGAGCACTGGTTCAAGCGGTTTTTGGACAGTGACGCCGACATTTTTCACCAGAGCTACGTTATTGACGACAACCCCTTTCTCTCTCCCTCCTTCGTGCACAGCTTGAAAAAGGAATACGAGGGTACCGTTTACTACGACCGATATATTCTCGGCCGTTGGGTTGCGGCGGAGGGTATCATTTACCGCCGTTTTGCCGACGATCCGAGTTCCTTTCTGCTTTCGCGTGAGGAGATATTGCCGCTTCATCTTTCGAAGATCACCGTCGGGATCGACTTCGGCGGAAACAAAAGTGCTACTGCTTTCGTTGCGACCGGTACTGTCGGGAACTACGAGAGCGTCGTTATTCTGCGGAGCGAGCTTCATTCCTCGCTTATTGACAGCGACCGTCTCGGTGAGCTGTTTTGCGATTTTATACATTCTGTGGAACACGATTTCTGTAACGTCGGTCAGGTGTACTGCGACAACGCCGAGCCGATACTCATTCGCTCTCTCAAAAAGGCCTCCCGTCAGTCGGGGCTCGGTTGTGCCATACGGCTTGCCAAAAAGTCGCCTGTCAACGACCGAATACGGCTCACCTGTCGTCTTATGGCGCAAAGACGTTTTTACGTTTGCCGCGATGCCGAGAGCGTGAAGAATGCACTTTCCACCGCGCTTTACCGTCAGGACGGAATCGGAGATGAGCGTCTTGACAACGGAAGCACAGACATTGACTCGCTTGACGCGCTTGAATATTCGATCGAGCGCGACGCGATGAAACTAATCGGATAACACCGTGCCATCGCCTGCCGAGGCGTAAAACCGGCGTAAAAAAGCACGATGATATAAATTAAAATTTTCAAAGAAACAAGGAGAAAAAACAAATGAACGAACTTAATTATGCAAAGGTCTATTCCGACCAGCTTGCACAGGCATTCCCCTGCGCGCTCAATTTCGGTGCGCTTTATGCGACCCCGAACAACGGCCGCTATCGTCTCAAGGGCGGCAAGACCATTGAAATTCCCGTTATAAATACCACGGGAAGAACGGATGCAAACAGAGATTCCGTTAACGCGCTTTCGCGCAATTACGAGAATCAGTGGGAAGAGTTTGAGCTTACCAATCAGAGAAAGTGGAGCACTCTTATTCATCCCTCCGACGTTGATCAGACCAATTATGCCGCTACTATTGCGAACATAACCTCCGTCTTCAACAACGAGCACAAGTTCCCCGAAATGGACGCTTACACCATTTCGAAGATCTACTCTGACTGGATCAATCTCGGTAAATACAGAGAACCCGAGACTATCGACAGCGACAACGTTATTTCGATATTCGACGATCTTATGTACAAGATGACCGAGGCAGGCGTTCCCGTAAACGGCAGAATCCTTTACGTTACTCCCAAGGTCATGCTGCTTCTCAAAAGCGCAGTTGAGCTCACCAGAACGCTCGACGCAAAGAACACCGGTGACATCTCCCGCTCTATCGCAACTCTTGACGGTGTTCCCGTGATCGAGGTTCCCTCTTCTCTCATGAAGACGAGCTACGATTTCACTAACGGCTTCGAGGTCGACGTCGATGCGGAGCAGATCGGTATGCTTCTCATTCATCCCGAATCCGTCATCACACCCGTTTCCTACGAGTTCGCTTGTCTTGACGAGCCGTCTGCCGCTACCGGCGGTAAGTACGCTTACTACGAGGAAAGCTATGAGGACGTATTCGTTCTTCCCCGCCGTGTTGACGGTGTTTCGTTCGTAGTATCGCTCTGATAACATCGGGACCTCGCTTTGCGGGGTCCCAAACCTGAATTTCTAACGGAGGTACTGTTTTGAAACTACATGAAAATATTGCCCGATTTTTCCGTTCAAGAGGGACCTCGGGCGGAAGCTTTATTCCGTCGGGCATAATTTCCCGCGACGAGATGCTTGACATAAGCAAGAGCTACGGAATATATCTTGACAGTCGCGGCATAAACCTTGCCGCATCCATCTCGAAGGAGCTTGCAACTCTTTCCGTAACGGAGTTTGACGTCAGTGCGGAAAACGGAAAAGGACAGATCATCCCCTGCATCGACACGCTGAAAAACAATCTTAAAAAGGCAGTCGAATACGCCTGCGCTCTCGGCGGAATCATTTTCAAGCCGACCTACGACGGAAAGGATCTCGGCGTTACGACAGTTCTGCCGTTTGATTTTGTTCCCCTCGGCCTTGATGCCGGCGGAAGGATCGACGAATGTGCCTTTATATACCGCGCCGAGAGAGGCGGCAAGCTTTACACGAGAATCGAAGAGCACCGCCGCGCAAGCGACGGTTACGTTATAACGAACCGTGTTTTCGAGGGAGAAAACGCATCCTCGCCGTCGCTTCTTTCTAACGTCAAGGAATGGGCGGGGCTTTCGCCGAGAGTTGAGATCAAGGGTCTGCGTAAGCCGTTATTCGTCTATTTCGGTATGCCGTTCGGAAATCCCGAGCATCCGCTTTCGCCGCTCGGAGTTCCGGTATTCCGACGCGCCGAAAACCTCATTCACGAAGCCGACAAGCAGTTTGAACGGCTTTTGTGGGAATTTGAGGGCGGTGAGCTTGCAATTGATGCAAGTGACGAGGCGTTCCGTCTCGGGAAGGACGGCAAGCCCGTTCTTCCGCTCGGCAAGGAGCGCCTTTTCCGTACGAACGCTCTTGACGCCTGCTGCTCGTCGAACGAGCTTTTCAAGGTTTTCGCCCCCGAGCTTCGCGACAAGTCGCTCATCAACGGTCTTAACAGGATCATTATGCTCGTTGAGGATGCATGCGGAATTGCACGCGGCACCTTCTCCGACCCTACCGAGATAGCAAAGACGGCGACAGAGGTGCGTTCAGCGCGTCAGAGGACCTACACCACCGTCTCTGCCATACGCTCGGCTCTGAAAAATGCGCTTATCGAGCTTTTCGACGCGCTTACCGAGCTTTGCTCTCTATATTCGCTCCGCATAGGCAAGCCGAGCTTTGAAATATCGGTCGGCGACGGCGTTCTTGAAAACACCGACACCGTAAGAGACGCCTGGCGCGAGGACGTAAAGTGCGGAATAATAACGCCCGACGAGTTTAAGGCGCGTTGGCACAAATAAAACGGAGGAACATGAATATGAAAAGAGAATTTCTTGAAGAGCTTGGACTTGACAAGCCCATAATCGACGCTATTATGTCCGAGCACGGAAAAAGCGTTTCGTCGCTTAAGGACAAATGCAAGGATATCGAGGAGAAGGACGGCATCATCGCCTCCCTTACTGCCGAGCGCGACGGACTTCTTTCCTCTCTTTCGGAAGAGAGCGCAAGACACGCCGCCTTCAAAAGCGGAATAATCGACGGGATCGTTAAGGATGCCCGTCCCTCCTCTACCCTTGCCGAAAAGGAGCTTCGCCGCGTTCTTTCGGAATGTGACGGCGCAAGCATCAAGGCCGAGCTTGAGAAAATCATGGACAGCGATCCCGACGCCTTTAAGAGCGATAAGATATCGCGTCCGTTCTTCTGCGCCTTCAACACCGCAGACGCTACCGCCTCACAGCTTAATTACCGCTCGGTAAGATAAGGGGGACTGTTATGAAGTACATTTCATACGATTATTACGTTTCGGTTTTTGAAGGAAGCATGATACCTCTTGAGGAGTTTTCCTACGTTGCCTTGGCAGCGAGCAACGTCGTTGATATGCTCGTCAGCTCGCCCATCACGGCGGTAACCGAGAAGATCCGCCTTGCAGTCGCCTACGAGGCGGAAACGCTTTTCGCTCAGGGCGGTGCTGACGCTCTTGCCGGTCTTGCGGCGGTCACGTCGGGAATAGACGAGAAGCTTGGTGACTATTCCATCGGCACGCCCTACGTCTCCAACCAGAAGCGATGTCTATCTATCGGCGGCGTTCCCGTTTCGGGAATTACCGTTGCTCTGCTCAAGAGCGAGGGGCTTATGTCACGATGCGTTTATAAGGAGGACAGCGTATGAGCTTTTACCGCTTCAACGATACGATCACCCTTTATACGCCCGTCGGTGAGGATTATGAGAAGCACGTAGTGCATGCTACAAAGGTCCAGCTCATTGACTGTGACGAAATGGAAAACACGCGCGTGACGGTCTATATCCCGATATTCGGCAGGCGTGCTCTCAAGTACAAGATACCGTCGCTGAGAGCCGAATATGACAGAAACAGCTTTACCGTCAAGGCAAATCAGAAGGTTTACATCGGCTACTGCGCCGAAAGCTTTCCGCCCGACGATGCCTTGACGGTAAGAAAGGTCGAGACGCATTTGAGCGGCTCGCATCACATCCGGCACGTCAAGCTTGTTGCTTACAACGTTCCGCCAAAGGAGGAAAATACTGATGAAGAATCTGAATATTGAAGCGCCGAGAATTCCGCTTTGCATTAACGGAAAGGAGTTTTCCTTTATCCCCGACAGTGAGTTCGCATCCCGTCTTTCACTTCTCGCCGACGAGGCGGGAAAAAGAGCCGAAATGTGCAAGGAAACGGGCGAGGACGCCTGCGAGGCGTCGGCGTTTCTGAGCTACGCGGTCGACACTCTCATCGGTGACGGCGCCGTTGAAAAGATATTCGGGGACGTTTTGCCGGATCCCGTTGATCTTTGCGACATCCTCGGATACGTCGCCGACGCCTTTCACTCGTACAGAAGAAGACGTCTTAAGCGTCTGAAGGAGGGATCTTAATGGTAAAGGGTTCAACGCCTACCTTCACTTTGAAGCTACCCGTTCACACCGACAGTATCACTTATATGCAGGTCGTTTTCGTTCAGGGCAACGAATGCAAACTCATAGTCGAGAGCGACAGGATAAAATACAGGACCGACTGCGCTGTATTTACCCTTGAGGAATGGGAAACGCTCGAGTTTATTCCAGGCGAGATCGCCGAGATACAGGTCTCCTTTTCCACAAACGGCGGTCAGGTCTTCGTTTCCGATATCAAAAAGCTCGCGATACAAAAGAAGTACCCCGAGGATCTTTATTGAGAGGTGAAAAAATGGACAGCTTTAACAATGAATTCTTTTTTGATTTTTCCGACAGCGTAAGCGAACAGACAAGCGGAAATAACGGTGTCGACACCAAGATGTCCGACTCGAGCATGAATCCCGTCGCAAACGCAGTCGTGAAAAAGTATATTGACAAAAGCAAGTCGGTCATGACGCGTATCTTTGTGAACAAATCCGGAAGCACCGGCTACTCCTCCACGAATTTGCTTGCACACCACGAGCTTATTCTCTGCTATGCGAGTGCATCCCCGAACAGTCCCCCTTCCTGCTATCCCGTTCCGCTCCGTTATATGGGCGATACGCTACTTTCTCCTATCCGGCTTCACGTCGCTGACAATGAGGGCTATACCACCTTCGCGTTTGACAAAAACGGATTCTACGTTGACGATCACAGCGGAGACGCCCCCGGAAAGGTTCTTGCCGTTTACGGCATAGTACTCTGACACGGTCATGAGCTGGGAGATCGCAGCGGGAGTCATTGCGCTCCTCGGCTTTGCGGGAAGCATTGCTACGTGGGTCAGCAAGCTGAGCAAAACTCTTGCCGTTCTTGAAACCACGATAAACACCTTGAACAAGGTGATAAGCGAATTCAAAAACAACAGTCACGACACTCACAAGGAAATGTTTTCCCGCATAAACAGTAACGAGCGCTCTATCGAAAATCACGAGGGGCGTCTAAAGCACCTGGAACAGGCAAAGAAAAGGAGAAATAAAAAACATGAAAAATAAAGCAGCAAAATGGTTTTATGCGGCAGGGATAAGGGCATTAAAGACCGTCGCGCAGACGGCACTCGCCATGCTCGGAACGTCTATGCTTTTAAGCGAGGTGAACTGGCTTGCGCTGGCTTCTGCATCGGTGCTTTCCGGTCTGCTCTCAATGCTTACCAGCATAGCGGGGCTTCCCGAGCTTAAAGATAACGTGGGAGATAATTATGAAGATAATTGAATGCATTCACACAAACAGCCGTGCTTACGGCGTTAAACGGCAGGCCATAAAGCCCGTCGGTATCGTCGTTCACAGCACGGGCGCAAACAACTCGTCGATCAAAAGATACAGTCAGCCGTCGAAGGACGACAAGAAATACGATGAGCTTATCTCGCTTCTCGGCGTCAACAAGTACGGTAATCACTGGAACCGTTCTGCCGTGAGCAAGGCGGTACACTATATGATCGGCAAGCTCGCTGACGGAAGCGTCGGCGTTGTTAAGAATCTGCCCGAGGATATTGCCGCATGGGGAAGCGGCAAGGGCAAAAACGGCTCGTATAATTACGAGCCGACCGGTCATATTCAGTTTGAGATCTGTGAGGATGATCTCAAAAGCAAGGAATATTTCGACGCGGTCTACCGTGCGGCTGTCGAGCTTTGTGCCGATATTTGCCGCCGTTACGGCTGGAAGTCGGGCGTGATCGTTTCTCACAAGGAGGCACACGCGAAGGGCTATGCGTCAAATCATTCCGATATTGACCATTGGCTTCTTAAATTCGGTCTTACGATGAACGATTTCCGCTCCGACGTCGACAAGCTTCTGACGCCGAAGCAGGAAGAAAAGCCGAAGGAGGAAAAGCTTTACCGCGTTCAGGTCGGTGCTTATTCGAAGCGCGAAAACGCCGAGGAGATGAAGGCGAAGCTTATTTCCGACGGCTATCCTGCGTTCATCAAAGAGGATTAACGGATAAGGAAGGGACGCATATACTTTAATTAGGGCTATGCCCTGATTAATGACAGAAAGGTCGATTAAAAACAATGTGTTCAAACTGTGGAAGAAACGTATGCGGCGGCAGAGATGCCATCGCGTACCAGAACATTAACAACGACTGCGGATGCGGTCACGTAAACAACGAGCACGACTGCGGATGCGGAAACGACGGTTATGTAAATAACGGATGCGGCAACAACGGTTGCTCCAATAACTGCGGTTGCAACGGCATCATAGGCAGTCTCGCAAAGGGTTTTGCCTGCACTACCAACCGCATAGTTCGCGGTCTTGACCGTTCGCTCTCCTCTTGCAGCCGTTACGGAAATAACGGTTGCGGCTGCGGCGGAAACAACTGCGGCTGCTGATTCGTCAATATTTACGGCATACGGTTTTTCCGTATGCCGTATTTTTTTTGAAAATTTATGGTGACAAGCGGAAATTTTTGTGATATACTTTAATTACATTTTTTATAGAGGTACTTAATTATGTCAAACAAGATAAGAGCCGCTATTCTCGGCTACGGAAATCTCGGACGCGGAACGGAGCTTGCGCTTCGCCAGAATCCCGATATGCAACTTGTCGCTTTCTTTACAAGACGCGATCCTTCAACGCTCAAAACTCAAAGCCCCGAGGTCCCCGTTTATCACATAGACGATATTCTTTCAAAGAAGGACGATATTGACGTTCTCTTCATTTGCGGAGGAAGTGCTACGGATCTGCCGAAGCAGACGCCCGAATACGCGAAGTATTTTAACGTCGTCGACAGCTTCGACACTCATGCGAAGATCCCCGAGCATTTTGCCGCTTGTGACGCTTCGGCTAAGGAAAGCGGAAAGATCGCTCTCATTTCGGTCGGCTGGGACCCCGGCATGTTCAGCTTACAGCGTTTGCTTTCGGGTGCCATCATTCCCGACGGAAGCGACTACACCTTCTGGGGCAGAGGCGTAAGCCAAGGTCATTCCGACGCTATTCGCCGTATTGACGGCGTTATTGACGCGAAGCAGTACACTGTTCCCGTTGAGAGCGCGATGGACCGCGTAAGAAGCGGTGAAAATCCCGTTCTTACAACGAGAGAAAAGCACACAAGAGAGTGTTACGTCGTAGTTGAGGACGGTGCCGACAAGGAGCGCATCGAGCGCGAGATCAAGACGATGCCGAACTACTTTGCCGATTACGACACGACCGTTTATTTCGTTACCAAGGAAGTTCTCGACCGCGATCACGCGGGCATTCCGCACGGCGGATTCGTTATCCGCACGGGCGTGACCGGCAAGGATCACGAGACGAAGCAGATGATCGAGTATTCGCTCAAGCTCGGCTCAAATCCTGAGTTTACCGCAAGCGTTCTCGTTGCTTACGGCAGAGCTGCTGTCCGAATGAACCGCGAAGGCATTTCGGGCGCGAAGACGGTATTCGACGTTCCGCCTGCGTATCTCTCTCCCCTCTCGGGCGAAGAGATAAGAAAGAAATTGTTATGATAAAAAACCGCTACTGATTTCAGTAGCGGTTTTTGTGTTATTCGTTTTTCAGATCATTCCCTGCTCTTGCGATAAAACCGACAACTTGCAAAACTATTGCGCCGCCGAGGGCATATAACACAATGTCGCTCGTTTGATTTGAGATTTTCCCGATGCAGTGGAGTATCATCGTATATCCCGTGGCAAACGAAAGGAGCGCCGTTACGCTGTCATACGCCGTCCAAAACCATTTTTTAGATTGCACGTTTCTTATGATGCGTGCGGCGCTGATCCACAAGCTGACCTCGCTGACAATTACTATTCCGGCAATCGCGGCAACCATCGCAGGTCCGAGGCGTGACAAAGCATCGTCGCTTTTCGCCGCTTTGGAATATTCGGACGAACATTCGATCAGCAATAATACTATGGTAGTAATCAGCAGAACAGCGAAAAGTGCGTGGACGATTATTTTAGTAAGTTTACCGTTATTCACACAGTTCCACCATCTTCTCTTACGTTTACGCACTATTTTAACGATAATAAGCGTAGTTGCGGTTATGACAGCAACTATGAGCACGACGAGCGCCGTAAAGTTAAGGTAAATCGGAACGTTAGTAGGATAGTCGAGGGTTACTGTGTCCCCACCACTACCTCTTCCCGAAGCATAATGAATAACGATATTCTCTTCGCCCCACTCGATCTCGTATGCGCCTGTGCTAAACGGACTGAGTCCGACATCATGATCTGTCTCTCCGAGTTTTTCGGGCATTAACCTTTCGATCCAGTTGGGAGAAGAACTCTTTACACCGTATATCTCGGCACCGCCGCCACCGAAAGCTCCCCATTCTTTGACTATCAAAGTATATTTGCCGTCGGGGGAATGAATCATAACGTCGTCGTTATACACTTTGCTAAAAATCGTGCCGAAATATATGAAATATGCAGCGACGGATATCAGTATTAACGCTGCAAGGACGATAAGTACTATCTTTATGGTTTTTCGTTTCATGATCATTCTCTCCTTTTCATGACATGGTTCAAATTTCATGGACAGAAAAGATATTAGGTTGTTCGCTATAATTATTATACCGCAAAACCGTTGACGTTGCA
>JAFTTT010000089.1 GCA_017466625.1 Clostridia bacterium
GATATGAAAGAACTCCCAGGTGCGAAATATCAAGATGGAACGAGCGCTCCGTAAGCGACAAGCTTTTTAGTGCAAGAAGAAGCACCTCGGTCGTTTCGACTATACCTATATCTCCGATACATTCGATACCGCTCTGGAGCATTTCCTTAAAGCTTCCGCCGCGTGCGTTACGGCGATATACGTTCTCTCTGTAATGGACCTTTTGCGTGCCTTTATTCCCTTTGGAATTTTTAACAATTGAAAGCGTGACGTCCGGCTTGAGAGCCATAAGCTTTCCGTTTACGTCTGTAAAGGTAAGTACTCCGCCTTCACCGAGAAAATCCATATTTGACGAGTAAAGCTCATAGTCCTCGAATTTGCTCATTTTATAGGGGCGGTAGCCGTAGCTTTCGTATATAGAACGAAGCGAAAGCGCCATTCTTTCATCTGCACGAAAGCTTTTCAGATCAAGTGTGAAATTCATTATTACTTTCCGATCTTATTCAATACGTTTTTATAGCCGCTGTTCTCATCATCAAGGCATTTTACGACGCGGCTTATCGTAGCCGAGCTTACGCCCGTTTTTGCGGAAATGTCAAGATACTTATCATCATTCAGCAGCATTTTTGCAACAGTCAAGCGCTGTGACATATCGTTGATTTCCTTTCGTGTACAAAGGTCGTCGAAGAAATTTCGACACTCGTTAATATCCTTAAGTGACAGTATTGCCTCGAAAAGAATATCGGTTTCTTCGGTTCTGATTCTTTTCATTTTGACTCCTCAAAAACAAGATGGTAACATTTTATCATAGTAAAGTGGTAAAGTCAATAGTTTTATGAAAAAATTTAGTGAGCAAACTGGCTTTCGAAAAGCTCTGCGTAGAAGCCGCCCTTATTTATAAGCTCTATGTGGCTTCCCTGCTCTATAATATTGCCGTCCTTCATTACGAGAATAAGGTCAACTTCCTTTATCGTCGAGAGACGGTGTGCAACGACGAACGACGTTCTGCCTTCCATAAGATCCTTCATCGCTCTCTGAACACGCAGCTCGGTTCTGGTGTCGATAGACGAGGTCGCTTCGTCAAGGACAAGGATAGGAGGATCAGAGATCATCGCACGTGCAATGCACAGAAGCTGCTTCTGTCCGCCCGAAAGCTCACCGCCGTTTTCCTCAATTACGGTATCATATCCGTTTTCCATTCGTGAAATGAAGCCGTGGCAATGCACGCGCTTTGCGGCATTTATCATTTCTTCATCGGTCGCATCGGGACGACCGAGCTTAAGATTTTCGCGTACAGTACCCGCCTTAAGCCAGGTCTCCTGGAGAACCATACCGTAATTTTCACGAAGAGACTTTCTTGTGATCTCTCTTATATCGTGTCCGTCGACCTTAATGGAGCCACCGTTAACATCGTAGAAGCGGAGAAGCAGGTTAATAAACGTGGTTTTACCGCAGCCGGTCGGACCGACGATCGCGACCTTCATTCCCTGCTTAACGTCGACGTTGAAATCGGTTATAAGCGGCTTTTCTCGGTCATACGAGAACTTAACTCCGGCAGCTTCTATATTTCCCTTTACGTTTTTAAGCACGACTGCATTGGGAGCATCGGGGATCTCCTCATCTTCGTGCATGAAATCAAAAAATCTCTCCGCGCACGCAAGCGCGTTCTGAAGCTCTGCATATACGCCGGATATTTCGTTAAAGGGCTTCGTGTACTGGTTAACGTACTGTAAAAAGGTCGAAAGCTCGCCGACGGTTATGAGTATCGCGCTCATGCCGAAAATGCCTGCGGCAAAAAGCGAGCCGACGCATGCAACCGCGGCATAAACTACGGAGTTGACAAAACGTGTCGTTGGGTTAACGAGGGACGAGAAGAAGGTAGCATTGAGTGCGCTCTTTTCAAGGCGTCGGTTGATCTCCGTGAATTTTTCCGCTACGTCTTCTTCGCGGTTGAATGCCTTAACAGTCTTGATATTCTCAACGGTCTCGTTAATATAGTCGGTCTGCTCGCCTCGCGTTTTCGCCTGCTGCGCGAAGAACTTCTGCGTACGCTTCGTTATAAACGACGCGATAAAGAGCGAAAGCGGAGTGAGAAGAAATACGACAACGGCGATTATCGGGTTTAAGACAAGCATGAATACAAGCGTCGCAATAATAGTCATAACACCTGTAAAGAGCTGTGTAAAGCCCATAAGCATGCCGTCAGAAAATTGTTCAACGTCGGAAATGATTCTGCTTACGGTGTCTCCTACGGGATGCTTATCGAGATACGATATGGGCAGACGCTGGATCTTTGCAAATGCGTCGTTACGCATATCGCGGATAACGTTAAAGGTTATTCTATTGTTAATTACGCTCATCAGCCACTGCGCAATTCCGCCGATAACGGCAACTATTACGGTTACGCCGAGTACATTTGCAACTTTATCGGCGAACAGCGTACCTGCTATCATCAGGTCGATGGCCTTACCGATAATGATCGGGATAATTAGGGATGATGCAACGTAAACGGTTGCGAGTATGAGCGTCAGCGCAACGAGCAGCTTATAACGCTTTACGTAGGTAAGCGAGCGCTTAAGAGATGATGACGTGATCTTCTTTTTCATATCGGTCACCTCACGCATTCTTGGTCTGCGATACGCAGATCTCACGGTAAATCTCATTGTTTTCGTAAAGCTCGTCGTGCGTACCTGCTCCGACGATCTGTCCTTCGTCAAGAACGAGGATCTTGTCCGCGTCCTTGATTGAAGAAAATCTCTGTGAAACGATAAAGACGGTCGGCTTATAATCAAGCGATGCAATATTTCTGCGCAGCTTGAGATCCGTAAGATAATCGAGCGCCGAAGAGCTGTCGTCAAGGATCAGTATTTCGGGACGCTTTACGAGCGCACGTGCAAGCGTCAAGCGCTGCTTCTGACCGCCGGAAAGATTACGTCCGTACTGCTCAACGGGACTTTCGATTCCCTTTTCAAGCTTGTTTACAAATTCGGAGGCAACGGCACATTCAAGAGCTTCTCTGATCTCCTCGTTAGTCGCGTTTTCGTTGCCAAAGAGAATATTGCTCTTAATCGTACCGGCAAAGAGCTCCGATCTCTGCGGAACGATTCCGATAAGAGAAATAATTTCCGATCCTGACATTCCCTTTACGTCCTCACCGTTAAGTAGAACGGTTCCCTTCGACGTATCGTAAAAACGGCAAAGCAGGTTGATAAGCGTAGATTTGCCCGAGCCGGTACCGCCGATGATTCCGACGGTCTCGCCCTTTTCGGCCGTAAAATTGACGTCGTTAAGAGCATAATCTCCGCCCCTTGAATACTTAAAGGACACGTTTCTGAACTCAACGAATGAATCAGAAGTTTCGTTCGCTGGTTCACTCTTAACTATGGACGGCTGAATGTCAAGTATGGTCTGGACACGCTTACCGCATGCAACTGCTTTTGTTATCGTGATAATAAGATTTGCAAGCTTAATAAGCTCTACGAGGATCTGCGACATATAATTATAAAGTGCAACTACTGCCGCCTGGGAAAGAAGTCCGATCTCAACTCGAAGACCGCCCTTAAAAATAAGAAGCGCGATCGCGATGTTTATGATGACAAATGTCATCGGGTTCATAAGCGAGGATATCTTGCCTACGAATTTCTGCCCTTGGTTGAGCTCGCCGTTCTTTTCGGTAAAGGAGAATATTTCGTCGTCTTCTTTAACGAGAGCCCGAAGCATACGAGCGCCGTTAAGATTCTCTCTCGTTTTAGCGGTTACGGTATCAAGGCGAGACTGCACATTTCTGTACAGCGGAATCGTAACGAGCATTATCGTAAACACAACCACGGCGAGCAGCGGTATAGCATAGAGGAACACCGTAGACGCCTCGGGGCTTACGGTGAATGCCATAATTGCGGCGCCGAAAACTATGAAAGGCGAACGCAGAAAAAGGCGCAGAGCAAGGTTGACGCCCGTCTGAACCTGGTTCATATCACTCGTCAAACGGTTGATAAGCGTCGATTTACCGATCTTGTCAATATCCTTATACGAAAGCTTCTGAATATGGGCAAAGAGCTTTTCCCTTACTCTTGCGGTAAAGCCGACTGCCGCCTTCGCGGAAAAATACTGTGCGGTTATCGAAAGCGCAAGTCCGATCAGACCCATTGCAACGAGAAGCAATGCCGACCATACGATATAGCTTCCATTGCTCTTTTCAATACCGTTATTTATCATATTGAGGACGACGTACGGAATGAACAGCTCGATGAGCGCTTCCATCAGCTTAAGAAGCGGTCCGAGGACGCATTCCTTGCCGTATCCCTTCATGTTTTTCAGTAATTTGAGCATAATTAACTCCCAATTATGATTTTAACCTTATTATTATATCATATAAAGAGCAAAAAAGGAAGTAGAAACAAAAAAATAAACCGCAAAAATGCGGTTTATTTTTGGAATTATCAGTACATTCCGCCCATTCCGCCGCCCATAGGTGCGGGAGCAGGAGTTTCTTCCTTGATATCGACAACGACTGCCTCGGTCGTGAGGACGATGGAAGCGATAGAGGAAGCGTTCTGAAGAGCCGAACGGGTAACCTTTGTCGGGTCGACGATACCCGTCTTGACCATATCGACGTACTTCTCGGTTGCGGCGTTGAAGCCGTAGCCGACCTTCTTGCTCTTAAGAATCGTATCAACGATAACGGAGCCCTCGTATCCGCTGTTCTCAGCGATCTGGCGAACGGGTGCTTCAAGCGCCTTAAGAACGATCTTCGCGCCGGTCTTTTCGTCGCCGTCGAGAGTGTTTACGAGCTTTGTAACGTCGGGAATTACGTTGAGAAGTGCAACGCCGCCGCCTGCAACGATTCCCTCTTCAACTGCTGCCTTGGTAGCATTGAGAGCGTCCTCGATGCGGAGCTTCTTTTCCTTCATTTCGGGCTCGGTTGCGGCACCGACCTTGATGACAGCTACACCGCCCGCAAGCTTCGCAAGACGCTCGTGAAGCTTTTCACGGTCGAATTCGGAGGTAGTGGTCTCGATACCGCTCTTGATCTGAGCAACTCTGCTCTTGATCTCATCGGGATCGCCCATTCCGCCGACGATAATGGTGTTTTCCTTATTGATCTTGACCTGACGCGCACGGCCGAGCTGACCGATAGATGTTTCCTTAAGGTCAAGTCCGAGCTCCTCGGAGATAACCTCACCGCCTGTAAGAACTGCGATGTCGCGGAGCATATCCTTTCTTCTTTCGCCAAATCCGGGTGCCTTAACGCCTACGCAGACGAAGGTTCCCTTAAGCTTGTTAAGAATGATGGTAGTGAGCGCCTCGCCCTCGATGTCCTCTGCAACGATAACGAGCTTCTTGCCCGACTGGAGGATCTGCTCGAGGAGAGGAAGAATGTCCTGAATATTGGAGATCTTCTTATCGGTGATGAGAATAAGAGCGTCGTCGATAACGGCTTCCATCTTCTCGGTATCGGTTACCATATAGGGGGAGATGTATCCGCGGTCGAACTGCATTCCCTCAACTACCTCGCAGTAGGTCTCTGCAGACTTCGATTCCTCAACGGTGATAACGCCGTCGGAGGATACCTTTTCCATAGCGTCGGCAATGAGAGTACCGATAACTGCATCGTCTGCAGAAACAGTACCGACTCTTGCGATGTCCTCTGTTCCCTCAACGGGCTTCGAGATAGCCGCAAGCTTCTTTACTGCAACGTCGACTGCCTTCTGAATACCGCGGCGGAGAACCATCGGGTTAGCACCTGCAGTTACGTTCTTCATGCCCTCGTGAATGAGCGCCTGAGCAAGAATAGTAGCGGTAGTCGTACCGTCGCCTGCCGCGTCGTTTGTCTTGATAGAAACTTCCTTAATAAGCTGAGCGCCCGTGTTTTCCATCGGATCGGGAAGCTCGATTTCCTTTGCGATAGTTACACCGTCGTTTATGATCATGGGCGCGCCGAACTTCTTTTCAAGTACTACGTTTCTGCCCTTCGGTCCGAGTGTGATCTTTACGGTATCAGCAAGCTTGTCGATTCCGCGAAGAAGCGCGCTTCTTGCGTCGGAGCCGTATGAAATATCCTTTGCCATAGTTATATGCCTCCTTATTCCTCAACAACTGCGAGAATGTCGCCCTGTTTTACAATAGTATATTCCTGACCGTCGCATTTTACCTCGGTTCCGGAATACTTGCTCGTGATAACCTTGTCGCCAACCTTAACGGTCATAACGACTTCCTTGCCGTCAACGATTCCGCCGGGGCCGACCGCGATTACCTCGCAGATCTGGGGCTTTTCCTTTGCGGCAGCCGCAAGAAGGATTCCGCTTTTAGTTGTTTCCTCTGCTTCGACCGATTTAACTACAACACGGTCAAATAGCGGTTTGATTGTCATAATTATTTCCTCCGAAATGATATATTTTAGCACTCATGCGTTGCGAGTGCTAACGCACAATGATGATTATAATAGCGGGTATATAAAATTTCAAGTATTTTCCATTCATGTTTACATTTCTTTTACATTTTATGAAGGAAAACACCGTTTAGGTTACTTCACGAAGTCAAAGTCATAGTCGTACATACGGACTGTGTCGCCGTCAGTTACTCCCGCTTCCTCGAGCTTTTCTATAATTCCGTTCAAGCGGAGCATTCTCTGGAAGTAGTTGAGAGAATCTCTGTCCTCAAAATTGACTCGTCCGACAAGACGCCAGAGCCACTCGGATTCGCAAACGTAGACCTTGCCGTCCTTGTAGATCTCAAGCTCGTCGAATTCATTGTCGTCGACCTCTTCCTCGAAATAATCCGGCTCGAATATAGTAAGAGGCGGAAGGTCGTTAAGCATACGCGAAACGTGCTTTATAAGCTCTTTTACGTTTTCGCCCGTCAATGCGGAAATGAAGAAGAGCGTCAGTCCCCTTTCCTTACAGTATGCTTCAAGATCGCTTACGTGCTCGTTATATTCCGCAAGCGACGAATCATACTTATTTCCGACTATGATCTGGGGACGGGTGGCAAGCTCGGGACTGTACTGCTCAAGCTCGCGGTTGATAAGCTCAATATCCTCTCTCGGGTCGCGCTCGCAGTCGGCGTCAACATCTACGAGGTGAAGCATTACTCTGCATCTGTCTATATGGCGAAGGAAGCTGTGACCGAGTCCCTTTCCGTCAGAGGCACCCTCGATGAGTCCCGGAATATCGGCGCACACGAAGCCCTTACCGCCGTCGACCTTAACGACACCGAGATTCGGCGAAAGCGTTGTAAAGTCGTAATCGGCAATTTTGGGCGTTGCCGCGCTGATAGCGGAAAGAAGCGAGGATTTGCCGACGTTCGGCAGACCTATAAGTGCGACGTCAGCAAGCATTTTCAGCTCGAAAATGACCTCTTTTTCTTCGCCCTTAAGACCGCTTTTAGCAAAACGAGGTATCTGTCTCGTCGGGGTCGCAAAGTGTCTGTTACCCCAACCGCCTTTGCCGCCTTTGCAGAGGACGAAATCGTCACGCTCTGACATATCGACGATGATTCTGCCGCTTTCGGCGTCCTTGACGACTGTTCCGGGTGGAACGGGAAGGATTATGTCCTCACCGTTTGCACCGTGGAGCTTGTTCGTCATACCGTTACCGCCGTTTTCGGCGATAAACTTATGACGGTATTTGTATTTAAGAAGCGTATTGTCTCCGTTTTCAATACGGAGAATTATGTTTCCGCCGTGTCCCCCGTCACCGCCGTCGGGACCGCCGTGCGAAACGTATTTTTCTCTGTGGAAGCTGACGGCACCGTTACCGCCGTTGCCGGCTTTCACGTAAACCTTTACGTAATCTGTAATCACGAATATCACCTCATTCGTTTATGAGTTTGAGTAGTCCTTCTTCGTCAATGACCGTAACACCGAGCGATTCAGCTTTGGTAAGCTTTGAGCCGGCTTCGGCACCTGCAACGACGTAGGTCGTCTTCTTCGATACCGAAGAGGACGTTTTGCCGCCGTTTTCCTCTATAAGAGCAGAAGCGTCCGAACGGGACATCGTCGGAAGAGTTCCAGTAAGCACGAAGGTCATTCCCACAAGCTTGTTGCCCTTTACTACCTTTTTCTTAACTGTGAAAACTCCTGCTTTTTTAAGGCGGTCGATAAGGACTCTCGTATCGGGGTGAGAGAAGAATTCCACGATACTGTTCGCCGTTATCATACCTATATCGTCGACCTCGGCAAGCTGCTCGGCTGTAAGATCGAACAGCATATCTATATCGGGATAGACGTTAATAATATTTTTCGCCGCCTTTTCGCCAACCTGACGAATACCAAACGCCGAAAGGAGTCGGTCTGCACCGCGGGTCTTCGACTCGTTAATTGCAGAGATCAAATTCTCCGCTGACTTTTCGCCCATTCTCTCGAGCTTTGCGATTTCAGAAGGATCAAGATAATAAATATCGGCGACGTTCTTAATAAGTCCTTTATCTATAAGCAGAGTCACGACCGCTTCACCGAGACCGTCGATGTTCATTGCGGGACGCGAAGCGAAGTAAGAGATCGTACGAACTATCTGGGCAGGACAGCTTACGTTAGTACAACGGACTACCGCCTCGTCGGGGTCGCGGGAGACCGGCTCCCCACAAGACGGACAGGTCTTCGGCATTTCGTATGCGACCTCGGAGCCGTTACGGTCCTTCTTTTCGACGGAAACGACCTCGGGAATGATGTCGCCTGCCTTTTGAACGTAGACGCTATCACCTATTCTTATATCCTTTTCAGTTATAAAGTCGATATTATGAAGTGTTGCGCGGCTGACGGTAGTACCCGCAAGGCGGACGGGAGAAAGAACTGCGTTAGGCGTGAGCGCCCCTGTTCGTCCGACCTGGATCACTATATCGGTAAGCTTTGTCAGCTTTTTTTCGGGCGGATATTTATATGCTACCGCCCATTTAGGCGTGTTTGCCGTTTCACCGAGCTCGGCTCTGCGGGAAAGCAGATTTTCCTTAACGACTGCACCGTCGATATCGTACGCAAGCTCATCGCGAAGCTCTCCGATGTGCTTTATCATATCACACACGGCATCGCTTCCCTTAAGAGTCTTAATAAGCGGAATGACCTTAAAGCCCTGCTCGCGGATAAATTCAAGGGATTCGTCGTGCTTTTCAAACGTTTTATCGCAGTATTGGAGGTTAAATATGAAGATATCAAGGCCGCGTTCTGCCGCGATTTTAGAATCGAGCTGACGCAGAGATCCCGCTGCCGCGTTGCGAGGGTTGGCAAAAAGCGCTTCGCCCTTTTCTTCGCGTTTCTTATTAAGCTTTTCAAAGTTTGCACGCGGTAAATACACTTCACCGCGCACCTCAAGCGTTCCCGTATACGGGATAGTGAGCGGAATACTGCGTATCGTTCTGATATTGGAGGTCACGTCCTCGCCTACTACGCCGTTTCCGCGCGTTGCGCCTCGGACGAGCGTTCCGTTTTCATATCGGAGAGCGACGGAAAGACCGTCTATCTTGGCTTCGACCGAAAACTCGTCGTCTTCCTTATCGGAAAGAAAGGACTTAAGCTCGTCAAACGAAAATACGTCCGACAGGCTTCCGAGAGGGACGGTATGAGTCACCTTTTCGAACTTGTCAAGAGCTATGCCGCCGACGCGCTTCGTCGGAGAATTCGGATCGTCAAATTCGGGATGCTCCTTTTCAAGATCCTGAAGGCGACGGAAAAGTGCGTCGTACTCAAAGTCCGAGATCTCAGGGCTGTCCTCGACGTAATATTTATAGGAATGATATTCGAGAGTTTTTCTCAAATTATCTATCTCTGATTTGATATTGTTCATAAGTTACCGCCTCATGATTATTGACAATCAAATAAATC
>JAFTTT010000090.1 GCA_017466625.1 Clostridia bacterium
CGACCTCGGCACTCTTGTCGGCGCGTTACTGCCGAAGCAGCCCTCGCAGTTCCACGAATACGGCGATTCTGCCCTTCCCGGCGTTGGCGCGGCTTCAAGCGGACTTCACGGAATGCATTCTGCGAGCTACTCGCTACTTGAGGATGCCGACACCGAAAAGCTCTATTCTCTGCTCGAAAAATATGCAAAGATCATAGTAGACGCCGCTGAAAACAGCTGCGAAAGCGACGTGGAAACGGCTGACGAAATAACCGTCACCGTTGAATTCAATACCGACAGCGCAAAGAAGCTCATAAAGGACGTTTTCTCGGCGCTTAAAGATGATAAAGACGTAAAGAGCATCATACATGGACTCCTTGTGTCTGGCGGAATGTCGGAAGCGGATGCAAAGGAACAGGTCTCCGAAATGTTCTCCAACGCGTCCGTTAAGCAGGTCTACGACGCGCTTGACGCCGCTCCCTTCACTCTCAAGACCGAGGTAAGAGCAAATAAGGATTACGTTCTTAACGGCGTGACACTCACCATCAAGTCGCAGGGAACTACGATGAAGGTCTTCTTCAACGCAGACGAGGAGGGCAAGGTCGAGATCGGCGTTTCGAGCTCGGTCGTATTCGAGGGTATCTCTTATAAGCAGGAAAACAAGCTCGTGTTTGAGAGCAAGACGGTAGACGGCGCGGAGATATTCCGTATCAACCTCGTAACGAAGGAAAATGACGCAGCGCAGGCAAACCTGCTGTTCGGAACGGAGGTCAAGGACGGTAAATATACTGTAACCACTCTTATCCCGAGCGAAAACGAGGGCTCCTCTTACGTAACGCTCAAGGGCGAAACGAAAACCGAAGGCAATAAGACCACGACTACGCTTACTTCCGTTGATGCGTTCGATAAGACTGTAAGCGTCGACCTCAAGGTCGAGACCGAGGTGGGCGGTACCCTTCCGACCTTCCCGACTGAATTCAAGAGCATCATTGAAGTGACGGGCGACGAATTCAATGCAATTATGAATAATCTCAAAAACAGTCCTCTCGGACAGTTCATCCCCGAGGATGGCTCCGAGATAGTGCTCCCCGACGTAGAGTATTAAACATCAAAAGCGCCGTTTGACGGCGCTTTTGTTAAGTATGTGGGCGTTTATACCCGAAATATGCACAAAAACACGCATAATACGGTATATTTGATGTATAAATCGATAAAAATTAAATAATTTTGCAAAAACCACTTGATTTTTATGCAGACAAGATGTATAATTATGCAGTCGAATAAAAACGGATAAACCGAAAGGATAAATATTATGGATAAGAAGAATATTAAGAAGGTCGTACTTGCATACTCGGGAGGACTTGATACCTCGATCATCATCCCGTGGCTCAAGGAAAATTACAATAACTGTGAGGTGATCGCAGTTTCGGGTAACGTCGGACAGGCAGACGAGCTCGAGGGACTTGAGGAAAAGGCGCTCAAGACCGGCGCTTCGAAGCTCTACGTTCTCGATCTTACCGACGATTACGTTGATAACTACATCATGCCCTGCGTTAAGGCAGGCGCAAAGTACGAGGAGTACCTTCTCGGTACCTCTCACGCTCGTCCCTGCATCGCAAAGGGACTTGCAGAGATCGCTATCAAGGAAAATGCCGACGCGATCTGCCACGGCTGTACAGGTAAGGGTAACGACCAGGTTCGCTTCGAGCTTACCCTCAAGCACTTCTGCCCCGATATGCCGATAATCGCTCCCTGGCGTGAGTGGGATATCAAGAGCCGTGAGGAGGAGATCGACTATGCCGAGGCGCATAACGTTCCCCTTAAGATAAACCGCGAGACCAACTACTCTAAGGATAAGAACCTCTGGCACCTTTCCCACGAGGGAATGGACCTCGAGGACGCTGGCAACGAGCCGCTTTACGATAAGGACGGCTTCCTTGAGCTCGGCGTTTCGCCCTTCAAGGCGCCCGACGAGCCGACCTACGTTACGATAGATTTCGAAAAGGGTATTCCTACCGCTATCGACGGCGAGAAGATGTCGGCAAAGAATATCATCCTCAAGCTCAACGAGCTCGGCGGCAAGAACGGTATCGGACTTCTTGATATCGTTGAAAACCGTCTCGTCGGCATGAAGTGCCGCGGCGTTTACGAAACTCCCGGCGGAGAGATCCTCTACTTCGCTCATAACTACCTCGAGACCCTCTGTCTCGATAAGATGACTGCTCACAAGAAGCAGGAGCTTGCTATCACCTTCGCTGACCTCGTTTACAACGGTCAGTGGTTCACTCCTCTCCGCGAAGCGCTCTCCGCTTTCGTCGATAAGACGCAGGAGAAGGTTACCGGTAAGGTAAAGCTTAAGCTCTATAAGGGCAACATCATCAAGGCGGGCGCTTGGTCCGATTATTCTCTCTACTCCGAGGAGATCGCAACCTTCGGCGAGGATAACGTCTACGACCAGACCGACGCTACCGGCTTTATCAACCTCTTCGGCCTCCCGATCAAGGTTCAGGCACAGGTCGACGCTAAAAATAAGAAGTAATAGGGACGTGCTTGGGGGCTTTTTGAAAAAAGCCCCCAAACCCCCAAAAACTTTTACTCTGCCGAAAACTACCGTTTTCGGCGAATTGTGTTTATTGGAAATTATATTGAACCTAATTTGTAGGGGGCTTCCGCGTTCACTATATCACGGACAACTAAAAGCTTCGGCATAAGGCTCCCTCCGGGAGGGGGCTCCGCGAAGCGGTGGAGGAGCCATCGGGCAAGAAATATACGAAAACAGATATTTTGGAACCGCCACTGATGATAGACGCATCTCTGCATAATTCTTTATTGTCGCGAGCTCCCTTCGTCAACCTTCGGTTGACACCTCCCTCCCGGAGGGAGGCAAAGAACGTGGCAATGCCTTTTTATCCCTCTATTTGCGAAAAACGGAGTTTTTCGCAGTACAAAAGTTTTTGATCCAAACTTTTTCCAAAAAGTTTGGCAGGTTTCCAAAGGGCGGAGCCCTTTGGGTTAGGAGTAATTATGGAAAAAATGTGGGCAGGGCGCTTCGTTAAGGCGCTCGACAAGGAAGCTGACGATTTCAACTCGTCGATAAGCTTCGACTGCAAAATGTATAAGCAGGACATAACGGGAAGCTTGGCGCACGCTTCGATGCTGAGTAAATGCGGCATCATCACGAAAAGCGAATGCGAGACTATTTCCGACGGTCTTTGTTCGATTCTTGACGACCTGACGAGCGGCAAGCTTGAAATCGATCTTGACGCCGAGGACATTCACATGTTCGTCGAGGCGGAGCTGACGAAGCGTATAGGAGAGGTCGGCAAGAAGCTTCACACCGCAAGAAGCCGCAACGACCAGGTCGCTCTCGACATCAGAATGTATTTAAGAGACGAGATCGACGAGATAATTTCACTTCTCCGCAAGCTTATCGGCGCGATCCTGACGCAGGCGAAGAACGGCAAGGGGCTGATAATGCCCGGCTATACGCACCTTCAAAGAGCACAGCCGCTAACCTTTGCGCATCATCTGCTCGCATACGGAATGATGTTCACGCGTGACATCGGACGCTTAAGCGACTGCAAGAAGCGAATGAATTATTCGCCGCTCGGCTCCTGCGCACTTGCAGGAACGACGTACCCGACAGACCGTCTCTACACCGCCGAGAAGCTTGGCTTCGACGGTATCTGTGAGAACAGCATCGACGGTGTTTCCGACCGCGATTTTGCAGTTGAGCTTCTTTCCGCCTGCTCGCTCATTATGACGCACCTTTCGCGTTTTTCGGAGGAAATTATCCTCTGGTCGAGCTGGGAATTCAAGTTTGTAGAGCTTGATGATTCCTACACGACGGGCTCGTCTATCATGCCGCAGAAGAAGAACCCGGATATGGCGGAGCTTGTAAGGGGCAAGACGGGACGCGTTTACGGCGACCTTATGGGACTTCTTACGGTTCTTAAGGGAATCCCCCTCGCATATAACAAGGATATGCAGGAGGACAAGGAGTCGGTATTCGACGCGACAGACACCGTTAAAAAGTGTCTCTCCGTCTTCGCACCGATGATAGAAACGATGAAGCCGATCCCCGAAAATATGTACAAGGCGGCGCAAAAGGGCTTCATAAACGCGACCGACCTCGCAGATTACCTCGTCGTCAAGGGACTTCCCTTCCGTTCAGCTTATAAGATCGTCGGTCAGCTCGTTGCGCATTGCATCGACCTCGGAACCGTCCTCGACGAGCTTCCGATCGAGGAATACAAGAAGTATGACCCGAATTTTGACTCCGATCTTTACGAGGCGATTTCCCTTGAGACCTGCGTTATGAAGCGCAATTCCCTCGGCGGCTGCGGAGAGGAATCGTTTGAAAGACAGGTTAAGTATATAGAACAATATCTGGCATAACCCCATATCCATATTCGCGAAAACCGCAGTTTTTCGCTTTACAAAAGTTTTTGAAAGGAGTATGAGGAAAACTTTTTTCAAAAAGTTTTCCTCATAAATACTATGAAACATTTTCTTAAATTGTCAGACTGGTCAACAGAAGAAATAATGCAGGCGCTTGACCTTGCAGACAAGCTCAAATACGAAAGAAAGCACGGAATCGAGCATAAGCTCTTAAACGGCATGACGCTCGGAATGATATTCTCGAAGTCGTCGACCCGTACCAGAGTATCGTTCGAGGTCGGTATCCACGATCTCGGCGGCTCGGGACTCTTTCTTTCCTCGCGCGATCTTCAGATCGGACGCGGCGAGCCGGTTGAGGACACCGCGCGTGTTCTTTCGCGCTATCTTGACGGAATCATGATCCGCACCTTCGCGCAGAAGGAGGTTGAGGATCTTGCGACCTACGGCTCGATCCCGATAATCAACGGTCTTACCGACTACTGCCATCCCTGTCAGGTAATGGCAGACCTTCAGACTATAAGAGAGCACAAGGGCAACCTTGACGGCAGAAAGCTCACCTATATAGGTGACGGTAACAACATGGCAAACTCCCTCATCGTCGGCGGTATCAAGACCGGCATGGAGGTTGCAGTCGCTTGCCCGAAGGGCTACGAGCCCGATGCCGACATTATGAAGTGGGCGTCGGAAAACGGCAAGTTCACTTGCACCGAGAATATCGAGGAAGCGGCGTCCGACGCTGACGCGCTCTATACAGACGTCTGGGCGTCGATGGGCCAGGAGTCCGAGGCGGCACAGCGTAAGGAGATCTTCAAGAATTATCAGATCAATTCCTCCGTTATGTCGGCTGCAAAGAGTGACGCGATGGTAATGCACTGCCTCCCCGCGCACCGCGGCGAGGAGATCACGGCGGACGTTTTTGAGCAGCACGCGTCCGAGATCTTCGACGAGGCGGAAAACCGTCTCCACGCACAGAAAGCCATTATGGTTCTCTGTATGTCTAAATAATATAAACCGCAGAGGTTAATGACCTCTGCGGTTTTTGCTTATTGACGCCAACGTTATAAAAACATTGACTTTTTATCCTTATTCTGTTATCATATACCTTATAAGGTTATAATGACAGTATAGCCGTAATTCTTCTCTATCTCCAAAGAAAGGAGACCGAAAAATGAAAAAGCTTAAAGATCTGAACGACTCGGTCCTCCTTGGCGAGGAGGGAATGTCAAATCACACGCCGCGTCTTGCCGCAAGAGCTGTTTTGCGCCGCCGAGACGGAAAGTACGCGCTGATGTATACCGAGAAATTCGACCTTTATTCTCTGCCGGGCGGCGGAGTTGAGAAGGGCGAGGGACTGATCGACGCGCTCAAGCGCGAGATACTTGAGGAAACGGGCTGCTCGTGCGACAAAATACGAGTTCTCGGCTACGTGTACGAAAACCGCGCCTGCCACGATTTCACGCAAAAATCCTTCTATTTCGCGGTCAAGACCGAAAAGCATATCGAGAAAAACCACCTGACGCCGAAGGAGCGCGCCGTTAACGTCAAGCTCCTCTGGGTGCCGTACGCAACGCTCGTCAAGAAGATCACGGGCACGGTTCCCGAGACGGCGCAGAAGAAATACATTCAGGCGCGAGACGCCGCCGCGCTCGAGGAATACGATAAATGGCTCAAAAGCCGAGGACAAAAGGGGTAAATGTATTTATGAAAGCCAAAAAGCTTTTAACGGTATCAGAGTATATCCTGATATTTTTCCTCGGTATCATTTTGGCGCTTAATTATTACCTCTTCATCGTCAAAAACAACTTCGCCCCGGCGGGTGTAGGCGGAATTACTACAATGATACAGTATAAAACGGGAATAAGCATCGGCTATATGTCGCTGTTGATAAATATTCCGCTCTGTATCCTCGCGTATTTTTTTATTGACCGAGCTTTTGCAAAACGGTCGTTGTTCTTCTGTCTCGTCTACTCCTTTTCGTTTCTGCTTTTTCAGAAGATCGGATTTACGGCATTTCAGTATAATGCAGACGGTCACAACACGATCTTTCCGGTAATACTCAGCGGAGTTATCAGCGGAGCGGTCAACGCCTTTTGCTTCAAAGTAAGCTCGTCGACGGGCGGTACCGATATAATTTCAAGATATATAAGCAAGGTCAAGCCCGAGTTAAACTTTTTCTACGTCACCTTTATTCTTAACGCTGTCGTTGCGGTCGTATCATTTTTCGTATACGCCGTGCCCGATGAAAGCGGAAGGATCGTATATAATTACGAGCCGATATGTCTCTGCGTACTCTACTGCTTCCTTGCAACCTTTGTAGGCAACTATATAATCACAGGAACGAAGCAAGCATATAAGTTTACGGTGATAACGACGCATCCGGATGAGATAACCGCCGAGATCTTCGAGAAGCTTCGCCACGGAACGACACGTGTCAGTGCGGTCGGCTCCTATGGGAACACCGAAAATACCTTTCTTCTCTGCGTGGTAAATAAGCACCAGATGGTCGATTTCAAAAACATTCTCTCAAAGTACGACAATACCTTCTCATATTGCGAAACCGTGAATGAAACTTACGGAAACTTCAAAAAGATCAGATAAAAAAACCGCCCATCGGGCGGTTTTTTATTGTAAATGAAAACCACGCGTGAGGAGCGTGGTTCAAAAAAGGTTAACCGATGAACAGAAATGATGTAACGAAAAAATGTAGTTTAAGGGTAGTTTGTGCCAATGGCTCCCTCCGGGAGGGAGCTGTCACCGAAGGTGACTGAAGGAGC
>JAFTTT010000010.1 GCA_017466625.1 Clostridia bacterium
AGATAAATTTCAATTTTCAGAAGAGGGTGGAAACAAAATGGGCGTATTTTCATGGGAGGCATTCAGGTATCAGCTCTTGAATATGAATATTCTTGACGTTATAGACATCGTTCTCATCGCCATAATGATGTATTTCGTCTACGCCTTTATCCGCGACAGACGTGCGGGAAAGCTCGCAGTCGGTGTCGGAGTGCTTATCGCGATAATGCTTGTCGGAAGCTTGATAGGCCTGCGCGCAGTGTCGTTTATCATGACGAACCTGTTCCAGGTCGGCTTTGTTGCGCTTGTTATCGTATTCCAGCCCGAGCTCCGCGCCGCGCTTGAAAAGATGGGCGGAGACCGCTTCAAGAACTTCATTCCGAGTGCCGAGAACAAGGACCATAACGACCGCACGGCGGTAAGCATAAGAGAGATATCGACGGCTGCAGCACAGCTCGGACGTTCGCGCACGGGTGCGCTTATCGTTATCGAGCGCACGACGAAGCTCGGCGACATAACGAACAGCGGAGTCACCGTTAACGCAGATATATCGTCCTTCATGCTCCGTAACATTTTCTACGAGGGCGCACCGCTTCACGACGGCGCGGTCATAATCCGCGACTGGAGAATAGCATCCGCAGGATGCTTCCTTCCCCTTTCCTCAAACGAAGCGATAATAAAGGACCTCGGCACGCGCCACCGCGCGGGAATAGGCATAAGCGAGGAAAGCGACGCAGTCGTTATCATCGTGTCGGAGGAGACGGGAACGATATCGGTCGCAATGAACGGACAGCTCAAGCGCGGATTTACTCACAATTCGCTTAAAAAGGAGCTTGAAGCGCGCTTCCATACGGAGGGCGATAAGGGCGTTCAGAAGATATTTACACATAAAAAGGACAGACACGTAAGCAAAAAAGGAGGGCGGAGAGAATGGAAAACGAAATAAAGACAGAGCTTCGCCCCGAGATAGAGCAGACCGAGGGCAATATTACCGTCAAGAAGAATAAGACGATAGATTTTCTTGCGAAGATAATATGCCTGCTTCTTGCATTTTTCCTCTGGTACTATGCAGTCAGCATAGATACGGTGATTCAGGAGGAGGAATTTGTCGGAATACCTGTCGAGATAGTAAACAGAGGCGGCTTTGCAGTCCTTTCGGGAGACGGAATGGCGGTCGACGTTACCCTTTCGGGCAACAGAAACACGATGCAGAAGATAAAGAATTCCGATATTCGTGCCTACGTCGACGTATCTAACGTAACGACAGCGGGCGAAAAATTCTTTGATATCGTCTTTAAGCTTCCGAACGGCGTAACGCTCGAAAAAACGAGCGTCGGAACGGTAACGGTGTATCTTGACAACAAGATATCAAAGACCATTCCCGTTGAAGCAAAGCTCTTTAACTACTCAATGTCGCCCGAGCATACGCTCAACCTGAGCGACATTCCCGATATCGTGATAACGGGCCCCGAGCAGATAGTAAACAGCATAACGCGTGCGGTGCTTCCCGTTGATTTTAAGGATTCCGAAATAACGAGCGGAAGGATCTACAGCGGTAAGGTGGAGCTGGTAAGCGAGGGCGGCACGGAGCTGTCGGAATCCGACCGCCGTTATATACGGCTTTCGTCCGACACGGCGTCGGTCACGGTCTCCCTTTACGGAAACGCGTCGGTGCCGATAACGGTGTCCTTCAAGCACGGAATACAGAAGCTCGAAAACTGTACCGTAAAGCTCGGACGTAAGACCATCAACGTGTACGGCGAGATCGGAACGATCAAAAATCTGTCGATAAACTGCGTCCTTGACGAAAAAACGCTCAAGAGCGGTACCGCGGTCAACTGGGCGATCGGCTTGCCGTCGGGCGTGCAGAATCTCGATAACGTAAGCTCGGTCAAGGTAACGGTCACGCTGAAAAATTATACGGAAACCGTGCTGTCTCTGCCCGTCTTTGACGAGGACGGCAACGTTATAACGACGATAAGCGCACGCTTCCGCGGCGAAAAGGACGCGATGACGCGCTTCACGGAAGCGTCAGTCAAGGCGACGGCAAGAATGCCGGAGGGCGAGACGGGAACGGTATCGGCTCCCGTGACGTTTGAATTTTTCGGCGAATTTGCAGGAAACGTTTACGAGATCTATAAAGAGGGCTCGCCCTATACGGTCAAAATGGCCGCAAAAGGATAGGGTATATGAAGCTTGTCATAAGAAATATCCGTACGCCGATCACGGTTACGGAAAACGAGGTAATGGAGCAGGCCTGTTCTCGGCTTGCTCCGTTAACTCTCAAAAAGGATATTATAAATAAGCACGTTTTCCGCCGTTCGGTGGACGTCAGACGCAGGGAAATAACCTTCGTCTGGGCGGTCGCGCTCGAGGTCGGGACGACCCTGACCGAAAACGAGCTTAAGAGCATCGACGCAGTTGAGCTGCACGAGAGCGATCCGCTTGACGGAGTTCAGTCGGGCGACGAGGTAATGACGGAGCGTCCCGTCGTCGTCGGCTTCGGCCCCTGCGGAATGTTCGCGGCGCTCATGCTTGCCGAGTCGGGATACCGTCCCATCGTTATCGAACGCGGAGATAACGTTCTTACACGAACGCAGAAGGTCGGAAGATTTTTCCGCGACGGTATTCTCGATACCGAAAGCAATATCCAGTTCGGCGCAGGCGGAGCGGGCACCTTTTCGGACGGTAAGCTCGTCACGAGAATAAACGACGCGCGCGTCGGATACGTGCTTCAGCGCCTTTATTCCTTCGGAGCGCCGAAGGAGGTGCTTCTTCACGCGAAGCCGCATATCGGCACAGATAAGCTCCTCGGAGTAGTTAATAACGTCGCTGCTCGCATACAGGAGCTCGGCGGCGAAATAAGATATAATACCCGTCTTGACGTGATAGTTATGAAGAACGGATGTGCCTCGGCGGTAAGAACGCAGAACGGCGAGATCCCGTGCTCGGCTGTCATTCTCGCTATCGGACACAGCGCAAGAGATACCTATTATTACCTTAAGGACGCCGGCTTCAAGCTCGTTCCGAAGCCCTTTTCGGTCGGCGTGCGCATCGAGCATCTACGCGAAGATATAGACCGCGCGATATACGGTAAATACGCGGGCGATCCGCGTCTCGGCTCGGCTGAATACGCGCTTTCAAAGCGCATGGGTGAGGACTGCGTCTATTCCTTCTGTATGTGTCCGGGCGGAGAGGTCGTCGCCGCGGCGTCGGAGGAGGGCGGCGTGGTCACGAACGGAATGTCGCGTTACAAGCGTGACGGAGTAAATTCAAACGCCGCGCTCGCTGTTAACGTCCTGCCCGAGGGCGATCCGATAGAATTTCAGCGCCGTATTGAAAGAGAGGCGTTCAAGCTTGGTGGAAGCGATTATTCCGCGCCGATAATGACTGTCGGTGATTTTATGCATAAGACAAGCGGCCGCGCGCCGAGCCGTGTGACTCCGACCTACCGTAAGGGAAGGGTCAGAGAGGCGGATCTGCGCAAGCTGTTCCCCGAGCGCATCTCGTCGATGCTTGAGGTCGGAATCAAGGATTTCGAGCATAAGATAAAGGGATTTTCAAGCCCGTCGGCGATCCTCACGGGAGTTGAGAGCCGAACCTCGGCTCCGCTCCGAATAATGAGAAACGAAGCTCTGCTTGCAGAGGGCTTTGATAATATCGACCCGTGCGGAGAGGGCGCCGGCTACGCGGGAGGAATAACCTCCGCCGCCGTCGACGGCATCAGAGTCGCAGAGGAGATAATTAAGAGATATAAGAGATTTGAGTGAAAATTCACCGCGCACTCTGTTCACAACATAAGGAAAAGATGAAACGTCGTCTTGCCTTCCCCAGCGGGGGAAGGGGGACCACCGAAGGTGGTGGATGAGGTGTAGGTTGCGAAGCAACCGTGTGTTAAACAAATGTAACATTACACCCGAACGGGCGACCATTGGTCGCCCCTACAACAAATATTCAAGCTCAAATCAACCAGGCATATACTAATCTATTATCATAGAATCAAAACGAAAGGAGGTCCGTTATGGCGAAGAAAATATGGAATATCGGCACTCGCAGTGATTCTGCCGAGGTCATGAACATCGCAAAAACGCTCGGCGTGTCGGTGCCGACTGCAAATCTGCTTTATAACCGCGGATATAAGACGCCGTCGGACGCCTCCTCGTTTATACGTCTTGAGACCGAGCTTTTCCACGATCCGTTTTTGATGGCGGATATGAAAAAGGCGGCAAACCGAATCGTTACCGCCATGGAAAAGGGCGAAAAGATAGCGATCTACGGAGACTACGACGTCGACGGAGTGTCGTCGACCTGTCTGCTTTCTCTCTATTTCAGAGATAAGGGAATCGAGACGGACTACCATATTCCGAACCGCGTCGGCGAGGGCTACGGTGTAAACCGTGACGCCATCGATAAGCTCGTGGGTGACGGAACGAACCTCATAATAACGGTCGACACAGGCATTACCGCTGTCGAGGAAGCGGAATACTGCCGTTCGCTCGGCTGCGATATGGTAATTACCGACCATCACGAGTGCCGAGGCGAGATCCCGAAAGCAGTAGCGGTCGTAAATCCGCACCGCCCCGACTGTCCGTATCCTTTTAAGGAGCTCGCGGGCGTCGGAGTCGCCTTCAAGCTCGTTTGCGCGGTCGAGTATCTGTGGCGCGAAAAGCGCGGCGAGGAAACGGAAGGCTTCCTTACAGATATTTGCAGAAAATACGTCGATTTAGCCGCACTCGGCACGGTGGCTGACGTCATGCCGCTCGTGAACGAAAACCGGCTTATAGTCAGCATGGGTCTATCCTATATGGAGAGATCTCCGCGAGCCGGGATCTCGGCGCTGCTCGACGTAGTCGACGCCGGAAAAGCACCGACGAAAAAGCGCAAGATGACCTCGTCCGTCATCGGATTTACAGTCGCGCCGAGAATAAACGCGGCAGGCAGAATGGCATCGGCATCAAGGGCGGCAGAGCTGTTTTTGAGCCGAAACGCCGACGAAATACGCGAGATTGCAGAAGAGCTCTGCCTCATAAATACGCAAAGACAAAACGAGGAAAACAAGATAGTCGATTCGCTTAAGGAGCGCATCGAGGCCGAGCTTAAGCAGGATTCTCCCGTGATCGTTCTTGACGATACGGGCTGGAATCACGGCGTTATCGGAATAGTTTCCTCGCGCATAACGGAAAAATACGGTAAGCCCTCGATAATGATATCCTTCGAGGACGGAGTCGGAAAGGGCTCGGGACGAAGCGTCAAGGGAATGAACCTCGTCGAAGCGCTCCTGCATTGCTCCGATCTGCTCGAAAAATTCGGTGGCCACGAGCTCGCGGCAGGACTTACCATAAAGAGGGAAAACCTCGAGCCGTTCAAGGAAAAGCTCAAGGAGCACGCGAAAACGATGCTCGGTAAAGAAGCGTCCGCTCCGACGCTTGAGCTCGACTTTGAGCTCGCTCCGAGTGAAATGACGCTGACGCAAGCGGAGGAGCTCGACCTCATCGAGCCCTGCGGAGTCGGAAATCCGCAGCCCTCCTTCTACTGCCCGTCGCTGACGGTGCTGGAGGTGACCTCAATGGGTCAGGGCAGACATACGAAATATCTGCTTGACGGAAACGGCAAGCGTATGGCGGCGGTATTCTTCGGAAGCTCCCCCGAGGAGCTCGGCTTTTCGCCGTCCGATAAGGTCGATATCGCATTCAAGCTCGGCGTAAACGAATTCCGCGGAGCGAAGAGCGAGCAGATACTTCTTCGCGGCATACGCCGTTCAAGCGAGCAAAACGCAGAGCGCGAAAGGGAATGCGACGAGTATATGAATATACTCGACGGCGTAAGAGACGTAGGCGAGGATCTGCCGTCGCGACCCGATTTCGTAAGCGCGTATCTCCATCTTAAAAGAACGACGCCCGAGGGCGGTGCGTCGGTCTCGCTACGCACGCTCCTTCACTCCCTCACCTCGATAAACGCAGGCGAGATGAGCTATATAAAGCTTCGCCTGGTACTCGACGTGCTGAACGAAAGCGGAGTTATCGTTCTCGGACAGACGGAGGGCGAAATGGGAAGCGAGAGCATCTTTATAACGGTTCCACATATCGAAACGAAAGTAGACTTAACAAGATCATGCATATACAAACATCTGACGAAACAGTAAAAAACGACCCGACGGGCATAGGAAAGCTCCATGCCGCGATCGAAAAATCGGGAAAACACTACGATACCGAAAAAATAATGAAGGCGTACGAGCTCGCGAAGGAGCTCCACGAGGGTCAGTACCGATACAGCGGAGACCCTTATATATGTCACCCCGTGGCGGTGGCGGAGATAGCGGTCGGGCTCGGTCTTGATACTGACTCCATCTGTGCCGCGCTCCTTCACGACACCGTTGAGGACTGCGGAGATCTTAGCGACCTTCCGATGATAAAAAAGGCGTTCGGCGAGGACGTCGCACACTTGGTCGACGGCCTAACTAAGCTCGTCCGTATTCCTTTTTCGGACAAGGAGGAGCAGCACGTAGAGGATCTCCGTAAGATGTTCCTTGCGATGGAGAAGGACGTAAGAGTCATATTTATTAAGCTCTGCGACCGACTCCACAATATGCGTACGCTCGGTGTAAAGAAGGACGAAAAGAGACGAAGCACCGCACTTGAAACGATGCACGTCTACGCGCCTCTCGCTCACCGACTCGGTATGCAGAGAATGAAGCACGAGCTCGAAAACCGTTCTCTCGAATACCTCGACCCGATAGGACACGAGGAGATAAGAAACGATATCGAGAAGCGTTACGGCGAGAGCCGCGACTTCATCGAGCAGATGCGTAAGCGCGTGTCGGATAAGCTGACGGCGGCAGGCATCAAGTTCACACTTGAAGGCCGCGTAAAGAGCGTTTACAGTATCTACCGCAAGATGTATCAGCAGAATAAGAGCTTTGAGGAGATATTCGACTTCTACGCGCTCCGTGTCATCGTTGACAGCGAGGAGGAATGCTACGTCGTCCTCGGTATGATACACGATATGTTCAATATGGTCCCCGGCAGATTCAAGGACTATATATCGACCCCGAAGCCGAACATGTACCGTTCTCTCCATACGACCGTTATGGGCCGTAACGCCATACCCTTCGAGGTTCAGATAAGGACCTGGGAGATGCACCGTATCGCGGAATACGGTGTCGCCGCACACTGGAAGTATAAGAGCGGTGAGGATAGTAGAGAAGAGATCGACCGCAAGCTCTCCTGGATCGCGAAGCTCATCGAAACAGAGGATGATACAAGAGACCCCGAGGAGTTCCTTCAGGCGCTCAAAATAGATATAATGCACGACGAGGTCTTCGTCTTTACCCCGAAGGGAGATATCATAACTCTCCCGCAGGGCGCGACGGTGATCGACTTCGCGTACGCGATACACTCGGCAGTCGGCAACAAGATGGTCGGCGCGAAGATAAACGGAATGATAGTTCCGATAGACCGCGCGCCGCAAAACGGCGAGATAGTTGAGATCATCACCTCGGCTGCTTCCCGCGGACCGTCGCGTGACTGGATGAAGATAGTCCGTACGGGTGAGGCGAGAAACAAGATACGCCAGTGGTTCAAGAAGGAACAGCGCCCCGAGAATATCAACGTCGGACGAATTGAGGTCGAGCGCGAATTCAAGCGCATCGGCAAGTCCTGCACCGAGGCGCAGAAGAACGAGATCCTTCTCAATGTCGCAAAGCGTATCGGCATCCAGGATATCGAGGATCTTTATAACACGATCGGCTACGGCGGAATAACGGTATCGAAGATCGGCTCAAAGATAAAGGACGAATTCGAGCGCGTCGTCAAGGACGAAACGCCCGTCATCGTCGAGGCGTCGGACGTTCAGACCGTCAAGAGAAAGAAGTCGAACGGCGGCGTAATAATAGACGGTGTCGAGGGACTTTCCGTCAAATTCAGTAAGTGCTGTAATCCGCTCCCGGGTGACTCGGTCATCGGATTTATCACGAAGGGCTACGGCATTTCGGTGCATAAGCAGGACTGCCCGAACGTTATCTCGGGTCTTAAGAATCCCGCATATATAGACCGTTGGGTAAATGCCCGTTGGGAGAGCACGACAAACCACGGCGGCGAATTTGAGGCGCAGATAAGAATAATCGCACAGCCGGGAATCCGACTTATTGCCGATATTACGATGGCGCTTGCCGATATGCGCGTCGCGCTTCTCGGAATAACGACGCATAACCGCTCTGACTGTACGATAGTCGAGCTTACTGTAAGCTGTAAGAACCTCGACCATTTCAAATCCATCCTCTCGCGTCTGCGCTCGGTCGACAACGTAGAGGAAGTAAGTAGAGGTTATACGACGTGAGAGCGGTAATTCAGAGAGTAAAATACGCGTCGGTGACGGTCGAAAACGAGACCGTCGGCAAGATAGATAAGGGCTTTCTCGTTCTTCTCGGCGTGGGCAAGGGCGACAGCGAGGCGGAGGCAGACCTTCTGGCGGCAAAAATTGCCAAAATGCGGGTTTTCTGCGACGAAAACGGTAAAATGAACCTGTCTCTTAACCAAATAGGCGGCGAGATCCTCGTAATATCGCAGTTCACCCTCTACGCTAACTGCGTACACGGCAACCGCCCCGACTTTTTCGCATCGGAGGGTCCCGTCCGCGCAAACGAGCTTTACGAGTATTTTGCCGAAAAGGTAAAGGCGCTCTCGGAATGTAAGACCGAAAGGGGAATCTTCGGCGCGGATATGAAGGTCGAGCTCCTGAACGACGGCCCCGTCACGATAATTCTCGACACCGACGAGCTCCGAAAGGATAAAAAATGATAGTCAAGATCGACGGGGATATCACCCGTACGTATTGTCAAAACCTGTGTCTCATCTTCTTTCCCGGGGCGAAGTTCCCGGAAAACGAGGTCCAGACGGGAGAGATACCCGAGGCGAGCATAGCTCTTAAGGAGGAAAACGGCACTTTTTACTCAAAAGTGACGCTTTTTGACGGCAAAACGACCGCTATCGGCGAGGGCGAGGGCGAGGTAAACGGAATAAGAACTCCAGACCGCGCGAAAAAGCTCGCAGTCGGTAAGGCGTTTCAGCGCGCGGGCGAGGTACTGCTCGGCGCGGCACCGCCGTGGGGAATATCAACGGGCGTCCGCCCGTCAAAGCTCGCGGACGAGCTGATAAGCAAGGGATATACAAGGGAAGAAACGCTTGAAGCGCTTAAGAGCGATTTCCTCATGCGTGACGATAAGGCGAAGCTCCTTACCGAGGTAAATAAGCGTCAGAAATATGCGCGCTCGATCCTGGGTGAAGATACCTGCTCGCTGTATATTTCCATCCCGTTCTGCCCGACGAGATGCGCGTATTGCTCGTTCGTTTCCTATTCGACGCCGAGGTATCTTGCGACGCTTCCCGATTATCTCGATAAGCTCTGCCTTGACATCGCCGAAAAATGTCGGCAGATAAATGAATCGGGCAAGAAGATAAAGACCGTCTATATAGGGGGCGGAACCCCCACCGTCCTCAATGAAAAGCAGCTTGACCGCCTTCTTTCCACAGTTGTGGATAATATAAAAGGGCATAACATTCTCGAATTTACCGTCGAGGCAGGCCGCCCCGATACGGTGACGAAGGAAAAATTCGATATAATGACCTCGTACGGCGTCGACCGCACGAGCATAAATCCGCAAATACTCGACGACGGTGTACTTGAAGAGATCGGCCGCCGCCATACGGTAGAGGATTTCTACCGCGCGTACGAAATTGCCGTCAAAAGCGGCATAAGAAGCATAAATACCGACCTTATAGCAGGACTTCCGTCGGCAACCGAGGAAAGCTTCTGCAGAACGGTCGATAAGATAATCTCGCTCGATCCGCAGAACGTGACCGTCCATACCTACTGCGTAAAGCGTGCCGCGTCCTTTACTACCGAAGCTCTGACAGGGGGCGATAAACGCGGCATCTACTCCTTCTTCGGAGACGTCAGCGCCGTCTGCGTCGATTACGCACAAAAGGCGCTCGGCGGGGCGGGATATTTCCCCTATTACCTATACCGTCAGAAGAACGCGCAGGGAAATCTTGAGAACGTCGGCTTCTGCCGTGACGGCTACGAGGGACTTTACAATATCTACATAATGGAGGAGCTTCAGGATATCTACGCAGTTGGCGCAGGTGCGGTAAGTAAGTTCATATCTCCTAATGGCGGTAAGATCGAGAGAATATTCGAGCCGAAATACACATACGAATATATAAATAAGTAAAAAGGGTCAAAAAAGTGAGTGCAAAAGAAAGAAAGGGAGCGTCACGAATGCTCTCGGGCGTCCTCGCCCTGACGATAGCAAACCTGTTCGTCAAAACGGTAGGACTCCTTCTTAAGATACCGCTTCGCGGAATACTTTCCGACAGCGGAATGGCGTACTACAATAACGCCTACGACATATATGCCTTCCTTTATACCGTGTCTAACGTTGGACTGCCGACGGCAGTATCAATGATGATCTCGGAAAACCGCGCAAGCGGAAATATACGGGAAAGCAAGAAGATAATGAAGATCGCCATGTGGCTTTTCGTGGCGATCGGTCTAATTGGAACGTCGATAATGTTCTTCGGTGCGCCGCTCTTTGAGAAGGCGTACAAGATAGACAATCTGTCCTTCAGCATTATGGCGATAGCACCGACGCTCTTCTTTATCTGTATCGCGTCGGCGCTCAAGGGCTATTTCCAGGGATATCAGAATATGGTACCGTCGGCGGTCTCGAACGTTATCGAGGCAGTCGGAAAGATGGCTCTCGGAATACTGTTCGCAAACTACGCCGTTCAGACGGGCAAGCCGACTCACATAGTCGCCGCCTACGCGGTGTTTGGACTTACCGTCGGAGTTGCGGCGGGAATGGTATCGCTCATTATACGCAAGCTTCTTTTCAAGCCGGCAAAGTACGATACCGAATACGCCGACCTGCTTAAAGACGGCATGGAGACGAGTCCGTCGTCGAAGATAGTCAAGATGCTTATCGCCATCGCAATACCGATAACGCTCTCGAGCTCGGTAATGACTCTTTCGAACGTCCTCGACGGAATAATCCTTTCGCGCGGACTTCAGCTCAACTACACGCAGGAAGCGACAAAGGCGTTTATCGGTAACTTAAAGACCTGCGTGACCCCGATAAGTAACATAATTTTGGCGTTCGCAAACCCGATAACGTCGGTCATCGTGCCGCTGATATCGGTCGCAGTGGCGGAGGGTAAGCCCGACAAGGTCAGAAAGGCGATGAATACCGCGTTCAGAATGGCGGTGATCGTAATTCTGCCCTGCGTTTTCGGAATTTCGGTGCTTGCAGAGCCGATAGTCGCCTTCCTTTTCGGCGCGGATGCGGCAGTAAAGGCAGGACCGCTTCTTTCGGTGCACGTCATCTCGGTATTCTTCATGAGTATGATATCGACGACCGCCGCGATCCTTCAGTCGCATAAGCTCGGAAAATATCCCGTCATCAGCGTTGCCGTCGGTGCCGTGGTCAAGGTGATATCGACGATGGCGTTCGTTTCGATAAAGGAGATAGGCGTAATGGGCTCGCCCATTTCGGCGATCCTTTCCTGCTTCACGATCTCCGCGATGAACTTTGTCTTCATCCGTAAGAAGATCGGCTATACGCCGAATTTCGCGAAGCTGATGATAAAGCCGCTCATCTCGGCACTCGTCTGTGCCTTAGGCGCCTTCGGTGCGTTCACGCTCTACTATACGTTGACGGGCATTGCAACCGTTTCGCTTATGCTCGCAATACTCACGGCAGTGGTGATCTACGTTCTCACGATCCTTCTCATCCGCGGAATCACGCGCGAGGAGGTCGAAATGCTCCCCAAGGGCAAAAAGCTCGCAAGATTGCTTTCGAAAATGAAGCTTCTGGCTGATTGATAATGTTAAAACAGGCGACGGCAGTCGCCTGTTTTTGCCTCCCTCCGGGAGGGAGGTGGATTTTTGCGAAGCAAAAAGACGGAAGGAGCACGCGATGAAAGGAATTATAGAGCGTTGTCCTTCTCATTAGGGCGGTTCCGTAATTATCTTTTATCGAGCGTTTCCCGCCCGATGGCTCCTTCAGTCAGCTACGCTGACAGCTCCCTCCCGGAGGGTGCCATTGAAATTACAATACCACACAATAAAAATTTTCTCAAAAAAGGTTGAAATCTGCGGAAAGATATGCTATA
>JAFTTT010000091.1 GCA_017466625.1 Clostridia bacterium
AGGTAATATTTAATTGGGGTTGCGGTAATCCCTTACCGCAACCCCCGTTTGGTGGTGCTTTTTTTATATCAGTTGTAAGCGCTCGCTATCTTAGCAGCGATCTTTGCTGTTTCGGCAGTAAAGCTCGCAAGCAAGGCCGGGTCGATTATTCTTCCCGTCATCGTCTTCACCTTACCGGTCCATTCGGCGCTTTCGGTCATAAGCTCGGTAAGTCCGGTCTGATACTCGGGGGACGTCTTGTCGTCCTTGTGTGCTGCAAAGAATGCAACGTACTCGTCTGCCCACTTGTCGTACTCGGAAAGGAACGTATTGATCTCCGCCTCGGTCGCAGTATCTCCTGCGGCGTCGGTCAATCTTTTCGTTATTCTGCTCAGCTCCTCGACGTAAGCGCTTCTTTCGGTCGGGAAATCCTTAAGAGCGGCAAACATCGCGTCTGTCTGTTCCTTCCACTCTGCAATTTCGGACGGCCATCTGCCAACCATTGCGCTGGTAACGGGGTTAGTCGGATCCTTCTTATACGCGATCAGAAAATTGACGTACTCGGTAGCCCACTCGTCGTATTCGAAAAGAAGCGTCTCCCAGTCGGGTGCTTCCTTGGGCTCCGTTTTCTTCGGCTCGCTGCAGGCGAAGACCGAAAGCATAAGTGCTCCGCAAAGAAGCATAAGTAAGAATTTTTTCATGATGTTTCTCCTTGTTTGGTTTTATTGTTTATGGCTGTCCATAAAGTTCTGAAGTATTATCTGCGCAGAGAGCGTATCAACGTTTTCCTTGCGCTTTTTGCCGCGCGTATCGGTCATATTCATTATGCTGTGCGCGACCATCGTGGTGCATCGCTCGTCAAACAGATGCACCGGCTTGCCCGATTCCTTTTCAAGCTCGGAGGCAAACCTCTGCGCCTTGAGCGAGCGGTCACCGACGGTGCCGTTCATATTGATCGGATTTCCGACGACGAATTCGTCGATACCGTACTTCTCCGCCTGCTCGAGAATTATCGCAATAAGCGCACGTCTGCCGGGCGCCTTGAAGGTGCCGACACCGCAGGCAAGAATGCCGAGCGGATCGCTTACCGCAATTCCCGTGCGGACGTCTCCGCAGTCTATTCCCATAAGCCGTTTCACGTCAGCTCCACCTTTCCGAACGGGATCGAATTATAGCTTCGGCAGGCAACGACGCCCTCCGAAACCTCCTTTACCCATTCTATAAGGTCGTTCAGCGCCTCTGTGCGGCAAAGGTCGTTATATATTTCGTGACGCGCCTCGGGATACAGCTTCATCTTGAGCTCGTTCATCTCGTGATCGTCGAGCGCTTCGTAAAGCGTCTTTATTCCCTCTCCGCCGTCAGCCAATGGATCCTTATCACCCGAGACGATAAAAACGGGAAGCGATATCGGGACCTTTTCGACCCATTCGGCACTCGATATTGAGATGAGAAGCTTAAAAAGCTCCCTCATTGCGGTCGCCGTGAACATAAAGCCGCAGTATTTATCGTTATTGTAGTGCTGACGCACAGACGCGTCGCGCGAAAGCCACGAGACCTTGTCGTTTTCGCTTTCAAAGCCCTTGTTATAAGAGCCGAACGCCAGCTTGTCAAGAAGCTTGCTTCTGTGGGTCTTTCCCTTGAGCTTGCATATCAGCCCCGCAAGCATCTTCGCCGCTCCGAGCGGCTGATCTCCGGCCGTCGTTCCCGAGAACACCGCGCCGTCGATATCGTCAAACTTCGTAACGTAATCGCGCGCAACGAAGGAGCCCATGCTGTGTCCGAAAAGTATATAAGGCAAACTCGGATAGCGCTTTTTCACTATTCCGTTAAGAAGATGCAGGTCCTCGGTCAGCTTTTCGTAATCGGTAAAAAATCCGAGATCGTCGTCAGATACCGTCGGGCCGTGACCGAGATGGTCGTTACCGCAGACGACGATACCCGCCTCACAAAGCGCCGAAACGAAGCCCTCTTTTTCGTAGCGCTCGATATATTCGCACATTCCGTGGCTTATCTGAAGCACCGCAAAGGGATTTCCGTTCGGAACATAGAGGTAGTAAGGAACGGTGCTCACGCCGTCGGACGAGGTAAACGCTCCCGTTATCTTTTCATAATTACAGCTCGTCGACATCGTAATCTATCTCGTTTCTCTTTACAAATCTGCGGACGTCCTCAAAGTACGGATAGGCGCGAAGTCCGCCGCCGCGCGTAAGAAATACTGCACTTACAACGGTAGCAAAGTCGCAGGCGCGGGCAATATCTCCGTCGGAGCGCAGATATTCGTAAACGAGAGCCGCGCCGAAGGCGTCGTCGCTTTCAACGCCCTTTGGTTGAGCAACGTCGTAGGCAGAAACAAATGTTGAGAACTTGCCGTCGAAAAGGAAGGTTCCGCGCTCACCGAGGCGGATGATGACGTATTTCGCCTTCACTCTCTGCGATAGCGCAAAGCAGGCACGCATACATTTTTCCTGGTCGGACGGGCGTATTCCCGTATATTTCAGTGCGCCGTTCTCGTCGGTGACGAGTATCTCACATTCGCCTATGCGCGAAAGCGGATATCTTGACGGATCGGGCAGCGTGAGCAAAAACAGCGGAAGCCCGTGCTCACCGGTCTGTTTTACCGTTTCGTCAATAATTTTTTCGGGAAGCGCACCGTGAAGGATCACGGCGTCAGGATAGGATATGAACGCCTCCTCGATATCGCTTTCCGAAAGCTTCTCAATAGCTCCCACGTAGCTTATCGTCTTTTCGTTTCCCGTGTAATCCTTGATTATGATATCGGTCGGCGTGCTTTCGCCTCTCTTTTTCGGAGAATAACGCGTATCTATCCTTTCGGATTCAAGATACTCGACAAGCTCCTTTTCATAAATATCGTCGCCGAGCGCAGAGCACAAAACGGCATCCGCGCCGAGACGCGCAAGCGCGACCGACGATATTATTCCCTTTCCGCCGGGGAAATAGTCGACGCTCTCGGCTTCGGATCTTCCGTTGCGCTCAGGCATCGAATCGGTTGAAATTACGAGCTCGGTCCTCGCGTCGCCTATGACAAGTATTCTCGGTTTAAGCACTCGCATCAGCTCACTTTCGTTTGTTTATGCTTTTATTATATCAAAAAAATATGTCCTATGCAACACAGTTTTTTGAACAATGGTCAAAATTGGTCAAAAAAGTGCCGAAAACTGCACGTTAAAGCGACTTAACGAGCCGTTTTTGCACCGTTTTGTTGACTTTTTTCTTACAAAGTGGTAAAATTTCATCATCAATATTCAGGAGAAAAAGATGTCAGAACAGATTTTTGTCGCGACCTGCCTGTTCGGGCTTGAAAAGCTTCTCGGCGAGGAGATCGACGCACTCGGCTACAAGCGCACCGAGACCATCGACGGACGAGTCAAGTTTTCAGCGCCCCTATCGGCAATTCCGCGTCTCAACATAAACCTGCGCTTCGCAGAGCGCGTGCTAATTGAGGTCGGCACCTGCCCCGCGCCCGATTTCGATACGCTTTTCGAGGGCGTTAAGGCGATGCCGTGGGAAAATTACGTTAGCAGAAACGATATGTTTCCCGTCAAGGGTCACAGCATAAAAAGCAAGCTTTTCAGCTTACCCGACTGCCAGAAGATAATCAAAAAGGCGGTCGCTACCCGTCTCGGTGCTCACTACGGACTTATATTCATGCCCGAAACGGCGATCAAATATCAGATCGAGTTTTTCATCCTCAAGGACGTGGCGTCGCTCATGATAGACACGAGCGGAGTGCCGCTTCACAAGCGAGGATACCGTCCCGTTTCGACCGAGGCACCGCTTCGCGAAACGCTCGCGGCGGCGCTAGTCAAGCTTGCGCGTCCGAGAGAGGACGTGCTGTTCTGGGATCCGATGTGCGGCTCGGGAACGATAGCCACCGAGGCGGCGCTTATGATGACGCATACCGCGCCCGGGCTTAACCGTTCCTTCTGCTCCGAGGAATACCCATTCATCAGCGAGGACGACTGGGAAAACGCACGCGACGAGGCCTTTGATTCTATAATCGACACTGATTTTGAAGCATACGCCTCCGATATTGACGAAAATGCGGTAAATATTGCCCGTGAGACCGTGCGCAAGGCAGGCGTCAGCAAATACGTCAAGGTCTTTCAGCAGGACGCGCTCACGATAGAAACGAACGGCAGACGCGGAACGATCGTCTGCAATCCGCCTTACGGCGAGCGTTTATCGACCGTCGAGGAAGCGCGCGAGCTATACGGCAAGATGGGCGAGCATTTTAGGACGCTCGGCTCCTGGCAGATATACGTCATCACCTCCGACGAGACCTTCGAGCGTCTCTACCGACGCCGTGCCGACAAGGTACGCAAGCTTTATAACGGTATGATCCCCTGCTACTATTATCAGTTCTTCAAAAGCAAATAACGAAAAGACGGTTACGTCTGTAACCGTCTTTTTTTATTATTTTGCGAGAATATGGTCTGCGATCTCTCCGACCTTGATCTTTCCCGTGGCTGTCTGTCCGCGGAAGCTGATCGTATATTCCTCGTCTGCGCCCTCGATGCAGTTCATATTAAGAACCGATATACGGTATTCGCTTTCGGTCTCACGGACTGTAAAGGAGACGTTATTATTATCGCAGCGAACGTCGCCCGACTCGCCCATCACCTTCATAAGATGTGAAAGCACCTTTATATCGTTTTCCTTTTCGATATAGTCCTTGAACGCGACAAGGTAGATCTTACCCTTGCCGTAGGTATTTTCGTAAACTACGTCGTTGCCGTTTTCGTCCACGCATATCGGCTTCGCTCCGCAGAGCTCGCCGAGTGCGATCTCGAGCTCCGCTTCAAGCCCGAGCTTCGTTCCGTCGCTGAAGCTTACGGTCTTGCCCACCTTCGCGTATCCGCTTATATCAAGACCGATGAAATCCTTTATTGCACTGCTTTCGGGGAAGGTCGGCTCCTTGTCGTTTACATCGGTAAGGTTGAAATTGCAATAGGAGATCATAAGCGTTCCGCCGTCTCTTACGTAGTCCTTGAGGCGGGAAAGGAGCGCTTCGTCCATCGTATTCCAACCGAGGAATGCGAGCTGCTTATATTTTGAAAGGTCGTTTTCGGCATATATGACGTCGACGCTTCCGTATGGAGTTCCCGAGAATACGTTTTTATTCAGCGGGCTTTCGTACACGTTCTGCTTATCGCTTGCGGGGAGCCACGCCTCCGACGCGTTCCACGCGATCTGATACGCGTTATCCCACTTGCCCCAGACGTAGGAATCCCAGTCCTTTTCCTTGAGCTCCGCTATTCTGTTGTTGAGCTTCCACATAAAGAACTCGTTTCTGCCGTAGACTATCGCCTTATCGATGACCTGATTGCCTACTCTCGGGTGAGTCATTGCGTATTCGTAGAACTGACGCTGATACTTTCTGTTCGTTACGCAGAAATCGCTTTCCCAGTCGCATCTTTCGAATGCGTTCGTCTTGAAGAGCGAGTTTTCGGCGTAGAGATAGCTTGCGCCGTTCAGGTACAGATACTGCATTGCGAGACGGTATTTATTTGACTTGACTTCATCTACCGGCACGCCGAAATACCAGTCCGTCGGGACGTGTGCGCCCCATATTTTGACGGTATTGGCTCTTACTGCGCCCGTCAGCAGGTTGATATTCGATACCGGCTCGATCGTGATCCTGTCGACGCCCGACTTACTCTCGTAGACGCAGAGAAGCGACGGGGAGCCGAACGAGGTCAGTCCCTTGTCCTTTGAGAAGAGCTTCTTCGACTTTTTGAGGACCTGCATATAGAGCTCTTTGCTCTCGCCGAAGGAGCTTGATGCGTTTATCTTCTCGGGCTCGCACAAAAATCTTTCGCTTTCAAAGGGATTTTCGAGAAGTGCAGGGTTGAAGAACAGGTACGGCTCGTGTATATGATATCCGTAAAAATACTCGGGGCATATATCGGGCAGATATTCGAGTACCACGTCGCAGTCGCAAAGTCCGTATTTCATACCGAAATCGGTTATAAGACCTATCAGCTCCCCGTAACCCTTTTTGTCGAGAAGCTTATGGTGGTTACGTCCCGGCTGGGGACGGAACTGCACGTAGTTACCCATATCGGAAAAGACCGTCGTTTCGACTATAAATGCCGTTTCGTCGGAATCGTCGTGGCGGTGGTCGTCGCTGTCGATTCCGAAAACGAAGTCGTCGGTATTATCGACCGCCTTCGGCATATCGAGCGTCACGCTCTTATCGCCGAAGACCGCCGTACAGTTCATTTCACCGGGTCTGCTCGGCTTAAAGGAAAGAATGCAGAGATCCTTATAGCTATGCGCGCTGACAAGCTCGCAGTTTTCGGTGCTTTCCACCTTTTTATACGAGTGCTTCTCGTCGCGGACGGCGACTGCAAATCTATCGTTTATTCTGACGTATTCCCTTGCGGATACCTGGCTGAGATCCTGCGGCTTCGGGTACGAAACGAGCGAAAGCTCCGAAAGGTAGAGCGTTTTTTCTGCTTTTACAACAAAGGTGTTTTTACCCTTCACAAGCGCGTTTTCGGGAAGCTCTACGTAAAGAGCCGGCCAGCCGAGGTTTACCTGCTCGAAAAACGCTTCCTTATTCTCGTATACGGTTTTACCGTTGACGGTAACCGTCAGCGGAAGCACGTACTCCTGCCAATTCGGCATACAAGCTATTATTTTAAGGAAAAAGCGTCTGTCTGTGTTTTCAAGCGTCGCCTCGCCCTTTGCTTCCTTGCCGTTATCTATCGATATACATTCCCTCTCAAGTGCTTCGCCGTACGCCCAGTCGGTTACTTCACTGTGAATACTCGTTTTGGATACGTATGAAAACTTCTCGTTCTCAAACGCCAAAATATCAATGCCTGTTTTTTCGATCTGCTCGTAGTATCTTAACTTATCGTTTTTCATTTCTTCCCCCGATTTTCATTTATACGGTAATTATACATCATTTTCCTTTTATAATCAAGACGGTTAGGCACAAAAACGGCAATCCCAAATGGAATTGCCGCTTTTTTATATTACTGATTAGCTTTTATTGCCGCTTCGATAGCGTTACCGATCTCGATGCGGAGAGCAGTAAACTTATCACTGCTTGCATATTTGGTAAGGGTAGGAGTTCCCTCCTTGGTCTTTTCGATGAGCCACTCTTTACCGAGGTACTGTTCTGCGAAGCGGAGCATTTCAATATCGTCACAGCCGTCGCGAACGATCTTTGCGCGTATCGAAGGAACCGGGCCGGATATTCCGACGTCAGAACCGGGATAGAAGAGGAAGCCGCAACCGTAGATCGTCTTACCCTGTCCGTTCGGGATCTTCGTGTTTACGGTATGCCATGGATTCTGCTGGGTTCCGTTGCCCTCGAAATGGGGACCTTCCTTATATCCGTAGTAGTTCACTGCCCAATAGAGAAAGCCCTCTATATCTCTCTGATACATCTGCCAGAACATGAGGCGCTGATTTTTGCCCTCGGTGTCGATGAAAAGCTGTGCGTAGGGATCGTCGGGATCGTTACAAACGTAGGTCCAGACTCTGTCGCCGTTTGCCTGCTGCTCCTTCATTCTCTCTTCAAAGCTCTTCGGGTAGCTTATATCGAAATCGCCGTAGGATCTTTCGTCGTCCCAGAGGCAGAGCTTCGGACACCAGAGGTCGGTATATTCTGCCATTTCCTCGGTCTGGTCCTTACCCTCGCCTACCCGAATATTCGTATAGTAGGGAGCGCAGATCTCGATCTCGGGGCAAAGTGCCGTGAGCTTCTTTTCCATCTCGCGGAGCCGGTCGAGCATTTCGCGGTCTCTCGGCTCGTCAATAGGCCAGAAGAATGCCTTTTCGAGCCAAACGGGATTAGTCTTGAGCTTGTTATAATACTTAAGCAGCTCTTCTTCGTTGATAGTGCCGTCCTCGTTTTCCGGGATCGGAAGAATGAAGGAGGTCACGCGCGGATCCGACATATATGCATCGGCTCTTTCGTCGAGCTCGTCGTACGGCAGGTCGAATGCGCTGATGTTATGCTCAAGCATCATATCGTACCACTGCTTGTATATCTCCTCGTTGCAAAGTCCTGTCGCAACTGCGATCGAGCGCCAATGAAGCGCGGCACCTGTTGCGAAGGTCTTGTCCTTCGGAAGCTCGAAATCCCAAACGTGAACGGTGATATTAAAGGTAGCGAGAACGTTCTTCTCTCTGTCCTTAAACTCGTAGACGTATTCGTAATCACCTGCGGGAGTGTTTTCATCGGTGGTAAACTCGATCATAAAAGGCAGTACGGTCTTTTCATGCAGGATAAGACGTCCTCCTCCGTAGGGAATGAGGGAGTCGGTATACTGCCTTCTGCCGATAGCGTGAGTTTTTTCCATAGAGAACATTGCCGGTTTTATCAGCTTCGTCTCGCCCGACTTCATACTCAACGTAACAGACTTAAGCATCTCGCTCGAATAGACCGCAACCTGACAGCCCTCGGTCTCGCCCTTCGACAGATAGACCGTATAATCCGTCGATAGATCTCCCTTGGGTGCCATGCCAACTACCGTCTTTTCATAGCCGTGCATCGTCCATGCCTTGAGTTCTGCGGAACCGTTCCCGTCGCCGTTCGGCTTCTTCTCTCCGTTTCCGCACGCAAAGCACGACAGAAGCATGCTCAAGCAAATAAGGACGGAAAATAATCTTCTCGCCATTTTGTTCCTCCGTTATCAATAAACAGTATTGATATCTTTTATTTTGAAAAATAGCCGAATACGTCGTAAATAAAGCCGCCTTTTGAATAGTGCTCCTTCAAGGCGCGCTCAAGACGCGTGTTTTCGGTGAGCGCCGAGACGTCGACTTCCTCGTCCATCGGACGCATAAATACGAAATAATTTGGTGATCTTCCGCCGCTTTCTACCGAAACACGCAAGAAGCGACGGCCGAATTTGACTATATTTGATTCGTCGCCCAACAGCGCTTCGAGCTGCGGATCGAGCAGCCAGCTTTCGCAGGTGAATCCGCGATAGTCCCATTCGGGAAAATATTCGGCGACGAACCTCTTCGTAAGCTCCAGAGTCCTATCCACCTCGTCGGGAGCAAGCGAGCCGCCGACGGGAATGTGCAGGGCGATCACCTTATCGCCGTGCGACAGAAGCTTTTTCCATTCGCTTTTTTGAAGCTTTATCGGCTCGGATGAGCAGCGTCCAAGACGGTCGTACGGGTTACCGACATAGGCATCCTCACTTTCAAGAAGCGGCGGAGTGAACGCGCCCAAATCATCCTTATATCCTGCCGAGCCGAGAACGATACCGTCGCGATGGAAGCTATCGCCGTCCGCAAGTGCGATCAACTCGCCCTTTTCGTTTTCAAACACCGCCGAGCGTGATTCGTAACGGCACAGCTCGATCTCAAGGCGTCCTATGCGAAAGAGCGTTCCGTCGATGGCGCGCTGATTCCAGTTCATCAGGTGATAGCCGTATGCGCCGTTATGACGCTTTGCAAATTCTCCTATACCCGCTTCGAGCATAGTCGTCGTTGCGAGGATGATTTCGCGCGGAATATTACGTTCCGCTAATTTTTCATGTGAATACTCAAGCATAGAGACCGTTGCGAGTCCGGTAAGCATATCGGTGGCAAGGTCGCGCGTGCCGCAAGGAGGCGTCGGGGCGCTGAATGCCGCAACGTCCGCCCACGCGTGCTCGCGGTCGGCAAGAGATGCGCCAAGCAGGGCAAGCAGACGGGAGAGCGGCTTGCTCTCCTCTATCTTTTTCGCCGCCTCGCAGATCACCTCAAGATAGCGTGGAAACGCCTCGTAACGCTTATGCAGATCACGGTAAAAATCGGGGTTGCAGAGATGCGTGCCGCCGTTTTTTTCGTAACCCTCCATTACTTCGTCGTATATATCTCTCCAACGATCGGGCCACCTGCTACAGCCGACCTCCGACATCAATTCGTCGATTTTGGGATACATTTTACCAGCCCTTCTGGTACTCGTCAAGCCATTTGAGCGTTTCGTTTTCTTCTTTCAGAACCTTTACGGAGTGTGCAAGGCGCTCTGCGGCAAGTCTGAAGCAGCATTTCGCGATACGCTCGTTGCAGCCGACGGGATCGGTGCCGTCGTATGCGTTCGGATAATCGACCTCCCAGCCGGCGTCTCTAATACGCAGACCCGCCCGATTAAGGAAGTCCGCCTTATGCGTTGACAGGCCGCTCTCGATGCCGAGGCGGTCAAGATGCACCGCTTCGGGCGCGATCGCCATCATATACGCGACCTCGCCGAAGCCGGCGTGTCCGTTTATACCGCCCTCGTCGAAGAATTTGATAATATAATCCTCGTCCTCGGTCGTAAGCTCAGGGTACAGACCGCGACCGTTTTGCTTCAGATTCTTGGCGATCTCATCGGGCTCCGTTGCGGTCACGGTCGCTACTGCGACGATATAGTCACGCTTCTTGTTTGCCAACATTCTCGTGAACAGCGAAAGAAGCGGATAGTTTCCGCCGTGACAGTTGAAAATTATGATCTTATGGAAGCCGGAACGCGAGATCTGTCCGCAAAGCTGCTCAAGAAGCAGAAGCAGAGTTTCCTCCGGAAGCGTTACCGTGCCTTCGGGAACGGATGGAGCCGCTCCGCAAAGATCTCCGAACGTGAAGGTCGGGAATACGCAAACCGGCTCGATCTGCGAGGCCGCATAGGCGATGGCTTCGCCCTGGATCGAGTCCTGTCCGAGCGGAAGATGAAGCCCGTGCTTCTCAACACAGCCGATAGGCATAACGCATACGCCCTTTGACGCTTCCCGTAATTCGCATAGATCGTTTGAAGTTCTGTACATCCAACGAGTTTCCATAATATTCTCCTTAAAGAAAAAACTTCTTTTCTGATCGGTTAAGATCCGTTAGTTTGATTCTAACATATATACCGATAAGAGTCAAGAATAAAAAACGGCAATTCCAAATGGAATTGCCGTTTTTTTATATTACTGATTACCCTTTACTGCCGCTTCGATAGCGTTACCGATCTCGATGCGGAGAGCAGCGAATTTATCGGCGTTTACGAACTCGGTAAGCGTAGGAGTTCCTTCCTTGGTCTTTGCGATGAGCCACTCCTTGCCGAGGTACTGTTCTGCAAAGCGGAGCATTTCAATATCGTCACAGCCGTCGCGAACGATCTTTGCGCGTATCGAAGGAACCGGGCCGGATATTCCAACGTCGATGCCGGGATAGAAGAGGAAGCCGCAGCCGTAGATCGCCTGACCCTTACCATTCGGAATCTTGGTATTTACAGTCTTCCAAGGATCCTGCATGTGCACGGTAGTGCCTTCCGGCGGATGAGGTCCTTCCTTATAGCCGTAGTAGGTTACAGACCAATAGAGGAAGCCCTCGATATCTCTCTGGTACATCTGCCAGAACATGAGACGCTGATTTGCGCCCTTCGTGTCGATGAACATCTGCGCGTAGGGATCGTCCGGGTCGTTACAAACGTAGCACCACATTCTGTCGCCCTTTGCGATCTGCTCGTTCATTCTCTCTTCAAAGCTCTTCGAGTTGCTTATTCCGAAATCTCCGTAGGATCTTTCGTCGTCCCAGAGGCAGAGCTTCGGACACCAGAGGTCGGTATATTCAGCCATTTCCTCGGTCTGGTCCTTACCACCGCCTACTGCGATGTTGGTATAGTAGGGAGCGCAGATCTCGATCTCGGGGCAGAGCTTGGTAAGCTTCTTTTCCCATTCCTTAAGCTCAGCGAGCATCTCAAGGTCTCTCGGCTCGTCTATGGGGTAGAAGAATGCCTTTTCGAGCCAAACGGTATTAGTCTTGAGCTTGTTGTAATACTCAAGGAGCTTTGCTTCGTTTATCGTCTTATCCTCGTTTTTCGGAACGGGAACCATGAACGAGGTAACGCGTGGATCGGACATATATACGTCTGCTCTCTCGTCAAGAATGTCGAAAGGAAGGTTATAGCAGCTCATATTGTGGTTAAGGATATCGTTATACCACTTCTCGTAGTCGCCGCCTGCTCCTACGATCCAGGCACCGCCTGCACCTACTGCAGTTGCGAAGGTCTTATCCTTCGGAAGTGCGAAGTCCCATACGTGAACGGTTACTTTGAAGGTAGCGAGGACCTTTTTCTCTCTGTCCTTGAACTCGTAGACGTACTCGTAATCGCCTGCGGGGGTGTTTTCATCGGTCGTGAATTCAACCATGAAAGGAACGACGGTCTTTTCCTCAACCATAACACGTCCGCCGTAGTAGGGGATCGTCGAGTCGGTATAGTACTTTCTGCCGACCTTATGCGACTTTTCAAGCGAGAATATCGCGGTCTTGATAAACTCGTTCTCGCCCGACTTCATCGTGAAGGTCGTGTTCTTCAGCGCCTTGTCAGAGCAGACTGCCAACTGACAGCCCTCGGTCTCACCCTTAGATAGATATACCGTGTATTCATTGGAAAGGGTGCCCTTGGGTGCCGTGCTTACGACTGTCTTTTCGTAGCCGTGCATTGTCCACGCCTGAACGGTCGCGGGCTTGTTGTCCTCGCCCGGCTTCTTTTCGCCGCTATCGCATGCAGCGAGAGGAAGGACCATGCAAAGAGCAAGGATCAGGATCAAAAGCTTTTTCATAATGTATCTCCTAAAAAATATTTTTTGATTTCTTTTTATTCGACCTTGGTTATCTTACCGCTTTCGTCGCAGGTATAGGTCAGTGTTTCGGCATCGTCCGTAATCTTGAAGGACGACGGAGTGCCGTTTTTACGGTATTCGACTTCCCATACGTCGCCGTCGTTATCCGTCTCTGTCGAGCGCGTCATAACGCCGTCATTACCGTATTCGAACTTATATCCGCCCATATTTTGGTCTTCCGCGAACATAAGGAGCTCTGTGATCTTGCCAATTTCGTCGTCAAGCTTGACCTTATACGTTACAGAGGAAAATGCGCTCAAGGACATCTCGGTAGCATCTACCTCCTTGCCGATGTAAAGGGCGATCACCGACTCGTAACGACTCTTATACTCTTTATAATTCTCGGTTTCAGGATCAAGAAGCCCTATCTGCTCCTTTGCCGCCGATATCA
>JAFTTT010000092.1 GCA_017466625.1 Clostridia bacterium
GCGAGGCAAGACGACGTTCGATATATCTCTCGTAGGGGAGGGGTTTCCCTCCCGTGTTGAAACGATGTTACATCACACCCAAACGGGTCGTCGAGGCGCCGACCCCTACCGAGAAACGTTCGTAATTTGCGCGGTAGGGGCCGGCGCCCACGACAGCCCGAAAACAAACAATGTTATATCGTCCCCGTACGGACCGTCGGGGTAGGGGTTCCCCGAAACGAGCGAACGCGAGTTTTGGGGGTTCTCGAGGTTGCCGGTCCCTGCAATATCGTGCCGAAGCGTTTAATTGTCCGCGACAGAGTTAAAAAAGAACGCCCGAGGGCGTTCTTTTATCTTACAGTTCAACGAGTCCTTCTTCGCAGAGCTTTTGGAGCGACATTAAGATACCGAGCTTTGCGTGGTACCAGGTAAGGCCGCCCTGGAAGTATACCGCGTAGGGCTCACGGATAGGTCCATCGGCTGAAAGCTCGATCGACGAGCCCTGCACGAAGGCGCCTGCAGCCATGATGACCTCGGAATCGTATCCCGGCATTGCCCACGGCTCGGGCGTGACGTAGGAATCGACGGGAGCCGCCGCCTGTATACCGCGGCAGAACGCGATTATGCGCTCGCGCGAGCCGAGCTCTACTGCCTGGATTATGTCGTGACGGCTCTCGGTACTGTTCGGAACGACTCTGAAGCCGAGACGCTCGTAGACGTTTGCGGCAAATACTGCGCCCTTGAGCGCGCCTGCGGTTACCGTAGGCGCGAGGAAGAAGCCCTGGTAGAACGCCGGCATAATGCCGAGGTTTGCTCCGACCTCCTGACCGAGACCCGGTGCCGAGAGACGGTATGCGCAACGGTCGATGCACTTCTGAGTGCCGACTATATATCCGCCGATGGGGGCAAGTCCGCCGCCCGGATTTTTAATAAGCGATCCGACCGTCATATCTGCGCCGACGTCGGACGGCTCGATCGTTTCAACAAATTCGCCGTAGCAGTTATCGACCATTACGATAAGCTCGGGCTTTATATTCTTGACGAACGCAATAAGCTCGCCTATCTGCTTGACGGAAAAGGTCGGGCGGGTCTTATATCCCTTTGAGCGCTGGATCGTGACGAGCTTCGTTTTCTCGTTTATCGCCTTTGCGATATTGTCATAGTCGAAGGTGCCGTCATCAAGCAGGTCTACCTGGCGGTAGGAGACACCGTACTCCTTAAGAGAGCAAGGCGATTCTCTTATACCGATGACCTCCTCGAGCGTGTCGTACGGGCCGCCCGCGGGGGAGAGAAGCTCGTCTCCCGGGAGAAGATTTGCCGAGAGAGCGACGGTAAGTGCGTGAGTACCGCAGGTTATCTGCGGACGGACGAGCGCGGCTTCGGTATGGAAAACGTCTGCGTAGACCTTTTCGAGGTTATCGCGTCCGAAATCGTTATAGCCGTAGCCCGTCGTTGCGGCAAAGTGGGTCGCGTTCACGCGGTTTTTCTGCATTGCGTGAAGCACCTTTGCCTGGTTGTATTCGGAGATACGGTCTATCTCCTTAAAGCGGTCCTCAAGGGAGGAGATTATCTCCTCTCCGAGGTCGTATACCTTTGAAGAAATTCCGAGTGTTTCGTATATGTTTTTAATATCATCCATTGTTTTCTATGCCTACGAATAGCTTATATGCCTCGAGCGCCGCTATCTTTTCCGCGGTCTCCGCCTTAGCTATATATTCATCTATGGTTTCCTCGACGGACGCCTTATCGTTTTCCGGCATTCCGACGAACAGACCGAACGGGTCGGTCCTGCCGCCCTCGGTGAGGTCGATTATCATTTCGGTGACGATCCTTGAGTCAAGACATTCTTCGACTATTTCTATCGTATACTGCTTTACGATATCGGTGACGTCATCGGGGTTTTGTGTAACGTTCGTTACGACCTCCAGAACGCTTCCGAGCGCTTCGGCTTCCTTTTCTGCCTCTTCCTCGGTGCAGTTAGTGTCTATGATCGCGTCGAAGGTTGCGTCTACCACTCCCTTGAAGGTATCTGCGTACGCTTCGTCAATACCGATGTCTGCCATAAGGTCGGAGCTAACCGTGTCCTTTACTGCGGACAGGGATTCCTTGTCTGCGGTAATGAGCTCCTTCAAGCTTTCATTTGCGCTTTCCTTGCCGTCTTCGGAGGAGGACGAATCGCCTTCCGTATCGGGGCTTGCGATACTGCCGAACGCTTCCATCGTGATGAATGCGGTGTTGCAGTAGTTACCGAAGGAGCCCTCTCCTACCGGCTTTTCAAGCGAGATGAGGAGGTTTTCCTTCATCTTGGCGAGCAGGGAATCGGAGAGCTCGAGTCCCGAATTTTCCATGATCGTTCCTGCCGCGTTCATTACCTTATCTGCACCGATCATCGGATGACGCGCGAGTCCCTCGAGCATCATTCCGAGTCCCGTTGCCGCGGTCTTTTTGTTCGACGAGGAGGTAATGCCCGACATGATGAGGTAGATGGCCTCGCCCTCTTTTTGTGCGCTTTCCTTATCCATCGGCTCGGTAGGGATGGAGGCGATGGCGTCACAGAGCGCCTTGACCGAGCCGTCCTCGTCCTTACCTGCGTCGATTATCTCCTTCGAGAAGCTGTCGACGACGGTATTTAAGAGGTTGCTCTTGAAGGTTGCGAGCGAGGTGGAATGGTTGAGTGTATTTCCGAACGCCTTCGATACCATCTTGGCGTTGACCTTGGACATATCTGCGTCCTTGTTTGCGAGTGCTTCGATCATTCCGCTCTTTATCATCGCTTCTGTAAGATCGAAGAATGCGGGAAGATCAGATCGGAGCTGCTTTGAGTCGGAGAGCGCGGGATAATATTCGTTAAGCTTTATCTTTCCAACGCCCGGCATCTTAACCGACGGAAGCTTTCCGCCCATGTATTCGCAGACGAAGTCGGTTACGAATTCGTTCTTTACGAGGAGCTTTTCCGCGCTGTTCAGAAGCGCGAGAACGTCTTTTTTGCTGAAGTTACCCTTTTTCATGCCGCTGACCTTCACGGCGCGGTTCATAACGGTAGAGACCTCGCGGATCGTGCCAGAGATGCTGACTGTGGTCTTTCCGATCTTGCACGACATGAGAGAGTCGTACGCGGTAGAGAAGGGGGGAACGTCAGCGACGTCGACGATGAAGGAGTCGGTTACTGCCGATACCGTTTCCATGGTATCCACGTCCATTTTTGCAAAGGTGCCGAGGACGTTATCCGCGAGCGCGAGAGTACCGTAGATCGGAAGTGTTACGAGCATCGCAAGAAGCAGTGCGTCGATGATCGATATCGAAAGACCGCCTATCTTGTTTGCCACGTGCTTCGGCTCTTTAATATAGCGCTTGACTATAAAGGAGACGACGGGCTTTATTACGGAAAAGAGGATTATCGATACGGGAATATAGAGAACGACTGCGGCAAGTGCCGATGCGACGCTTGCGGCAAGCTTTGCGAGCTCCCTTTCACCCGCCTTGACTCCGATGTCTGAAAGCATATCGGATATCATGGGTGAGAAGGTGCCGGACAGACCGTTCGCTATCAGCTTTGCTACGAGGATCGAGATCATGCAGGTGATAACGGTTACGCCTATAGAGATGCCTGCGCGTGCGGCTCCTCTTTTGTATCCCTTAATGGAGAACGTGATACCGAATATCAGCGCGAGAATGAGAAACGGAGACCATGCTATGAGTGATATCAATGCAGGTGACATTATGATTTACCTTTCCTTTATCAGAATATATCTACGGGGAAGAGTATCTTAAGCTGGTTTATTTTTGAGGTGAACGCCTTCTGCTGCTTTTCGCTGAGAAGCTGCTCCTTGAGCTGAGGCGCGATCTCCTCGTAGGAAAGAACTGTCGACTCGTTCTTCTCGTTGAGAAGAATAAGGTGGCAGCCGAACTGAGTCTTGACGGGAGCGGAAAGCTCACCTACGTTCATAGAAAACGCCGCGTCCTCAAATTCCTTTACCATCTGTCCGCGTCCGAACGTGCCGAGCTCACCGCCGTTTTCCTTCGACGGGCAGGAGCTGTACTTCTTTGCCGCGTCTGCAAACGTGATGCTTCCGCTTTCGATCTCTGCACGGATCTCTGCCGCCTTTTCCTCGCTGTCAACGAGAATGTGGCTTGCGTTGACCGTTTCGCCCGCGTTGAAGCGGTCGGGATTTTCGTCGTAGAACTTCTTTGCTTCTTCGTCTGTGACCTTTACGTTTTCGATCGCGCGGCTGATGGCAAATTTGGTCAGCAGCTCTTCCTTTGCAAGCGCGAGCTGCTTTTTGAACTCAGGGTCGAACTCAAGGAGCTCCTTTCTTGCGCCCGCGAGAAGAAGCTTGCGGTTGATGAGCTGCTCGAGGACCATCTTCTGTCCCTGCGGGTTCATAAGAGAACGGCCTCTTTCGCCCATCGAAAGTATTGCTTCGGTTACTTCTGCTTCGGTGATATTTATTCCGCCTACCGAGGCGAGGATTCTTGATTCTGACATGATGTTTTTTCCTTTCAAGGTGTATTACATTTCAGTATAACATATTTCGGGTGGGATTTCAAGGGATATTTGATTTGTTTGGCGAAAGGAAAAAACAGGCAACGTCGGTTGCCTGTTTATATTTCTTTTATTTCCACCGTTTCGCCCTTATCCGTGCAGACTGTGACGGTGAAGCCGTTGACCTTGAACGTGGTGAAGGAGACGCTTTCGTAATTCGGCTCGGCGAAAAATCCGCTTCCCTCGTATTTTCCGTAGCTTTCTCGCTCGGTCCAGCGGACAAGTGCATCCTCCTCATTTGCGCCGTCGAGATACTTTTTGCGTATGCGTGAGGAGACCTCGCGGTCGCCCTCTATATCGATCCCGCATTTTGCGTCACCGATAGCGACTGCCGCCATGCCGTCGGCGTGCGCGATGCTGAAATATACGCCCTCCGTATCGGGGAAAAACGGCTTGCCGTTTTCCGTTTTTTCTATCCGACCGACGGTAAGACCGAGAAAAGAAGCGGCGGCATAGAGAAGCTCGTATGCCGCCTTGTGCTGTTCTTCGTAGGTCTTTCCGCAGGTCTTATAAAACGCCGCGATCAAGAGATCACTCTGATACGGATGGTCTCCTCGATAGCCGAGATCTGTGCCAGCATATCCTCGGAGATCTGTCCGATCACTTCAACGATGGTATAAGCATAGTTACCGCGGCTGCGGCTTACCATGTTTTCGATGTTTACGTTCTCTGCCGCGAGCGGAGCCGAGATCTTCGAAAGGACGCCCGCTACGTTTCTGTGCATGATGCAGATACGCACGTCGCCGTTATGAGGAAGCTCGACGTTCGGGAAGTTTACGGAGTTCTTGATGTTACCCTTTTCGAGGTACTCGATAAGCTCCTTCGCCGCCATGATAGCGCACTTGTCCTCGCTTTCCTCTGTGGATGCGCCGAGGTGGGGGATGCAGACGATCTTATCCGATACTCCGAGGAGGTCGTCGGTGATGAAGTCGGTAACGTATGCGGACACCTTACCGCTGTTTATTGCATCGATCATTGCCTTCGAGTCAACGAGCTCTGCTCTTGCGAGGTTGATGATCTTAACGCCGTCCTTCATCTTCGCGAGCGTCTCTGCGTTTATCATTCCCGTCGTGTCCTTGGTTGCGGGAACGTGGAGGGTTATATAGTCGCATGAAGCGTAGATATCGTCGTAGCTTGCCGCCTTTTCGATAGAGCGGGAAAGACCCCATGCCGCTTCAACGGTGATGAACGGGTCACATCCGTAGACCTTCATTCCGAGTCCCTTTGCGGCGTTTGCTACAAGTCCGCCGATAGCGCCGAGGCCGATAACGCCGAGAGACTTGCCCTCGATCTCACAGCCCGCGAACTTCGACTTTTCCTTTTCTGCAAGAGCTGCAACGCCCGTTTCACCGGTGTGTGACTTTGCCCACTCGATACCGCCGACTACGTTACGAGAAGCGAGGAGGAGCGCGGCAATAGCGAGCTCCTTAACGCCGTTTGCGTTAGCGCCGGGGGTATTGAATACGACGATTCCTTCCTCTGCGCATCTTTCAACGGGAATGTTGTTTACTCCCGCGCCTGCGCGTCCGATGGCAACGAGCTCGGGGTTAAACTCCATTTCGTGCATCTTTGCGGAACGAACGAGGATCGCGTCGGGATTTGCGCAGTCGTCGCTTACGCTATACTTTGCGGTATCGAAATTGTCGGTACCGATCTTTGCAATTTTGTTAAGACACTTTATATTATACATTTTTAACCTCTTATGCTTTGGGATTATTTTCTGCAAAGTCCTTCATGAACTTGACGAGCGCGGTAACGCCTTCGGTGGGCATTGCGTTGTAGATCGACGCTCTCATACCGCCGACGGAACGGTGTCCCTTGATGTTCTTGAAGCCCGCCTTGCCTGCTTCGGAGGCGAATTTCTTATCGAGGTCGGGGTCGCCCGTTACGAACGTTACGTTCATCATCGAACGGGAATCCTTTTCTACGGGTGCGGTATAGTAGGACTGATTATCGAGGTAGTCGTAAAGAACGGCTGCCTTGTTTTCATTATATGCCTTCATTGCATTAAGCCCGCCGAGACCGAGAATGTACTTGAACACGAGTCCTGCAATATAGATCGGGTAGCAGGGGGGAGTGTTATACATAGAGTCGTTATCAGCCATGAGCTTCCAGTCGAACATTTCGGGTGTATCGGGACGGCAATTGACTAGGATATACTCACGGACGATGACGATGTTTAGTCCTGCGGGAGCTACGTTATTCTGCGCGCCTGCGTAGATAACGC
>JAFTTT010000011.1 GCA_017466625.1 Clostridia bacterium
AGCCAAAATAAAACAAGCGACCAAACGGTCGCTTGTTTTTTATATATTAAATAGTGGGTCGGGGCGTTGTCTTGCCTCGCATTTTGGGAGAGGGTGTCTAAGAGGTAAACCTCGGACGGAGAGGGGAAATTGTTACAATGCCCTCTCACCCGCTTCGCGGGAGCTCCCCCAAAGGGGGAGCCAAAATACATATCGGACCGTCCTTAATTCTAACGGTTTGCCCCTTGGCGTGGTTTCTTTTGCGAACTTTTCTTTTTACGAGAAAAGAAAAGTGAGAAATGGGGAAACGAAGTTTTTCAAAAAAGAAAACACCGATTCAAGCTATCGCCTGAATCGGTGTTCTTCATTTTTCCTTATAATAAAGCATACAGTGGCAGTAGCCCTCGAAATCGGGGTCGGCGATCTGCGCCTTGAACTCCTCGCACATACACTTTATATCTTCGCTTTTACCCATTTTGCAAGGGCAGTATCCGCCCTTTGCCTTGAGACCCTCTTTTATGGTCTTGACGATCTCCTCGTTTTCATTTAAGCGTATCTTCATCAAAGTCCACCGTCAATGAAGGCGCGGAGCTCGTCTGCGTTGAGATAGCCCTTTGTCGTTGCGGTCGTCTCGCCGTTCTTGATAACGAAAAGCGTCGGTATAACGCTTATGCCGTAGCGACGCGCAAGGTCGCCCTCCTCGTCGACGTCGACCTTGACGAATTCTACGTCGGGATAATCGCCCTCAACCTCTTCGAGCACGGGCGTGAGCATCTTACAGGGACCGCACCAGGTCGCAAAGAAGTCGAGAAGGATCGTCTTGCCTTCGCTAATGAGTGTGTCAAACTCGGCTGTATTTACGTGTTTCATATATTTTCTCCTTTGAGATATTTTTCCAAGAAAATTATAACCTATTTTTTATTAAAGGTCAAGACCTTTTCTTTTCTATCATATCCTTTAACGCCGAAATGGCGTCGGAGAGCGTGCCGAGCGAGTCGATAAGACCGATATTTACCGCTTCCTCACCGTCGAGGATGGTTCCGATATCGGTCGTCATTTCGTCCGTCTTCATAAGGAGCGAGCGCAGGTTTGCTTCGCTTACGCGTGAGTTACGGCAGATGAAGGATACGATCCTGTCCTGCATTTTGCTTAAATTGTCGAAGCTCTGCGGAACTCCTATCACGAGACCGTTTATGCGCACGGGATGAAGCGTCATCGTCGCTGATGGCACGATGAACGATTTCTTCGCCGCGACTGCGAGCGGTACGCCGATCGAATGACCGCCGCCGAGCACGAGTGAGACGGTCGGCTTTCTCATTCCCGCTATCATTTCGGATATCGCAAGCCCCGCTTCAACGTCGCCGCCGACTGTGTTTATTAGGAGCAGAAGTCCTTTTATGTCGTTTCTTTCCTCGATCTCGGCAAGCGCGGGAAGCATGTGCTCGTATTTTGTGACCTTTTGTCCGTCGGGGAGGAGGTAGTGTCCCTCGACCTGTCCTATGATGGTCAGAAAATGTATTTTCCCCTCCGTGACCGCCCCGTCGGTCATCTTGTCGGCGGTTTTGTCCTTGTTTTCCATTTATCCCCCTGTTTTTGCGGAATTTTTTGCAAATTCACTTTACTTTTTCTCTTTGGTATAGTATAATACTTTTGTTAATAAAATATTTAAGTGAGGAAGATAAAAATGGCAAACAAAGTACTCGTTGAAACTTCGGCTCGTCATATCCACCTGACCGAAGAACATATCGAAGCTCTTTTCGGAAAGGGCGCAACTCTTACAAAGAAAAAGGACCTCTCCCAGCCCGGTCAGTACGCTTGTGAGGAGCGTTGCACTGTAGTTGGACCCAAGAAGTCTATTCCTAACGTTATAATTCTCGGACCGGCTCGTCCTGCTTCGCAGGTTGAGGTTTCCTTTACCGACGCGCGTACACTCGGTATTTCCGCTCCCGTTCGTGAGAGCGGCGACCTTGCAGGTACTCCCGGCTGCAAGCTCGTTGGACCTTGCGGCGAGGTTGATCTTGACAGCGGCGTTATCATCGCAAAGCGTCATATTCACATTACCCCCGAGGATGCAGAGGCAGCAGGTGTTGCTGACAAGGAGATCGTATCCGTTAAGATCGAGTCGAGCGACAGAAGCACTATCTTCGGCGACGTCGTTATCCGCGTAAGCCCGAAGTTTGCTACCGCTATGCATATTGATACCGACGAAGCAAATGCGGCTTGTGCATTCGGCGAGTGCTACGGTGAAATTGTAAAATAAACAAGTAACAAGGACACCGTTTATGCGGTGTCTTTGCGTTTTATAGGAGATATTAATGAGAAATAAGACAAATATACTTTTCGGAACGGGTGGCTGGAGAGCAATAATCGGTGACGAGTTCGTAAGGGAAAACGTTGAGCGCGTTGCGCAGGGAATATGCGACCTTATGGCAGAGGAAAACAAGACCGAGCTTCCGGTTATGATCGGCTACGACAGACGCTTCCTTTCCGAAAGCGCCGCGCACTGGATAGCGGAGGTGCTGACGGCGAACGGCGTTAAGGTCTGGTTTATGAACCGAAGCGCGCCGACGCCGCTTGTTATGTTTACCGTAAAGCACGAGTGTCTGCACTACGGAATCGAGGTAACGGCAAGCCACAACCCTGCCGAGTACAACGGAATCAAGCTTATCGTTGAGGAGGGACGCGACGCGTCGGTCGAATGCACGAAGCGCCTTGAATCGCTTATCGCGGTCTCGGAGCCGAAGACGATGCCCTTCGATCAGGCGTTTGATAGCGGACTTATAAAGATCCTTAAGACGCCGTTTAACGATTTTATTGACTCGATCCTTTCGAATCTTGACGTCGAAAAAATAAAGAACTCGGGCGTCAGGATCCTGTTTGACCCGATGCACGGCTCTGCCACATTCCCGATGATGAGCGTTCTTTATACGGCGCGCTGCACCGTTGATCTCATGGACTCGAACAAGGACGCGTTCTTCGGAGGAAAGCTTCCTGCTCCCGGTCTTAATCAGCTTGGATCGCTTATAGGAAGGGTCACGAAGGAAAAGTACGACCTCGGAATCGCCGTTGACGGCGATGGAGACCGTCTCGGAATCGTTGACAGTAACGGCACCTATATTTCGGCAAATCAGATACTCGTCATGCTTTACTATTATCTGCACGAATACCGCGGCTGGAAGGGCCCCGTCGTTCGTAATATTGCGACGACGCACATGCTTGATAAGGTTGCTGAATCGTTCGGAGAGAAGTGCTACGAGGTGCCCGTCGGCTTCAAGTACATTTCGTCAAAGCTCGACGAGACCGACGCCGTTCTCGGCGGTGAATCGTCGGGCGGTCTTACCGTGAGCGGACACATATTCGGCAAGGACTCGATATACGCCGCTGCGCTCTTCGTTGAGATGGTATGTGCGACCGGCAAAACTCCCCGTGAGATCTGGGACGACCTTGAGGACAAATACGGCGTCTTCGTTATGGAGGAGGGCAATTTCCGATTCGATCCTTCCGACAAGACACGCGTAAACCGCCTTCTTATGGAGGAAAAGAAGCTTCCGAGCTTCGACGGTCTTACCGTTGAGCGCGTAAGCTATGAGGACGGCTGTAAGGTCTACTTTAAGGACGGCTCGTTCGTCATCTGCCGTTTCTCGGGAACCGAGCCGCTTCTCAGGATATTTGCCGAATCCTCAACCTCGGAAAAAGCTACCGCGCTTATAAACGAAATGAAGGATTTTGTAAAGTAAAATAAAAAACTCCCCGAAAGGGGAGTTTTTCTTATGCTTTAGTTTTATCGAGGACCATGCTGATTCCGTAAGCGACCTCAACGAGACCTTCGTTATTCTGACCGTGGAAGCGGTCGACGGTCGCGCTGTCGATGTCGAGGACACCGTAGAGCTTTCCGTTTTTGTATATCGGGAAAACGATCTCACTGTTCGTCTCGGGATCGCAGGAGATATAGTCGCCATAGTTATGAACGTTCGGCACGACGATCGGCTCGTCTGCCTTGGCGGATCTGCCGCAAACGCCGTGACCAAGCTCGATCTCCGTGCAGGCGACCTTGCCCTGGAACGGTCCGAGGATAAGCTTGCCGTCGCGGAGAATATAGAAGCCGACCCAGTTTACGTCGATCATGTTTTCATAAATATAGGCGGCGATATTCGAGAGGGCAGTTACCTCGTATTCAACACCCTCGGATATAAGAAGTATGTTTCTTTTTATGTTATCGAATGTCATATCATTTTCCTTTCTTTGATATGCGAATGACGATTCCCGCCGTGATCTGCGCAAGTGAAAGAAGGGCTGCGATGGCGATGGGAATTATACCGAGCAGATCGTCCTTGTCGATTACAAGGTGTAATCCGTAGACCAAGGAAGCGATCGTTGCCGCGATGCCGATAAGCGCAATTATGATCGCAGGGACTCGGTAGCGCTTCTTCGTCCTGTTTTCTTCGGGAACGACGAGCATCATAAGCTCCATATAGATCTCAATAAGAAATTCAAAAAGTATGTCCATATTGATTTACGGCATCGTATTTATCAGCGAGCAATAAGTTCCTCGAGCATTTCCTTTGCCATAAGGATATCTTTTATCTGCTGGTCGCCATCGATCTCGCGCTCGATGGTAATAGGACCGTCGTAGCCGATCTCCTTGAGTCGAGCGATGAATGCGGGATAGTTTACCTTTCCTTCGCCGAGGGGCTTTTCTTCGCCAAGCTCTCTGCCGTTTGTAGGATAGCAGCCGTCCTTTCCGTGAATGTCACGAACGTACTGACCGAAGGTGTCAAGTGCGTCAACGGGGTTTGCCTTGCCGTAGAGGATAAGGTTTGCGGGATCGAGGTTGATTCCGAGGTTAGGCAGTCCTATGTCTTCGATCGTTCTGCGGAGGGTAACAGGCGTTTCCTGTCCCGTTTCGAAGAGGAAGTACTGCCCGTTTTCCTTGCAGTGGCCAGCGATCCTACGAAGAAGCTCTACGATCTCAGTATAGGTTTCCGACATCGGGTTTTCGGGGAGGAAGCCAACGTGAGTAGCAATCTGCGTAACTCCGAGCTTTTTACCGAAATCGGAGCCGGCAAGGAGGTCTTCGGTTCTTTCTTCGCGCATTGTGTTAGGAACGAGGCCGAGGGTGTTTTGTCCTTCGTAGAAGTTCCATGCCGCTTTTCCTCTCCAACCGCACCAGAGTGTGGAGATGGTAACGCCGTTTTCATTAAGCGCATTCTGTATCTTTTCTACGTTTTCATCGGTATATGCGTTCATATCCCAGCAGCAGATCTGGCAGGACGTGAAGCCCATGTCCTTTACTGCTTTGATCTTTTCTTCAATGCCGTTTCCGTCATTAAGATTTACAAGAACTCCGAGTTTCATAATGTTTATTCCTTTCAGTTTCTGTAATAGTTTATAAGGCATCCGTCGAGGATGATCTGTCTTTCGTCGTCGGTCATGCTTGAGACCGTAAGGTTAAGCGGCTTCTTTTCGCCGTTTTCCTTGATGATAAATGCGTTAAAGACGTCGGTCTTGTTCATTACCGCTTCGCGGACACCGAGAACGAGAATGTAGTCGCCGACTTCAAAATCGGGCTCCGTCTCGGAAAGGAAGGGAAGCATACCCCAGTTGATGAGGTTGGAGCGGTAACGCTTGGTCGCGTATTCAAGAGCGATATTTGCCGCTCCGCCTAGAACTCTCTGACAGGATGCTGCCTGCTCGCGTGCAGAGCCGTCACCCGGCTTGCGTGCGTAGATGACGCTTCCTATCTGCGGAAGCTCCTTTTCGCCTGTCAGCTCGTTTACCGTTTTAACGACGTTGTCGCTCGGCTTTTCGCTTACCGTTGCCTTTGCGCGGGAAACGTATTCGGGATCCTTGCGCGAGAGGGTAAATTCTGCGAGCTTAAGGGGATTAGAGCGGTAGGACGAGGTCTCGCCCGAGGGGATAAGCTCGTCTGTCGTTGTTACTGCGTCGGTTATGTAGGAGCAGACCTTCATTAGAATGTTGCTTCCGAGTGCAGGCATATTCGGCCAGTCTGCGATGTTCGGTCCGAAGCGAAGCTCGACCGTCGGATCTGCTTTACCGAAGCCGTAGTAAACGCGGCTCTTATATGCAGAGTCGTCGTAAACGTAGCTCGGCTCGGTGTATTCGATATCGAGGTCGGTCGCGGCTGTAAGAATACCGCCGTTTGCCGCCGTTGCGGCGATGGAACGCGCGTCCATAAGTGCAACGTATGCGCTCTGATTATTGCCCGGCTTCGAGCCCTCGCGGTTCGGGAAGTTACGGGTAGAGTGACGGATAGAAAGGCATCCGTTCGCGGGAACATCGCCTGCTCCGAAGCAAGGACCGCAGAATGCCGTGCGGAGCGTTACGCCGCTTCCAAGCAGGTCGGACGCGGTGCCGTCCTTCATAAGCTGAGTCATAACGGGCTGAGAAGCGGGGTAAGCGGAGAGGGCGAACTCGCCGTTTCCTATGCTCTTGCCGCGCAGAATATCACCGACGGCAACGAGGTTATCGTATATACCGCCTGCACATCCTGCAATTACGCCCTGCTCGACGCGGATATTTCCGTTTTCGTCGATCTTCGAGCAGAGCTCGTTCAGGCCAAAGCGCTCAAACACGCCCTTGGGATCTGCCTTGAGTTCGTTTACGGTCACTGCGTTTCCGGGATGGAAGGGAAGCGCGATCATACTTTCGATCTTACTGAGGTCAACCGTTACCATAGAGTCGTAATAAGCGACGGGAGCCGGCTTAAGCTCCTTGTACGCCTCGGGGCGTCCGTGCTTCTCGAAGTATTCCTTCGTCCTTTCATCGGTTATCCAGATGGACGAGAGGCAGGTCGTCTCGGTCGTCATAACGTCGATTCCGTTACGGAACTCGATCGGAAGATTCTTTACTCCCTCGCCGACGAACTCGAGCACCTTATTCTTTACGAAGCCCGACGAGAATACCGCACCGATAAGGGCGATAGCAACGTCGTGAGGTCCGACGCCCTTTTTCGGAGCGCCCACAAGGTTGATAGCCACGACCTCGGGCATCGGAATATCGTAAGTCTTTTTAAGAAGCTGTTTTACAAGCTCGGGGCCGCCTTCTCCTATTGCCATGGTGCCGAGCGCGCCGTAACGCGTGTGGCTGTCCGAGCCGAGTATCATCTTTCCGCATCCGCTCATCGTCTCCCTCATATAGGAATGTATGACCGACTGATGCGCGGGAACGTAGATTCCGCCGTATTTTTTAGCCGCGGAGAGACCGAAAAGGTGGTCGTCCTCGTTTATCGTACCGCCGACAGCGCAAAGCGAGTTGTGGCAGTTCGTAAGGACGTAGGGAAGCGGGAAAGAGGTAAGTCCGCTCGCTCTTGCCGTCTGGATTATTCCGACGTATGTTATGTCGTGCGACGCCATTGCGTCGAAGCGGATCATGAGATCCTTATCGTTTCCCGAGGTGTTGTGAGAGGTCAGGATAGAATAAGCTATCGTGCCTTTTCTTGCTTCCTCGGCGGATACCGCACATTCCTTTGTGAAGGTTTCTCCGTTAAGAAGAAAAACTCCGTCTTTTTCAAGTTTGATCATGTTTGCCTCCTGAATGGCTCGGGTTTATAACGCAAAAGCGCCTCGAAAACGAGGCGCTTCTGAACTCAGTATTAGATCTTGACGCCGCAGATATATTAGCGGATGTCGTTTTGATTACTCGCCGGTAGTAGTATCGGCGGAAGTAGTAGTATCGGGAGTGGTAGTATCGCCGGAGGTGGTGGTCTCACCGGTGGTCGTTTCAGCAGTCGTTGTTTCCTTCATTCCGTCAAGGAAGTCCTGGTAGCTGGTCTTAATAAGACCGTCGTCCTGGATAACGAAGGAGATGATCACGAGAACTGCGAATACGATAGCAACTACCGTAGTAAGCTTATTGAGAATGTAATCGCGGCTGCTTGCCTTGTTCTTTCCGTAGTAGGTATCGGAAGAGGAAGCACCGCCGATAGCACCCGACATGCCCTTTTCCTTACCGGACTGAAGAAGAACTGCGACGACGAGAAAAATTGCCGCAACTATGAGAACTATTCCTATGAATGTAGCCATTATATTTTATCCTCCTGAAAACCGCCTGCGCGTTTGCGTCCTTCGGCGGCGTATCTGTTTTACAAGCTTTTCTATTGTATCATACTTTTTCCTTAATTGCAAGTCCTAAAATTGAATTTTCTTAAATTATTTTATTTTATAATAAAATTATCACTAAAAACGCTCTTTTATTGACAGTTTTGCACCGAAAAAATGTGTTTGACAGATAGGGAGGAATGATATATAATATTTTTATCACCTTTTTGGAGGAAATGATGGCTGAAAATTGGCTTGACCGACAGAGTGCTCTCATCGGCGCGGGAGCGACTGAAAAACTGAAAAATGCGTCGGTTATGATATTCGGTATCGGCGGCGTTGGATCGTTCGCTTCCGAGGCGATCGTCCGTGCGGGCGTCGGACGCGTCATATTCGTAGACGGAGACACCGTGTCGTTAACTAATATCAACCGTCAGCTTATTGCCGACACGTCGACAGTCGGTCAGGGAAAGGCGGAGATCATGGCAAAGCGCGCGGGTGTTATCAACCCCGAATGTCAGGCGGAAGCCGAGCAGGTATTCGTTGATGCGACAAACTGTGATGCGCTTCTTGACAAGCACCGCCCCGACTTTATAATCGACTGTATCGATACCGTTTCGTCGAAGCTTCTTATTATCAAGTGGGCAAAGGAAAACGGCGTTAGGATAATTTCCTCGATGGGAACGGGAAACAAGCTTGATCCGTCGAAATTCCAAATAACGGATATAAAGAAGACCTCCGTATGTCCTCTTGCGAGAGTAATGAGACGCGAGCTTAAAAATATGGGCATAACGTCGCTTCCCGTGCTTTTCAGCACCGAGGAGCCGGTAAGGACCGGTGAGCGAGTTCCGGCTTCGATCTCGTTCGTTCCGTCGAGTGCGGGGCTTATGATGGCGGGTCACGTTATAAGAGAGCTTATCAAATGAAAAAGCTTATAGGTACGGTAACCGAGCTTGCAGAAAGCTGCTCGCGTTATGAGGACGGGAAGCCGCTTTCAGCGCTTTTCGATCAGCTCACCCGTGCGTCGTACGGGATGGCGTATTCTCTCATTTGTGCTGACGACTCAAAGGAGCCGAAGGACAAGGCAGTTCACCTTGACAAGGCGCTCACGCGCTCGAAGGAGGTCAAGCTGCTTCTTGACGGCTGCTATCGAATGAAGCTTGTCAGCGAAGCGTTTAACAACCGCGCCGAGCGCAAGCTCGCTTCGGTCATATATCAGATCAAAAAGCAGAGAAGCGGCCTTGACGGCAAGGTCGATAAGACGGTGCTTCGTCTTCCGAGGTCGAAAAATGTCTTTCATTCCCGCCGTCTTACGGTAAGGACGTTTCTCAAAAGCGATACCGAGAAGCTTCTTGCGCTTTTTCGCGACCCATTTTACAAGGAGTGCTCGCTTGCGTCCTTTGATAGCGGCGATGAGCTTTATTCGTATCTTAAGACCGAGCCGCCCTTTTACGCTGTGACCCGAAAGGGAAGCGGTGAGCTTATCGGAGCACTTGGTATATTTACCGACGGACACAGCGGAAAGCGCGTGAGGGCCGAGCTTGGGATCATCCCCGAATACCGCTCCTGCGGATACTTTTCTGAGCTTGTTGAGAGCGCGTGCGAATATTCCTTTAACAAGCTTGGCTCGAACGTCGTTTCGGTATATTTTCCGAGCAAGCGCTCGTATCTGTCCCGCTCGCTTTTCCGTATCGGATTTGAAGCCGAGGGTGTTCTCAAAAGCTACGACAAGGACGGAGAGGACGTATTTATTTACTCTAAAACGCGTTGATATGCAAACAAAAAGGACATCTTGCGATGTCCTTTTATTTTTATTCTTCCTCGTCTTCGTCGGGCTTGGGGGTGATGTGCATTTTGATCTGCGATACGCGCTGACCGTCGAGCTCGGTTACGGTGACGGAGACGTTATCGTATTCGAAGCTGTCGCCGACCTCGGGTATCTTACCCATCTGCTCCATTACCCAGCCGCCGACCGATATGCTTTCCGATTCGATGTCGAGATCGTATTCCTTTGCGAAATCGTCAAGGTTTTCAAGGCAGTCGATAAGCCAGAGATTTTCGCCGATGGAGGTATAGTCCTCCGTTACCTCGTCGTGCTCGTCCCAGATCTCGCCGACGAGCTCCTCAAGGATATCCTCGAGAGTTACGATACCGAGCGTTCCGCCGTACTCGTCGAGAACGACCGCAACGTGCGACTTATTCTCCTGGAGAAGCCGCAGAAGCTCGCTCAGCGGCTCGCTCTTGAGCACGAATATGGGAGAGGTCATTATCTCGCTTATCGGCTTATCGGTAAGTCCCGGGCCGTGGTAGAAGTCCTTTTGATGGATTATACCTACGATGTGGTCGATCGTTTCCTCATAAACCGGCAGACGCGAGAACTTCGTGTCTGTAAACACCTTTGCAATATCTTCCTTTGTGTCGAGCGTGCTTACCGCCTCGATATCGACGCGGTGAGTCAGGATATCCTCCGCCTTGAGATCCGAAAACTCTATTGCGTTCTTGAGCAAGCTGCTTTCGTCCTCGTCAATGCTTCCTTCCTCTTCGACCTCTTCAACGAGCATCAGAAGCTCCTCCTGCGACATTTTACTGTCGCCCTCGACCTTGAATATCTTCGAAACGAGCTTTTTCCAACCCGAGAAGAGCAGATTAAGGGGAGTGAAGAAGAATATGAGGGTGCGTATGAGGGGAGCAGAGAACATCGAGAATTTTTCGGGGCTGTCCTTTGCGATGCTTTTCGGAGTGATCTCTCCGAATATCAGCACGACCACGGTAACGACCGCCGTCGAGACCGTCGCACCGATATTTCCCATAAGGTCAACGAAGAGCACCGTGCCGAGAGACGCGCCGGCTATATTTACGATGTTGTTGCCTATAAGGATAGTCGAAATCAGCGCGTCGTAATTGTCGAGAAGCTTATTTACGAGCTTGGCTTTTTTGTTTCCTTTCTCAACGAGCGTTCTTATCTTCGTTCTGTTGAGAGACGAAAACGCGGTTTCCGTTGCTGAAAAATATGCCGACATCATAACGCAGAAGAGCATTATTCCGATGTATATATAGTGTATCGTTTCCATCAGAATATCACCTCCGCCTTATTTTCCGATACCGAAAAATGGGCGCAAAAAAGCACACCCATGCCCCAAGCGGGAATGGATATGCCGCCATTTATCATAATACTTCGGTCGCAGTTACAATTATCACTGTCACTGTCCATGATTGTTAAAATGATCCTCCGTTTTTTATATTGATGGAAGTAGTATAGCAGATGTTTTTCTTTTTGTCAATAGAAAAAGGAAAATCCCTCTCCCGAGCCGGGAGAGGGATAACTTTATTACTTGGAGCTTGCTATTACGTAGAAGTCGCCGTCGTCAAATACGATTCCGGTCGCCTGTACTATTTCGTCAGCATCGTTTATGTAGTTACTGGGATAAACCTTCTGACCGTCCGTGAGATCGTTGGTGCGGAAACGGTAGTAGCCGGTACCGATGGAGGTGCCGTTCTTATCCTTGACCTCAACGTTCACCTTGGTGTACTCGGAGCCCCAGCTCTCGTAGCTTTCGAGCGAGAGGTTGACCGTGTAGTCGCCAACGGTGATGACGCTCTCCTTAAGAGCGACGGACATCTTCGCATATTCGCCGTCCTTGGAGAAGGAGAAGGTAAGATTATTCATTACGTTAACGGGGGTCGTTGCCTTGAGCCCCTCTGCGGTGAATGTTACGTTGTAGGGGAAGTAGAGACCGTAATCCTCTACGTAGCCGTTAAGGGTGTCTCTCCATTCGCTGCAGGAGAAGGTAATGGTGTCACCGTTTTTCATATACGAGCTGATATATGCGTGGTAATCAAAGGTGAGGAAGTTGGTTCCGTTTGCATCTGCGACAACTACGTTTATTCTGTAGCTGTAGGAATTGAAGTTCGGAGTAAGCTTAATGGTGTACTTGCCGTCGTCAGACTTGTATACGAGCTTATCCTCGGCGAGGGCGTATGCGAACTGTCCGTAGCCCTCGTATCCTGTGAAGGAGTAGGTACCGCGGCTTATGGGGTCTGCGTTGAACGGCTCGGTAAGTCCCGATACCTCGACCTCGTAGCTCTGCGGGAACGAGATTCCGTATTCCGATACGATATATTCAATATCGGTATAGGTCTCGACCTTGATCTTGTCGCCGTTCTTGAGATCTTCGTACTTTTCTGCGTAATAAGTGAAGGACGTTACGGTATCGCCTGCGTCGTTCTGAAGCTCGACGTAGAATTCACGCGAATACTCGGAGGTCGACTTCGAGAATATGACCTTGTAATTGCCGACAGTTGCCGCTTCGCCGGGCACTACGAAATCGAGACGCGCGATAGAGCTGAGACCTGTGTAGGAGCAGCTTACCTTATCCGATACGTTGAAGGTCAACGGCTCAGTTAGACCCGAAACGGTATATTCCTTCGTCTGAGAAGCGAGGATAAGTCCGTAGCCGGTGTAGATCTCGCTCGTGTTGCTGTCGGAAGCGTTTAAGGTAACCTTTACGGTGTCGCCGTTTGAAAGCTTGTTGTAACGGTCAACGTCTGCACGCACGGAGGATATGTAAGAATCCTCATCCGTATCGTAGAACTCGATGCGAAGCTCGTCGTAATTTGAGTATACGCGCGCTTCAACGCCGTTTATAAGCTTGAAGCTCTCGGGCTCGTTGGATTCCAGCTTACCGAAGCCGTTGTAACCGCCGAAGCCGGGCTTGATGTAGTCGAGGAGGTCAAGCTGAGTGGGCTTGTGGAGTCCCTTGACCTTAACGGTCTTGTTACGGAGAACGAACTTGTAGCCGTCGACCTCGTCGTATATCTCTTTGTCGATCTTGATCTTGATCTTTATCTTCTGTCCGTTTTTAAGGGAGTTAAGCTTCTCCGAGGACATATCGATGGACGGGGTGATGTATCTGAAGAGCGATTCGTCATCGTCGTCTCCAAAGAGCTTCTTGTTGAGCTTCTTGAGCTTTTTGGCTTCCTTTTCGCTCATGCTCAGATAAGCGCGTCCTTCTCCGTCAACGCCCTTGAAGGTAACGTGGAAGTAATCGTCGACGTAGATCTTCTTCGGCTGGACAGCGATCACGATGATCGCAACGATAGCCGCGATAACGAGGAAGAGAGCGACTGCCGCGATGATCACGTTTCTCTTATTCGAGAAGAATTTCTTTAGTGCCAGGGAAAACGCCGAGGGAGCCGCGGGAGCCGTAGCGGCAGCTGCTACGTAAGCTGCTGCGGGAGCAGGGTCTGCACCGGGGATGGTCGAGCTTCCGCAATTCTCGCAGAATTTTGCGTCGTCGGGAAGCTGCGCACCGCATTTTTCACAAAACATAGTACTGTCTCCTTGATGATAATTATATTGATATTTCCATTATACTATCTTTCTTCCACTTTTTCAATAGTCAAATGCAATAATTTGGAATATATATTTATTCTTCGTTCCTTGACGAAACGCGTATGTGGATGTATAATGTAATTGATAGATCACACGGAGGCGGCAATGACTAAATATATTGCGTTTTGTAAAATAGTTGAATGTAAAAGCTTTACCCGTGCCGCTGAAGCGCTCGGCTACACGCAGGCGGCGGTCAGTCAGATGGTAAGAACTCTCGAAAAGGAGCTTTCGGTCACGCTTTTCGTCCGCAGCCGAAAGGAGATTCTCCTGACGGGAGAGGGCGAGGCGCTTTATCCGTTCGTTAAGAAGCTTGTAAATTCGCATAACGAGCTTTTCAACCGAGTTGCCGAGATCACGGGGCTTTCCTCGGGCGAGGTGAGGATAGGAACCTTCTCGAGTATGTCTCAACGGCTCCTTCCCGGTGCGATGAGCGATTTCGGACGCGAATATCCCGGTATCCGCTTCGTTCTTTCGCAGGGAGATAATACGACTCTGCCCGAGCAGATAAGAAACGGAAGCATTGACTTCGGCTTCGTTTATCCCGAGGCGTCGAGCGGGCTCGTCAGTATTCCGATAGCGTCGGACTCGTTCCTTGCGGTTTTTCCGGAGGGTCATCCTCTTGCGGGCAAGGATAGTGTGACGCTTCGCGAAATGTCGAAGGAGCCGCTGATCCTTACCGACGAGGGCGGTATCAATACCGTTCTTGCTGCATTCGAAAAGGAGAATATCACCCCGGACATCAAGTACAGGATACACGACGACCATACGATCCTCTCTATGGTCGAAAAGGGAATCGGCGTAAGTATACTGCCGTCGATGATACTTGACCGTGCGTCGTACAGAATAAAGACAGTTCCTATAAAGAAGCCCGTCACGCGTACAGTCGGTATATCCTATTTGAGCGATGAGCTTTTGCCTATTGCGTCAAAGCGGTTTATCGAGTTTTTGAGAGATAATATAGCGAAATATCTGCCGAAGGAATCTTCAGTCAAGGAATAAGGAAACGATGAATACGAGAAAATTTGATACTAAAGTACAGCATCTGAAATTCATGGTGCTTCGCGACGTTGCGCGCAACGCTTGGAACGCAACGCTCGTTGAAAACATAACCGAAATACCCGAGCAGATCGTTCCCGGTAACACTCCGACGATGCGTTGCTGTGTCTACAAGGAGAGGGCGATCCTCGGTCAGCGAGTCAAGCTTGCCATCGGCGGTCACAAGGCGAACCCCAACATAATCGAGGTTATCGATATTGCCTGCGACGAATGCCCCGTCGGCGGTTACGAGGTCACGAACGCCTGCCGCGGATGTCTTGCGCACCGTTGCGAGAACGTCTGCCCGAAGGGCGCGATATCCTTTGACCGTCAGCAGAAGGCGTATATTGATAAGAGCAAGTGCATCGAGTGCGGAAAGTGCGCAAGCGCCTGCCAGTTCCAGGCGATACTCAACTTCAAGCGTCCCTGCGAGCTCGCCTGCAAGGTCAATGCGATCTCGATGTCCGAAACGAAGGCGGCGTCGATAGATAACGATAAATGTACCGCCTGCGGTGCTTGCTCCTATATCTGTCCGTTCGGTGCAATATCCGAAAAGTCGTTTATTCTCGACGCGGTCGATATAATCAAAAAGAGTGATTTCGGTAAGAAAAATAACGTATACGCCGTTGTTGCTCCTGCATTTGCAAGTCAGTTCAATTATGCAAAGCGCGGTCAGCTCATTTCCGGCATTCGAAAGCTCGGCTTTACTCACGTTATCGAGGCGGCGGTCGGTGCCGATATCGTTGCCGTGAACGAGGCGAAGGAGCTTACGGAGAAGGGAATACTGACCTCGTCCTGCTGCCCCGCATTCGTTTCGTACGTAAAGCAGGAGTTCCCCGAGCTTGTCGGTTACGTGTCACATAATCCGTCGCCGATGATCGCAACGGGCGAGCTTATAAAGAAGAACGATCCCGATGCGAAGATCATTTTCGTCGGCCCCTGTACCGCTAAAAAGGACGAACTGAATCTCGGGGATAACAAGAGCGTGATCGACGCGGTGATAACCTTTGAGGAGCTTTACGCGCTCTTCAGAAGCCGCGATATAAGCATTGCTGAGCTTGAGGAAAGCGAGCTCGACAGCGTCGCCTCACCCTACGGCAGAAGCTTTGGACGCACGGGAGGACTTTCCGAGGCAGTCGCGCAGGCGCTAAAGGAAAGCGGAAGCGATTTTGAAGTTAAGCCCGTTGTTTGTAATGGCATCGACGAGTGCCGAAAGGCGCTTCTGATGCTCAAAAAGGGAAAGCTCAATGGAAACTTTATCGAGGGAATGGCGTGCGTCGGCGGATGCGTTGGCGGAGCGGGTTGCCTTACTCATTTTGATAAGAGCGCGGAGGTCGTTGATACCTTTGCAAAAGAGTCGGAAAAGAAAACGATAGCCGATTGAAAAACAGTATAATGAAAAGCGACCGAATATCGGTCGCTTTTCTGTTATCCGATTCCGTTTGTTACGAAGCAGTAGCCGTCGTTCCACGGTTTTTTTGCCCAAGTGCCCCACAGAGTGTCCTCTTTATGGAAGCAGGCGGGTGTGACCTCGTAGGTCTCTCCCTCGTCGATGTGATGAGGACCGAGGAGATTGCGAAGCGACGTTATGATCGAAAGCTCGATCTCGTTCTCGCCGTCGATGATATAAGGAGAAATATCCATCGAGTAGGGGCGGAAGAGAATATCTCCTGCATCGACGCCGTTCACTTTTACGGAAACCGCCGATGCGAGCATCTTGTTAAACTCGAGCTTGTAATTGCCTTTTTTGAGATCGAAGGTCTTTTTGACGGTCAGCTTGCCGTTAAAGAACGGGAAGCCCTGGCGCTCGAGTGCGGAGAGCTTGATCTTATTTTTCGGCGCGGAAATGACGAACTCGCCGTTATATCTGACCGCGTTCTTATCGAGAAGCTCGAACTCGCTTTCCGTTTTTACCGAGAAGTTGCCGATAAGATAGACGCTTTCGATCTCCATATCGTAGGTGAACTTGTTTAGCTCCGTTTCAAAGATCCTTGATTTCTTAAGATTTTCATATACGGTCTTGCTTTGCTCGAAGTCGCAGACGACGAGGATCTCGTTTTCTCCGACCTTGAAATAATCCGTTATATCAAGCTTGCGGAATACTCTGTCGCGGTAGTATCCGCAGTCCTTCTTCTCAACTTCTTTGCCGTTTACGAAAAACTTGAATATATCGGGAGTTTCGGTTACGAGGTAAAGCTCGCTCGGCAGATGCTCTGCCTTTACCGAATATTTCATATCGATCCTTACCTTGCGCTCAAGCGCGCACGCTTTTTCCTGAATCGAGATGACGGGACCGTTTTCCTCGATAAGCTCGCCGTCGAAATAATAAGTGCATTTATCGAGAGTTATCGCGTTCGGATCGCCGCCGACTATCTCCCATTCGCCTCCGAGATCGAGGGCTTCGCTTTCCGCCTTTGCTTCCGGCTTTTCGACGGGCTTGCGGTAATCGAGAACGACCGCGCTTCCCGACGGCTCAAAGGTTATAACGCCGTCAAACGGCTCTGTATCTCCGTTTATAGCGTTGAGAATGTGCGTTCCATTTGCGATCTTTGCGTCAAGCTTTTCATCTGCCGTGTTTACGAAATAGTACATATCAAATTCGTCAAAGGAACGCTTCGTATATACGATCTCCTCACGGTCAACTATGTTGTCGGGCTTGATTTCATCTGTGCCGTAGTATATCTTACCGCCCTGATTTTCAAGCTCGGAAAGGAGCTTTTGAGTCGAATCGAAAAGGACTGTGTCGGGAAGAACGACGACCGACGTATATTTCTGCTCGCCGATTATCAGCGCTCCGTTTTCAACGCGTGCGTATTCCTCCATCAGCGTTTCGTCACCGAGATGGAAGCGGATATGCTTTTTCTCAAGGGTATCGATCGCTTCGTTAAAGCGGCATTCGAGCTTTTCGATCTCTGCGTTTCCGTCATCGCCGTTATAGAGCGTCCAGGTAGTCGTTTGAGGGTGGATGAGAAGCGTGTCGCATTCCTTTTTGCCCTCCGCAAGCAGCATGCCGATACGGCTTACGTAATCGACGAAAACGTTATACTTTTCCCACCACGGCTCCTGGTACGAGAACGCCGCAGGATAGTCTCTTTTTCTGATTCCGCGCAAGCTGTAAGCGGCAAGATGAGTGCAGAGCAGATTTATTCCGCGCACCATTTGCCACTCAAACATCTGCTTCTGTTCTTCGAAGCTGACGTTCCAGCCGGTGAGTGCAAACGTTTCGGAAAGAACTTGCTTTTTACCGAACTGCTCTGCGACCGACGCTACCTGATATATGGTCGTTTTCTGTATCTTCTGACGGCCGAGGCAGTCCATTCCCGGAATGTGGAAGTTTTTATAATTCGACATTATCGCGCCGTTCGGCTTGAGCTGACCGACGAGCATTTCTTCCATTACCATGTGTCCTGTGAATTTAAGACCGCGCTCGTCGCACCACTTGAATATTTGTCCTGAGAAGCTTGCAGAAAAGAGCTTAGTGATAAGACGCCAAAATTTGATTCGAACGTTTTTGTAGTCACCGATCTCAAAATATAGGGCAGGGAGGACGGATATAAGATCCTCGCCATACTCCTTTTTATACTCTTCGGGCAAAGTCAAGCTCCACGGAATACCGTCCTGCGAAAGCTGCGGCTCGTCTGTGAAGAAGCCGCAAAGATCCTTTCCGTACTTTTCGTAATATGGGAGATACACTTCGTCAATAAACGCTTTAGTTACTTCCTTATCGAGCAGATCGACGTAAAAGGGGTTCACCTTATAATAGAAATGGTAGCCGTCGATATTCGCTATCGTCGTTTCGGTTCCCCTTTTTCCCTTTTCACAGAAGAGCGTTTTTTGCTGATATTTTACGCTCTTGCCGTTTATGACGCCGTTTCCGAAGCCGCTCGGCCAGCCGTTTTCGTCGTACGCCCAAGCGCCCATTCCGAGCTTTTTGCCCATTTCTACGCCGGTTTCGATGTTGTCGAACCATTCCTTACCCATATACTCGGTCTGAAGACCGCCGCGCGCGTGCATAAAGTAGCCGCCTATGCCGACACCGTGCATCAGCTCGATCTGCTTTGCAGTCTCTTCGGTGTTCAGCTTTTCGTTCCACGACCAGAAGGGAATGGGTCTATACTTGTTCGGAATGTTTTTGAAGTCCATACGTGTGATCTCCTTTATTTGCTGCTCTAATGATACAATAAAAGGGATACGTTGTCAATAATGCGATAGCATAATAAAAAGTTATGTAAAGATTAAAAACATTTGCTTGACTTATACATATCGCTGTGTTATGATAGGTGCATCACAAATCCAAAGGACGGTTCAGAAAAATGAAAAAACTGATCACATTTATTATAACGGCGGCTATGCTTCTTGCTCTTGCATCCTGCACCACGCCGACCGACGAAAAGGTCACGGTAAACTCCGACGGCGAATACACGGTAGGTATCTGCCAGCTCGTTCAGCATCCTGCTCTCGACGCGGCAACCAAGGGATTTATCGACACCCTTAAGGCAAAATACGGCGAAAAGGTTACTATCATTGAAAACAACGCTCAGGGCGATACGACGACCTGTACGACTATTGTTACCAACCTTGTAAACAAGAAGGTCGACCTCATCATGGCAAACGCTACTCCCGCTCTTCAGGCGGCAGTCGGCGGAACGAGAAAGATCCCGATCCTCGGCACCTCGATCACCGAGTACGGCGTTGCTCTCGGAATCAAGAACTTTACGGGTACTGTCGGAAAGAACATTTCCGGTACTGCCGATCTTGCTCCCCTCGATCAACAGGCGAAGATGGTAAAGGACCTTTTCCCGGACGCCAAGACCGTTGCACTTCTTTACTGCTCGGCAGAGGCAAACTCCAAGTATCAGGTGAAGGTCATTAAGGACGAGCTCGTTAAGCTCGGAATCAAGAAGAGCGACATCAAGGAGTATCCCTTCTCCGACTCGAACGACGTAGCTTCTGTCGCTGCAAAGGCAGCTGAGTGCGACGTGATCTATGCTCCGACGGACAATACAGTCGCTGAATGCGCGGGCGCTATCAACGGTGCTATCGGAAACACGCCCCTTATTGCAGGCGAATCCGGAATCTGCTCCGGCTGCGGAGTTGCTACTCTTTCGATCGACTACTACGATCTCGGCGTTGCAACCGGTAACATGGCAATAAAGATCCTCGACGGCGAGATCTCGGTCACCGATATGCCTATCGAGTACGCAACCGAATTCACAAAGATGTATAACCCCGTCAAGTGCGCACAGCTCGGTATCGACACCAAGAAACTTGAAGATGCCGGTTACGTTGCTATTGACATGGGCGACGAGGCGTAATATAATAAAGCTATTATTGAGCAACGGAGCCGCGTGAAAATGCGGCTCCGCACTCTGCGTTTTTAAGAGGATATTTGAAATGGAATTTTTAACGGAATTTTTTGGCTATCTTGGAGGAACCGCGCCGAGCATTGCCGCACAGGGCATGATCTGGGGCATTATGGCGATAGGCGTGTTCATCACCTTCAGAATACTTGACATTGCCGATCTTACGGTCGACGGCTCTATCGTGACAGGTGCTGCTGTGTGTATCATCGCTTTCCAGAGCGGAATGAATATATGGGTGGCAATTTTGCTTTCCACTCTTGCCGGAATGCTTTGCGGTCTCGTTACGGGACTTCTTCATACCGCGCTCGGTATTCCGCCGATACTCGCGGGAATACTTACTCAGCAGTCGCTCTGGACTGTCAATCTCTTGCTCGCCGGCTCGAGCTTGTCCTTTACCTTCTTTGAGCAGGACCTCCTTCCCATCGTTCCCCTCGAGGAACGTATCGGAAACACCGACCTTATCCTGCTCGGCTTCGTTGCAGTCGTTATCGCGATCCTTTACTGGTTCTTCGGAACAGAGCTCGGCGCTTCGCTCCGTGCGACGGGTAACAACCCGAATATGAGCCGCGCACAGGGTATCAATACAAACTTCGCAAAGGTTCTCGGCCTCGTTATCAGCAACGGTATAGTTGCTCTTTCGGGCGCGCTTCTCGTTCAGTACAGCAACGGCTACAATATCAATATGGGACGCGGTGCGATCGTTATCGGTCTTGCGGCAGTCGTTGTCGGTGAGGCGATAGTTTCAAAGATCTCCTCGGGATTCATTCCGCGTCTTATCGGAGTTGTTCTCGGCGGTGTAATCTACTTCCTCGTATATCAGCTCGTCCTATTCTTCGACATCAAGGCAGAGCTTCTTAAAATGCTCTCCGCGGCTATTATCGCAATATTCCTCGGAGCGCCTTACCTCAAGAAGAGATACGGCAAAAAGAAGGCACAGAAGGAGGTAAAGAGCAATGCTTGAGATCAAGAACGTAACGAAGATTTTTAACGGCGGTACCGTTAACGAAAAGGTAGCGCTTTCAGACGTTTCGCTTACCCTCGAGGACGGCGATTTCGTAACTGTCATCGGCGGTAACGGTGCGGGTAAGTCGACGATACTCAATATGGTCGCGGGCGTTTATCCCGTTGATAAGGGAAGTATCGTGATAGACGGAGTTGACGTGACCCGTCTGCCCGAGCACAAGAGAGCGAAATATATCGGCCGCGTTTTCCAGGATCCTATGATGGGAACTGCGGCAGACATGTGGGTCGAGGAAAACCTCGCCATCGCCGACAGACGCGGTAAGACGCGCGGCTTCAAGTGGGCGATAACCAAGAAGGACAAGGCGAAGTACCGCGAGGAGCTTAAGGAGCTTGACCTCGGACTCGACACCCGAATGACGACGAAGATGGGTCTTCTTTCGGGCGGTCAGCGTCAGGCGATAACGCTTCTTATGGCGACTCTCAAGCGTCCGAAGCTTTTGCTTCTCGACGAGCACACTGCTGCTCTTGACCCCAAGACCGCGGCGAAGGTCCTTGAGATCACAGACCGTCTTGTCAAGGAAAATTCTCTTACCGCGCTTATGGTAACTCACAATATGAAGGACGCTATCGCTTACGGAAACCGTCTTATCATGATGAACGCGGGAAAGATAATTCTTGACGTTCGCGGCGAGGAAAAGAAGAATCTTACGATCGAAGCTCTCCTTGAAATGTTCACCAAGGCGTCGGGTGCGGAGTTCGCTTCCGACAGAGCGCTTTTGAGTTAAAGATCAATGCCCTGCAGTTTACTGCGGGGCATTGTTTTTGTGATTAAAACGGCAAGAAAAGCTGTTGTTTCAGCAACAAATTTGTCTTGACAACAAAAGCTGATTACTATACAATAAAATTGTGCAAATTTAAGGCAAAATCGGTATAGAAAATACGCCGGTAATTTGTTATTATAAGATTGGCGTATAAAAGCCGCCGAGGATCGGCGCATTTCGATCTTAATATTTTTAAGGCAGGTAATAATTATGAAATTAAGCGTTCTTGCAAACCTTTACGGCACGAAAACTCTTGACGAAACTCTTTCGATAATGAACGATATCGGCGTTGATACCGTCGAGATCGGCGCAGGCGGATATCCCGGAAAAAGCCACTGCGATCCCGCGGTGCTCCTTACCGACAAAAATGAATTTTACAAGTTCCGCGAGACCTTCAACAAGCACGCGATCAATATCTGCGCGCTTGCATGCCACGGAAACCCCGTTCATCCCGACAAGGAAATCGCAAAAAGCTTTGACGCTGACTTCAAAAATGCGGTCCTTCTTGCGGAACAGCTTGAAATTGACACCGTTATTACCTTCTCGGGCTGTCCCGGAGACCACGAGGGCGCGAAGTACCCGAACTGGGTGACCTGCCCTTGGCCCGATGATTTTCTTAAGATACTCGACTGGCAGTGGAACGATGTGCTTCTCCCTTATTGGCACGAGACGGCCGCCTTCGCCCGTGAGCACGGCGTAACGAGAATTGCATTCGAGATGCATCCCGGCTTCTGCGTATATAATCCCGAAACCATGCTCCGCATAAGACGCGAGGTCGGTGACACGCTCGGCGCGAACTTCGACCCGTCTCACCTTATCTGGCAGGGAATAGATCCCGTTGCGGCTATACGTGAGCTTTCGGGCGCCATCTATCACGTTCACGCAAAGGACACCAAGATCGACAAGTACAATACCGCGAAAAACGGCGTTCTTGACACCAAGCACTACGGCGACGAGCTTAACCGCTCCTGGATCTTCCGCGCAGTCGGCTTCGGTAATGACGCAAGCTACTGGAGAGATATGATCTCGGCGCTTCAGCTTAGCGGCTACGACAGAGTTATGTCGATCGAGCACGAGGACAGCTTGATGTCCATCGACGAGGGACTTAAGAAGGCGGTAGATTTCCTTCGTCCTCTCATCATAAACGACCCCAAGCCCGGGACTATGAGCTGGGCATAATGTTCACTGCGAGGAAATAAAAATGGCAGACAAAAAGAAATTAGTCGTCGTTGGTTACGGCGGAATGGGTGGCTGGCACGTCGGATTTGCTCAGAAGAGCGACGTAGTTGAGCTCGCAGGCATTTACGACATCAAGGAAGAGCGCCGCGCGCTCGCCGTTGAAAACGGCATCCGTGCTTATGAGACGCTTGACGAGGTGCTTCGTGATCCCGAGGTCGATATAGTTACCGTTGCCACGCCTAACGACCATCATAAGGAGATCGCCATCGCGGCTCTTGAGGCGGGCAAGAACGTTATCTGCGAAAAGCCCGTTTGCATGAATTCCGAGGAGCTTGAAGAGATCATTGCCGTCGCAAATAAGGTCGGCAAGCTCTTTACTGTGCATCAGAACCGCCGTTGGGATACCGATAAGATGCGTATAGCAGACCTATACAAAAAGGGAACTATCGGTAAGATGCTTAATATCGAAAGCCGTATACACGGCTCGCGCGGTATTCCCGGTGACTGGAGAAAGGTCAAGCACGAGGGCGGAGGAATGGTCCTCGACTGGGGTGTACACCTCATCGACCAGGCAATAATGATTCTTGAGGACGTTAAGATAAAGAGCATTTACGCGCGTCTTGACCACGTTACGAATACTGAGGTCGACGACGGATGTCATATCGTTCTCGGCTTTGAAAACGGCGTTGATTATACGATCGAGGTCGGTACGAGCAACTATATAAATATGCCCCGCTTCTACGCAAGAGGCGACAAGGGAACGGCAATTATCGTAAACTGGAACGAGCCGATGAAGGTCGTCGTCAAGCGCGCAGGCGAGGAAAAGGACGCAACGCCCATCAAGGCAGAGTCGGGACTTACGAAGACTATGGCTCCGCGTGATGAGGACACAGTCGATACCTTTGAAGTGCCAATGCCGCAGTCTGACGTTCACGACTTTTACCGCAATTTCTGCGCCTCGATCGACGGAAGAGAAACGCAGATCGTTACTCACGACCAGATGCGGCGTGTAATGAAGGTGATGGAATGCACCTTCGAAAGTGCCAATAAAAACCAGGTTTTGAAGGTCGATATCTGATAAGAACCCCCGCAATAAAACTGCGGGGGATTTTTTATTGTGAAATTTACATTTTCGACAACGAAAAACGCGCCAAAAGTGTTGACTTTTCACAATAAAAATGTTAAAATAGGGTGATATCATATTAAGGAGATATTTATGAGCAACTTTAAGAGGATTCTTACTGCAATAATTGCAGCGATGCTTGTATTCGGAATGCTTCCGATAGGCATAATTGCGGAAACGCTCAGCGGAGCAGGTCAGTCCAAGAGCGGCGCTTCCGCTCCCGAGTACCAGGAATGGAAGCTTCCTACCGACTGGAGATTTACAGACAAGCAAAACGCAGGCAATTGGGAACTCCCCGTGAAAGGCGCGTGGGCGCTCCGTACTTATAACGAAATAGCCGCCGGAGAACCCGTTGATGCCTTTAAGGCACCCTTCATCGCCGTTAATGCCGACGAAGCGTCTACCGGATCTCCCAGCCCTTGGCTTTCGTCAGTTAATAACTACAAGTCGGGAATGGGTCCGAACGATTGGTACTTAAACCATAAGGCAAAATACAGTGAAGTAGGCGGAGCATTCCGCCCCGGTGCTCTCGACGGCAAGTATTACGTTACCGCAAACGTTCACAGCGGTCCTATTGCGGCTGAGTTTACCGCTCCCGCAGACGGAACGTACGACTTCAAGGAAGCACTTACAGTTACGAATATTAAATCGTATAACGGCGATACGCTGTCTATCGGAGCCCTCGTAATGAAGGTTTCGGGCGGTGTTGTCACCGTGCTCGATTCGTTCGTGTCCTCTACGACGGAGCAGAGCTCTGACGTTATGGCATCCTCGGTTGAGCTTAAAGCAGGAGATCAGCTCCTCTTCGGATTCTATAATCCTCTTTCCGGAAAACCCGATTTTGTAAACGACGCCAATAAAGAAAAGAATTACTACGGTTGCTATATTACCGAGCTCATCGTATCCATCGGCGAAAAGCCCGACGATTACGATAAGCCCAAGCCCCCTGAAGCTCCGGACTGGTCCGATATTACGGGACCCGTTTATCCCGCGGGCGAAGAACCTCTGCTCGTGATCGGAGCTGTGTCCGACCCGCATACCGACTACGGTCTTCAGACGATTGATCCCTACATTCGTCCCGCCTATATTACGGCGCTGAAGACCCTGAAGAAAGAGGGCATCGACCTTCTTCTCGTCGGCGGCGATATAACCTCTGATAACGAGGACAACGGCGGAGATCTCCGTTGGGATAAGGATACCTACAACAGAACGGTATCGCAGTATGAGGCGTATTCTACCATCGCGTCCAAGACCGGAATATCCCTTTGGGCGTGCGGTAACCACGACCACGAGGTCGGACGTCTGACCGGCGGAATCGTCGACGGTGACTACGACTCCTACGCGGGCTTCCAGGATATTATGGTTAATTCCGCAGGTAAGCCGATTTCGCTTTATACACAGAAGGACGACAATCCTAAAACACCCTCCATATATCTTGACCGCTGGCTCGGCGCTCATTACAACCTTGAGGGATTTGATTTCATAGTTTTGAACGGACTTTATAATGCGTTCGAGGACTATTCCGTCGGAACTCTCAACTGGCTTGATAAAACGCTTGCCGGCATCGGTGCAGATAAGACAGTGTTTATTATCGGACACTATCCTCTTACCGATAACCGCGGTATAACTACTCCGACTTACGGTCTTGAAAATGCATCGTACGATAATTTCGTCAAGGTAATGAGCAAGTACGATAACGCTATCTACCTTTACGGACATAACCACGGCGGTGTAGGTCAGAACCTCGGATATATATCCGGCGACGTATTTGAAAGAATCACGCACTACGATGCAAACGGCGGAGTTATTAACGACAGAACCGTAACTCCTTCCTCGTTCGTAACTGCGTTTATGGGCTCGGCAGGTTACTACGCTAACGATTTCGATAAGGGCGGTCTCGGTGCTGCGGATCCTCAGATCATTCAGGCGATGACCATAAGCATTTATGCCGACCGAATCGAATTCAAGATGATAAACTGCGGAAAGCAGACCGGCCCCGGCACTTATCCCACTATCTGGACTCTTAAGCGCAACATCGTTGCTCCTAAGCACGAAGACGGCCCCGCAGCTAACACCAACGGCCTTTGGGAGCTCGGCACGGTTTCCTCCGCAAACGGTATGAACACCGACTCCGCAAGCAACGTACGTATAGGCAGACATATTTCCATCTCCGATTTCACCGAGGTGACTATCGGAGCGGGATACAAGCTTATGTACTTCGCTTACGACCACGCAAATAACTATCTTGGAAACAACGGAAACGCTTGGGGCGCAGACGGCGGCAAGATCACGATGGCGTCGATCAAGGAAAAGTATCCGAGCGCAACGACCTTCAAGATCGTAATGAAAAAGACGAACGGCGCGAATATGTCGATCTCTGACGTTATCACGTCGGGCGTTAAGACGGTAGTCAACGCTAACGCTCCCGAAACGGAGCTCACCTACAACGGCTCTATCTACGGAATCAAGGTAGAGTACGCAAACGGCGCAATTCTTGCAAACGGTAAGGTTGATAAGAAGGCGTCGGGACAGTACTGTAAGACGTATCTTCCCATTTCCGAGTTTACTCAGCTCGCAGGAAGCGGCGACGCGCTCGTCAAGTATTTCGCATACGACGCTAACCTCAAGCTTCTGGCGTCCGGCGGTACCGATCTCTCGCAGTATTCGATCCAGTACATCAAGAACTCTTACCCCGGCGTAGCATACTTCCGCTTCAATATTACAACGAGCGGATCCGATGCTGTTCTTAAGTCCAATATTTCCGCTACGCATACCTTCAAGCAGAAGATCGTTTCAACCGTTAATTCTCAGCAGGACGGTGCGCTCTACAACGGCAAGCTCTTTATGTTCGATAAAGAGGGCAACTGCTACGTTTCGGATTATAAGACCGGCGCACAGGTCGCTACCTTCCAGCTCGGCTCGCTTAATAAGATAAAGCCGTTCTGTAACGCGGTTTCCTTCAGCGACGTATTCTACGCAAAGGGCGATAAATATCCGCTTCTTTATGCTAACGTTTACAACACCTACGAATCGCAGACCGACCGCAAGGAAGGCCACCTCTGTGTTTACAGAATTACGGAGAACGGCTCCACCTTTACCGCGCAGCTCGTTCAGATCATTAAGATCGGATTCGTAAACGACCTTGATCTTTGGAAATCGAAGAAGGACAACGGCGACGTTCGTTCTTACGGTAACTTCGTTATAGATACCGATAAAAATGAGCTTATTGCATTCGTTGCACGTGATGCGAGCATGACGACGAGATTCTTCCGTTTCAAGCTTCCCTCTGCTAAGGCAGGCACGTCTTCCTCTGCATACGGCTGTAAGGTCGTTACCCTCAATAAAAAGAACATAATAGATCAGTTTGACGTCGATTATATCCCGTACATTCAGGGCTGTACCTACTACGACGGAAGCATCATCTCCGTTTCGGGTATGCAGGGTGAAGGTAAGATACATGTTATCGACATAGCGAGAGGCGACATCTCGACCTCGATAGACTGTGCTTCGATAGGTCTTAATGATGAACCGCAGATGGTTGACGTCGACCGTTCGACCGGCAAGATCATCTACACCGCGAGTGATAACGTCGTTCGCGCCTTTGACTTCGGTCAGTATAAGGCGCCTACCGCGAAGGAGGTCTACGGATCCGCTTCGAGCTCTACTACTACGAAGCCCTCCGATGATACTACCGTGGATACTACGGCTCCCACCGATACGACCGATCCTTCCACGACCACAACTCCTCCCGACACCTCGACTTCCGAAGAAGATGATACCACGAAGCCGAGCGAAACTACTCCTCCCGATACTTCCGATCCCGATAATGGCGGAAAGAAGGGCGGAAACGATGAGACGGATTACACGATCCTTATCGCAGTTCTGATAGGAGTCGGATGCCTTGTCGCTACAGTAGTTATTTGGATCGCATTCGGTCCGAAAAATCCCAAAAAGGTAAAAAATAAATAATTGATTCTGAATCGGTATTGTAAAGTTTTTTACAATACCGATTTGGGTATAAATACGGAGGTATTTATGATCCGCTTCAAAAATATCGTGACCGTTTTGATAGCAGTGATGCTCGTTATCGGAATGCTTCCGATGAGCGCTGCGGCTGAAACGGGCACCGAAACGAATAACGGCGCAGATAAGCCGCTTATAACCATCGGAACGATATCCGACCCGCATACAGACTATAAGCTTCAGAATAAGAAGCCGTATATCCGTCAGGCGTTTATAACCGCTATGGACGCTCTCGAAAAGGAGGGGATAGACCTTCTTCTCGTCGGCGGAGATATCACGTCGGATAACCAGGACGGCGGAGGCAATTTGCGCTGGGAGCTTGATGTCTACGACAGAACCGTATCGCAGTATCAGAAGTATGCGTCTAAAGCGTCCAAGACGGGACTGACTCTTTGGGCGTGCGGTAACCACGACCATGAGGTCGGTCGTCTTAAGGACGGTCAGTTCACGACAGGCGACTATAACTCCTACGAGGGATTTGTCAATATGATGCTCGCGACCTGCGGTTATCCCGTTGATCTGTACGTTCACGAGGATGATGCGAGCGGAGGAATGTTCCCCGATCATTGGCTCGGAGCACATTACGTTATAAATGGAGTTGACTTCATAATCATAAATCCCCCGTATAACCAGTCTACGTATTATACTACAGGCACTCTAAGTTGGCTCGACAGAACTCTTGAGAAGATCGGCGCTGACAAGACCGTGTTCATAACGGGGCACTATCCGCTTTACGACAGCCGTAATATGACGAGAAATGACGATTACGGAATCAAGGGCGATCATTATACCAATTTCATGAACGTAATGAATAAGTATGATAATGCCATCTATCTTTACGGACATAATCACGGCGACGGAGAATCGGTATATATTTCGTCCGATACGTTTGAACGTGTTACTCATTACGATGCAAACGGTGCAGTAGTAAACGACAGATCCGTTGCTCCGACCTCGTTCATTACGTCGTTTATGGGCTCTGCTGCCTACTATAAGTATTCTCTCAACCCCGATTGGCTCGGCGCGGACGATCCTTATATCATTCAGGCGATGACGATCACCGTCTACAGTAACCGCATTGAATTCAAAATGATAAATTGCGGTAAAAATGAGGGTGAAAACCGCGAGCCGAAGATCTGGACCGTGATGCGTGACGTTAAGCTTTCGGGTGAAAAGGCAGACGACGCTCCGATTCTCGTTACCGAGGAAGTAAACGAGGACGTTTATTACGGACGCGCGCTCGGTATTCAGAAGTTCAAAATGCAGTCGAAGATACAGTCGCTGACCGCATCCTACCATACTATTGAGGCGGAGGGTCTTGACGGACTGTCGTTCTCGGTTAAAAGAGTCTACTCGGGAACGAAGTATACCGGGTATATGAGAAAGCTTTCGAAGGTAGTAAACGACGCAGTTATATTCGATTACACCGTCAAGAAAGTAAATAAGAACGTAAAGATCGAAACGCCCGTTAAGGTCACGCTTCCTGCACTGAATTATGAATTCGGCGAAAAGACCGCTGATCTTGATATCGCGGCTTATTACTGGAACAACGACGGAAAGCTCTGTATGACCGACGTTATCGTAAACGAGGACGGCACGTACAGCTTTATTATGACAAATCTTTCGGCATTCGCGCTTTCGGCACGTGCAAACGTTGTCGATCAGCTTACGAAGCTGAAGACGGAAAAGGACGGCGGAGATCTTGATCTGACTGTCGTTATTATTGCAGTCGCGGCGGTCGTCGTAGCTATTGCCGTTGTCGTTACCGTAATACTCGTAGTCAAGAAATCGAAGAAGTCCAAAAAAGAAGACGCAAAAGAAGAAACGACCGATAAAGAGGAATAATCATGCTCACTAAAGCTCTACTTACAAACGAAGCTTACCGCCTTGAATATAATTATAAGGAAGCTTGTCCTAAAGGGATAAATGCACTTGTAATGGCGAAAAACGACCGCGCCGCTTGTCAGCTTATCCTTCAGTCCGACAAGCACTACAGCGTGTCGCTTTCGCGCGGCGACTGGTATTCGGACTTTGAAAAGGTCGCGCCGGGCAAGGCGCTGAGCGGCCACGACAGATTCCGCGTTGCGGTAAATTCGCCGCTTAAGGTCAGCTTGCATCACATCGGAATGTTCTTCGACGACGACGAGACGAAAAAGGCGGATATCCTCCTTAACCAGGACGTTGTTGAGACCTACGCAAATATGCCGACCTCGATATATATCGAGCTTGAAAGCGAAAAGGACACCGTGGCAGGGGAGTACGATACCGTAGTCAAGGTCTATCATTCTCTTTACGGTGAGGACGAAAAAGAGGTGGCTTCATTCAAGCTGACTGCAAAGGTTTACGATGCAGTCCTTGATGACAGTCGTAATTGGAGATTCCACCTCGACCTCTGGCAGCATCACTGCAACCTCGCGCGTCACGCTGACGTTCGTCTTTGGTCTGACGAGCATTTCGACCTTATGAAGCCCTACGCAAAGAGCATGGCAGATCTCGGGCAGAAGGCAGTCTCAATATGCGTGAGCGAGATCCCGTGGGGCGGTCAGCTCTGCGAATCTGATCACCGTTACGGCGGCAATATGTTTGAATATTCCTCCGTTTTCGTCACGAAAAAGCTTGACGGAAGCTTTGAATACGATTTCTCTAAAATGCAGAGGATCATTGATACCTATGCTGAAGCGGGTATCGATAAGGTCATCGAGGTGTTCGGTCTTGTCAATCTTTGGGGCGTAAAGGGCTATCCCTGCGGCGACCCGATAGACGAATACCCCGAGGATATCAAGGTGCGCTATCTCGACGAGAGCGACGGTGCGCAGAAGTATCTTCGCCGAGGCGACGATATAATCGCATACGTAAAGGCGCTTGAAAGGTACTTTATTGACACAAAACAGATAGATAAGGTGCGTATCGCTGCCGACGAGCCGGCAGATCCCGAGCGCTATAGCAGAAGCTTGGATATGCTGAAGAGCATTGCACCGTCCTTCCGCGGCTCCTGTGCGATCAACCACGCCGAGTTCATCGGTCAGTTCCACGACCGCATCGACGACTTCGTTCCTTACCTCGGCTGTACCGTCAAGGAGTTCGACCGTCTTAAGGAGTATCAGTCGACCTATCCTGATAAGACGTTTTTGTGGTACGTCTGCTGTGACCGCAATATGAAGCCGAATACCTTCATTTCTTCTCATCCCATTGAATCGAGAGCGATAGGCCTCATGACCTCATTCGTCGGCTTTGACGGCTTTGCCCGTTGGGCATATACCATCTGGTCGGAGAATCCGCGCCTTGACGTTCGACACTCTGCGTTTGAAGCGGGAGACACCTGCTTCGTTTATCCCGGATATAACGGCAGACCCTTGCTTTCTCTGCGCTATAAGAACCTTCAGCGCGGAATAGCGGATTACGAGCTTATTACCCGTTACCGCGAAAAGTACGGCGATGAAAAGGCGGATGCGCTTCTTAAGAAGGTACTTATATTCGACGATATAAGAGCATATCTCAAAAACGGTCAGTGCCGTCACGAGAGCGAGCTTTTCTCGGTCGATTTTGATGACTATAACGCAATTAAAGAGGAAGTCCTCAAGGGACTTGAATAAAAAAAGCACCCCGAGATCGGGGTGCTTTTTTTACTTATGGTTATTCAAAGAATTTCATTATGACCTTGACCGACTGCTCGGATGCGAGCTTCGCAAATGTCGGGTAATCGAGGGTCGCACTGTCGTCTCCGCCGTCGGAAATTGCGCGCATAACGCAGACGGGAGTTTTGTTAACGTAGCAAACGTGGGCGATCGCTCCACCCTCCATTTCGCACGCGATGGCGGAGAAGTTATCGACGATAGATTTTTTGTCATCGTCAGATGCGATAAACTTGTCACCCGTTGCGATAACGCCGTTAATTACGTTGATACCGCAGTTCTCTGCGGCTGCCGTAAGACGCGCCGTGGCTTCTTTGTCTGTCGGGATATTGATGATATTTATACCCGAAATAAGCCCCTTGGGGCCACCTATTGCAGAGGTGTCCATATCGTGCTGAACGAGCGAGGTTGCGACGGTCACGTCACAGACCCTGAGCGAGGGATGAAGTCCGCCCGCAACGCCGCTGTTTATTATCAGAGACGGGGAATAGCGGAGTATCATCGTCTGCGCGCAGAGCGCGGCGAATACCTTACCGATACCGCAGACCGCAACGACGCAGTTCTTACCGTTGATCTTGCCGCGGTTGAAGGTTACTCCGCTTATTTCCTCACGTGTAACCTCGGTCATTCTCTCGATAATTCCGCATGCTTCCTTGTTCATCGCGCAGATGATGCCGATAATATTATTCTTCATACTTAAAATCGTTCTCCTTGTTCTCGAGTGCGGAAAGATACCGCGCGCACTCCGTCTTTGCCGCGTCGAGCGACAGATTTTTGTAATTTCCGCATTCCTTGCGCACGGCGCCAAACATCTCACCGTCGTGCTCAACGGTCATTTTAAGGCACTTTTTGACTGTTTCGAGTACCTTTTCGGGCGAAATATCGCGCGTAAGCAGGTAAAAACCCGTCTGGCATCCCATGGGTCCGAAGTAGATCACGCTGTCCTTTATCTCGGAATTGCGCAAAAACGTCGCCATCATGTGCTCAACAGAGTGCATGGTAAGGTCGTCCATATAATCACCTGCGTTGGGAGTCCTCGTGCGCAGATCGAAGGTCGTTATATTGCCGTCGATTCGGGAAATGTATATTCCCGGGGTGATCTTGTCGTGATCGACTGTAAAGCTTGTTATTTTGTTCATAGTGACTCCTTGAGATAAAGTTTTTGTGCTTGCATATCAGAAACGAAATTGAGCCTTCCCCTCAGGGGAAGGTGTCACCGTAGGTGACGGATGAGGTGTAGGATGCGAAGCATCCGTAATTGGTACAATGCGACATTGTTTTTGTAACGCCGTCTGCGACGGCTACACCTCATCCGACCTCGCTTCGGCAATGCCTTGCTCGGCCACCTTCCCCTGAGGGGAAGGCTTACAAGCGTTTGATCTAAACTGAGATGCAAGGCGGTTATGCTATTGCATCGCCTTTTCGTCTGCCGACATCAGCTGTCGGGTCAGAAAAGCCGCGTAAATATTTTCTTCGTTTTCGAGATTGGGGTCGCGTGTAAGAACTGACTCTGCCGCAGTCATCGCTTCCTTTAAGGTCAGCATATCGGCGTTTATCATTGTTCCGAAGCTTCCGCTTTGACGGGCGTTACCGTTCTTATTCGGGAAGTAGTCACCGGGACCTCGGAATTTAAGGTCGTATTCGGCGATCTTGTAGCCGTCGTAGGTCGTTTTCATAACGTCAAGGCGCTTTTTGGCGTTCTCGCCCGCATTATCGGATACGATTACGCAGTACGCTTTCTTGCTTCCGCGACCGACTCGTCCGCGAAGCTGATGAAGCTGGGAAAGCCCGAACCTGTCTGCATTTTCTACTATCATTAAAGATGCGTTCGGGACGTTCACGCCGACCTCGATTACCGTTGTTGAGACGAGAACGTCGGTCTTGCCCGAGGCAAAGTCCTTCATTACAGCGTCCTTTTCAGCACCCTTCATTCTGCCGTGGATAAGGGCAATATTAAGGTCGGGAAGCTCGTCGCTGAGATATTCTCTGAAATCAGTCGCGTTCTTAATTTTGGGTTTATCGAGCGCCAATTCTGCAATACCGTCGGGGGAGAAGGAGAGCAGATCTCCACCCTCGTCGTCGGTCTTGCCTTCAACTGCGGGACATACGATATAAACCTGTCCGCCGCTTCTAACTTGCTTTTCGATAAATGCATTGAGCCGAGCGCGGTAGCTTTCGTCAACGACGAAGGTATCAACTCTTTGTCTGCCCGGCGGAAGCTCGTCGAGGGTAGAAAGGGCAAGGTCACCGTATAGAATGAGCGCCATTGTACGCGGAATCGGAGTAGCGGTCATTACGAGCATGTGGGGATCAAGTCCGGACAGATTGTTTTTACCGAGCTGCGCGCGCTGGTTTACACCGAAGCGGTGCTGCTCGTCGGTTATTACTATTCCGAGATCGGAAAAGACCGTGTCGGAGGTTATCAGCGCGTGAGTACCGATCAGAAGGTCAAGCGAGCCGTCTTTGATCTTCTCCTTAAGCTCGCGCTTATGCTTTGCGCCCGTCGATCCGAGAAGGAGTCCGACGGAGTAGCCGAGCGACTCAAAGATCGGAGCCAAGCTTTCTGCGTGCTGTGATGCGAGAATTTCGGTCGGTGCCATCAGAGCCGCCTGATGACCGTTTATGAGTGACAGATATATTGCCGCCGCCGCGACTGCCGTCTTTCCGCTTCCGACGTCGCCCGAGAGCAGGCGCATCATAGGCAGGTCATGATTCAGCATATCGGAGGATATTTCGCTGACCGAACGGCTTTGCGCGTTTGTAAGCGGGAAGCCGAGCTTGTTAAGAAGCGGCGTGACATCGCTTACTGACATTCGGGGCGGAGTGCCGCTTCGCTTCTTGCTGTTCGTCATCGACATTCCGAGCGAGAAGAGATATAGCTCTCGGGCAGAGAAGTATCTGCGCGCCGCCTCGATTTCTTCCATGTTTCTCGGACGGTGAATGAATCTGTAAGCCGCCGACGCGGTCGGAAGCAGGAGCTTTGAACGAAGCTCCTTCGGCATTACCTCGCAAGCGCCGTTTTCGGACAGCTTGATAAGAACTGAGGTTATAGCTTCCAGGATAAAGCCCTGCGTAAGACCCGATCCGACCGAATAAACGGGCGTAAAATCGGGAAGCTCGTTTTCGCTTACGCAAAATTCGTGAATCGGGGCTGACATTGTAAGGCGCTTGCCGACGCGGTTCACCTTGCCCCAGAAGCGGTGCGTTTCACCGACGCGGAATGCGTTTTCGAGATATCGGCTGTTGAAGTAGGTTATCTCGACGGTTCCGCTTTCGTCGAAGGCGCGGAATTTGGTCAGCACCTTGCGGTTTTTGAGCGTGGCAGAGCGCGGCTCCGTGCCAACGGTTAGCAGATAAGAGCAGTTTTCGCCGATTATGGCTTCGGAAAGCTTTCTTATATTGCCGCGGTTTTGGTAGGCGCGGGGGAAGTGGTCGATCAGGTCGCCGACGGTGTAAATACCCATGCGCGAAAAGGCCTCGGCACGTTTAACGCCGACGCCGCGAAGCGACGATATTTCGCTGTTCATGAGCTTCAGAAACAGCTCGATATTCACGTCTGCCATCTTTTCACCGCCTTTCAGTAGTATTGTAACATAAAAGCGCCGTCCTTGCAAGTTTTTTGCTCTTGATTCGGGTGAAAAAATGTGATAGAATGGTATCAACCCATTGAAAGGATATAAATTATGACAGGAAAAGAAAGAGCGGCTCTTCGCGCACAGGCAAATTCGCTTCAGGCGATACAGCAGGTCGGACATAACGGTATCGGCGAGGAGCTGATTAAAAATATAGACGCGGCACTTACTGCGCGCGAGCTCATAAAGCTCCGCGTGCTTGAAACGTGTCCGCTGACGGCGCGTGAGGCGGCAAACGAGCTTGCAGAAAAGACTGGGGCAGAGGTCATTCAGGTCATCGGTTACCGTTTCGTGCTCTACCGCTTCAATCCCGAAAAGCATAAGGGCGAGAAGAAGTAATGCACATTCCGCTTTGTGAGACCGAGAAAATAGAAATACTCTCCTTTGACGATGCACGTCAGCACCGTGAGGAGAGCGCGGTATACGACCGCGAAAGGTGGCTTTATATTCCCGATTTTTATTCGGAATACCGTTATATTCTCGGTACGGTTGGAAAAAAGCCGCTTATTACCATCGGCATAAATCCGTCGACTGCCGCGCCCGACGACCTTGACAATACGCTCAAAAGCGTTGAACGCATCGCACTCGGTAACGGTTACGACAGCTTTATAATGTTTAACGTCTATGCGCAGCGCGCGACGGATCCCGATATGATGGATAAGAGCTTCAACGAGCAGCTTCACCGCGAGAATATGAAGGCGTTTCGCTTCGTGCTTGAAAGAAGCGGCGAAAATCCGTCGGTCTGGGCGGCGTGGGGAACTATCGTAGAAAAGCGCGACTATCTTAAGGAATGCCTGCGCGATATGACCGCTATCGGTAACGAGTTCGGCGCAAAATGGTTTATGACGGGCAAGCCGTCAATAAAGGGACATCCGCATCATCCTCTGTATCTGAAAAAGGATTCGATCCTTGAGGACTTTGATATGAAAGGGTATCTTGAAAAGCTGTAAAGAAAAAGGCAGACGAAAGTCTGCCTTTTTGTATGTTAGTCAAGCGTTATAAGCTCTGTTGCGCCCTCGATCGCGTCTTTGCTTACGGTTATGTAGAAGGTCTTTTCGAGAATTGCCGTAGGTGCCATTCCCTCGGAGTTTGATGTGCGGATTACTACGTAGATCTTATTATCTGCAAGATAAACGTTATCAACGGATAATCCGTATCCCAAATCGCCGCGAGTTATCTCTCTTGTTACAAGCAGAGCGCTATTTTCAAAAAATTCTTCGTTGTATTTATCCTTGAAGTGTTGATTTGCGTCTGATGATAATTGGAAGTTATCGATGAAGGCATCGTAGTTCTCTTTGGTTGTAAGGATCAGATTGACGTCGGTGATATTACTTGGCATTTCTGAAGTACCATAATTTTGTGACACCTTCACTGTGTATTCAATCTTTGTTGTATTTTTTGCGTAAAGAGAAATATCGGGCTTATATTTTATTCTTGAATCTGCGTAAACCTGAGGACTGCCGAATCGAACACCGCCTTTCTTTTTAAGCTTGGTAAGAGCGTTGTGTACGGCTTTAGTGTAGTCGTCTCTTTTGAAAGTTAGTGTTACGAGACCGTAACCGGCATCAATTTCCGCCTCAGGGAATCTCCACTTCAAATTGTGTTTCTTTACATACTTTTTGGCGGCTGTGTCGGTGGTTTTGTAAAGCATTAGGAAGTACTGGACATGCCCGGCACGATTATCAGCATCGACAATATAGCTGGGCTTTTTTTCCTTAAATAGGTCGATTTCTTTGGCTCTCTTTTCTTCAAATTCGGTAACGACCGGCGCGACTTGATTCATGACAATGCCGAAGATCACGCCTGCGATAGTGGCAAGCACAACTATGCAGCTTATGACGATTAAAACGATCTTCTTTGATTTTTTCATAATGACCTCCTTTTCCGCAAATGATTCGGTGTCTTACACAATTACATTATACCACAGAATGGCTCTGCGGTCAATGATCGTTTGCTTCCTTAAACGTGAGGAAAGGCATAAAAACAAAAGCACTTCGATAGAAGTGCTTTTAACTTTATCTGCGAATCACATGATAACTCGCTACGCTCGAATTATAGTCAAATTCTCGCGAATTTGACATAAAAAAGAACGAAGCTGCGCTTCGTTCTTTTTTGGTCCACCCTGCAGGATTCAGAAGCCGGTAGCGGCGGTATATGTTATACAGCGTTTTAAAGTCTATATGTCGCCGCTACTGACGTTTGCTCGCGCAAACGTGAGGTTCGAATCGTCATAATCGAGAGA
>JAFTTT010000093.1 GCA_017466625.1 Clostridia bacterium
CGATTTCTTTTGTTATTATCCGACGATACCGGAGCGTTCGATACCCTGTACCAGATACTTCTGGCAGAAGAGGTAGAGAACTACGAGAGGAAGCATTACGAGAATTGCCTCCGTGCTGTATACTGCCGACGTGAAGAGCGCTTCGCCCGGATAACCCTTGACCTTCAATATTGACGGTATACCCTGTATATCGTTGAGAAGGAAGATGTTTTCATTCTGTCTCATATTGAAGAGGTTTACGTAGAAGTTATCAGTCCACTGCCATGCGAAGGAGAAGAGGAATATCGTGATAAGCATCGGGATCGAGATCGGGATGATTATCTTGAAGAAGGTCTTGAACGGACCGTATCCGTCGATATACGCCGACTCCTCAAGCTCGTCGGGCACGCCTGCGAAGAACTGTCTCATCATGAATATGAAGAGTCCGTTCTTGAACGCAAGTCCCGTTGCCGACAGGAACACCATCGGCGTGAAGCTCTTCGTGAAGTCTATCGGCTTCAAGCCGAACATCTTCAGAATTCCGAAGTCTCCGAGTCCGATGTCGAAGTTCTGGAACTTCATGAACATGGAAAGACGGAGAGTTTCGTGCGGAACTACCATCGTAAAGACGACGAGGGCAAACAGAAGCTTCGAGCCCTTGAACTTATACTTTGCAAAGCCGTAGCCGATCAGCGCACAGACGAGCGTCTGAAGGACTGCGCATATAAGCGAGAGCGTTGCCGTTCCCATAAGTCCTTCAATATAGCCCTGCTCCTCGATTACCGCCTTGTAGGTATCAAGGGTCGGTCTTTTCGGAATGAGCTTGACCGTTACGTCGACGAAGTCCTCTCGTCCCATAAAGGACGATGCGATCTTCGTATAGAACGGGAAGAGAATAACGTAGGAGATTCCGAGAAGGAGCAGGAATCTGAAGAGCCAGGTAAGACCCTTCGTTACTGCCGTTCCGGTAAGGAAGCGGAGGCGGAAACGCGTCCACCAGCCGGTTCTTTCGAAATCGACCTTTATCTTCTTTTTGGATTCTCTCTTGATCTTCGGAGAGTTTGCTTTATTCATAACGCTTCCCTCCTTAATCACGTCTCTGATAGAAGATGTATGCCGAAAGGGCACCAGCTACCAGAGCAATTATTCCAATAACCAATAGGAAGTAGATCCAGGACATCGCCGTTGCGATCTCTCGTCCTCCGCCGTTGGCAACGTCGCCGTATCTCGACTTGATGTAAGTCATGATCTGGCTGTCGCTCGACGTAAAGGAGTCGATGACCGTATAGATCGAGTTTACGAGGATCATCGGGCTTATCATCGGGAAGGTTATCTTCCAGAAGGTCTCCCAACCCGTCGCGCCGTCTATCGAGCAGGACTCGTAGATCGCCGGCGAGATGGACTGAAGTCCGGCAAGGAAGATAAGCATCTGTACGCCCGAGCGGTTTATTATGTTATAAATATCGTTTACGATATTCGTAACATACTTGAGAAGTCCGTTACCGACCTGCATATTCTGGAACAACCATCTGAAGTCGGTCACCGATACTATCTGCGAAACGCCTCCGCTCGCACTTGAGCCGGAACCGTCGTCGACTGTACCCGTCTGGCTCATGTAGTCCTGTCCTGCCGCTGCAAGACCCGATATTTCGTTGATAAGTCCTGTTGAAAGAATGACGGGAATGAAGAATATCGCACGGAACGCTGCGCGTCCTAGGATCTTCTTATTCAGAAGCACTGCAACGAACAGCGAGAAGATTACTATTGCAGGAATATCAAAGACAAGGTCCTTTATACCCGTAATGAGTATCTCCGAGAACTTCGGGTCCTCGGTAAGTGCCGCGTGGTAATGCTTAAGACCGACAAATTTGAGTTCATATCCGCCGCCCTTAGTAAAGGGGATCGGAACGATCTCGTTCAAGCTGTAATTGATCGAGTCGAAGATTATCGGAAGATATATGAGAACAAGTCCGATAATGAAGGGGAGCACGAACAGCCAGCCCGCTCTTGCCTTTTTCTTATCAAGAGATACTATCTTCCTGCGCTTCTTTGCGCTCTTTCTCTTTTTGGATTTAACCGCCGTCATGCTGCCGCCTCCTCTCCGCTGTTGATCACTATTTCGCCGTTTGCGTTAAGCACGACGTATCCGAGCTTCGGTACTACCGTGTCTCCGAGCTCTTCAACCGTCACGTCGAAATAGTTGTAATTAAGAATGAAGCTGTAGCCGTTTTCGTAGGTTACCTTGACTATCATTCCGTTGTCTACCAGATACTTGGAAACGGTCTCGTTCGGAGCGATCTCTTCGGGAGTGCCTGTTTCGGTATCGTTTTCTATATAGTTATCACCGAGGTGATCCTTAAGAGCGTCCTCTCTTTCGGCGTCCTCTCTGTCTGCCTGCTCCTTGTCTGCCTGTTCCTTATCTGCCTGCTCTTTATCGAGACGGTCAGCTTCGAGCTCGGCTGCCGTCGGTATTCTCATACCGGTGAGGAAGCCGTGGTCGGCTATCGGGGAGTTCTTAACGGGAGAAAGCGCCTTATTGAGATCCGTATAGGTCTCAATAATATCTTCCTTCCAGTTCTTATAGGAGATAGCGAAGTACTTCGAAAGCGTCTTATCCTCCTTCAGCTTCTCGGAGTTACGGTAAACGAGAAGGAAGTAGGGGCTAGCGCCGTTTTCGAGGATCTTAAGCATCTCGTAGCGCATATCGCCCGCCATATTAGTCGGCGATCCTGCGTAGTTGAGATATCCGTGGTACACGATAGCGAAGAACGGAATTGCTTCCGACGCCTGTGCACGGCGCGAGGATACGAGCGGAATATTGAGAATATGCTTTGCATATCCGACCGCGTATGCGTTACCGCCGTCCATCATTATATCGTAGCCGGCCTTGCGCACCTTCTCAAGTGTGTCGATGACCTGCTGCTTGGAGTTCTCGCGGTTGTACGGCTCATCCTCGTCAAAGTCGGACGAGAGGTCGGAGCCGAGGGATGCAAGAGCAAGACCTTCAAGCTTGAGCTTCTTTGCATCCTTATTAAGCTTGCCGAAGATGTCCTCAAAGGAGGAGGGCGCGATCACGAGCATACCGGTGCTTGTGAATTTCTGAAGAACTGCGTCGTACTCCTGCTTCTGAACGAAGCGGTCATCTATTGCGCGGACTGCTTCCTTACGGCGGTTGAAGCCGTCGAAGAGAGTATCCTTATAGGTATACGAGAAGTCTGCGTCGAGATAGATCTCGAAGTTCTTCTTGTTCGCGTATTTCTGAAGCTTCTTAAGTCCGCTGTTACCGCCGACGACCTTTTCAACGTCGATCTGGTTTGCAAGCGTGCTCTTAAGACCGCCGTTCATAAAGCCGGTGAGCTTGAATACGAGATTGTTGATTCCGTTTTCACCGAGCTCCGAATGCATCTTCTTAACGTCGTTAAACGTAGTAAGCGCTTTCTTTACGGTCACGGGGATCGAAAGGAACTTTTCCTGAACGTTCATTGCACCGAGCATTTCAAGGTAGAGCGGAATATCGCCCGCCTCAAGAAGCTCGCCTGTCATAGCGCCCGTATCAAGCAGACGCTGACGGTAAGCGAACGCCATTCCCATATAGCTGGTATCGTAGCAGCCCGTCGTATCTATACCGTTCTTTGCGCCGTATTCGAGGTCGGAAAGCATTATGTAACGGATAGTAAAGTTGCCCGTATATCTTCTCTCCGACACCGCGGTAAAGCTTCCGTTTCCGCCGACGGATACTATCGAGCTGAGCGAATATGTATCCTTCGGACGGGGGTCAAGCTCTATCTGGATGGAGTAATAATTGTGACCCTTTTCGCCGTGCTTTGCACGCACCATTGCAAGCGCGTCACCTTCTTCGATTATTGCGAAGTAGCCGCTCTTGCGAATATAGGTCGAGCTTTCGCCCGTTGCTTCGTCGGTAGTCGTATACTGCGTATCTTCAACGAGTCCGAATACCGGCATACGCATCGGCATAAGGTTCTTACCTATCTTCATCGTACGGTAAACGTAGTCCTGTCCGTAAGGGATAGCAAAGAAGCTGAAGGACTGACCGCTTTCCTTTACGTCCTCGAAGCGTGTAAGAGTACCCGAGCCGTCGGGGAATACGGTATAACCCGTATTGTTCGAGTCTGCCGCGCCCATGTAGGGAAGGCAGGTCATCTTATTGAGCTGGTAGGAGCTCTGGTCGTAACGGATACCGTTTGCGGGTATTCTTACGCGAAGTCCCGTCTCGTCGATATAGTATTCGAGAGCAACTCTGAACTGAACGGGGTTTTCCGACTTCTCCTCGTACTGACAGAGCTCGTGGTCTGCCTGTCTGTCCTCGAAGGTGTAGTTCGGGCAGTACTGCTTGATAATAAATTCGATCTCATTCTTGAGCTTCATGTTTGCCTTCGTATTGAACACGTAAAGTGCCTCAACGGGGCTGTTTTTACCGATCTCGGAGTTTTTATCAAGAATGGGATACTGCGCATACATCGCTGCGATGATCGCATCGGGAAGATCCTCGGACGGATCCTTGAGCGCGTATGCGCCCTTGAGCTTCATATAGTGGAGACGTGCCTGCTTTTCCTCGTAAGTCGCGGTCTTAGCGTCGTAGGTCTCCTCGTCGTAGGGGATCTTCGAGAGTATTTCTTCCTCAAATCTCTTCTTTTCGATCTGATCCGGGAAGATATAGCGTGTTTCCTGCTTACCGATAACGTACTCAACGCGGACGCCGTTTTTGATCGGCTTGACCTTTATCTGCTTGAGCTCGGCAGCACTTTCAAAGCTCGTCATATCGCGGGCAGTAATTATTCCGTCAACACTCTGGAAGTTGATTATTACCTGCGAAAGAAGAGTTTTCTTTACGGAATCGGCCGCCTTGAAGTTGCCGACGCCGTAGGGGTTCGTCATAAGTATATCGCCTGTTTTGGTGTTTACGATGGCGACCTCGCCCGTCAGCGGCTCGGAGTAAAGCTTATACTCGAAGCGCTCTGCCATAAGGTCCATCGACGCGACCTTTTCCTCCTTCGATTTGAAGGAAACGTTGAAAAAGTCAACTGCGTTTATCGGTTCTTTCGAAGTTTCGGTTTCCTCAGCGGCAAAAACGGGGAGCGCCGAGAGAACGGAAAGCGTACCAAGCAACATACAGAAGGCCATGACAGCCGATAAAAATTTCTTATAAATTTTCATTTTCATCTCTCCTTCTTCAGTAGTTACCGATACGACAACTCGACTACGATACCTGCGATGAAGCTAATTATCTTCATTATCAGCGTCGAGAAGAGTATTACGCAGAACATGATGACCGCCATTGCGAGGATCGTTCCGATACAGGTCAGGACGTTTTTACCGATAGGATAGTCGTGGGTGACCATCGTTCCGAAGAACAGAAGCAGACCAACCCATACCCATGCTATCGATACGAGCATTTCGTAGATCGTTGCCTCACTCAAGGTGAGAATGTTGGTTATTGCCGTTGCGGGAATTATGAGCAGCACGAGCGGTACTGCACAGTAGCAGGTTGCCACAAAGATGTCCTTTATGCTTCCTTCACCGTCGAACAGCGTCGTCAGACACCAGTTTCCGATTACCCACAGTGCCACCGGCACGAGGATCGAAAGGAGCGATCCGAACATTGACGTATAGGACGCACGGGGATTAAAGACGTAAGCACGGCCGACCGACTGGTAGCATATTGCGACGAGCGCAAGCACGAGCCAGAAGATCGCACCGCGGACGGAACCGCGTTTTTCGTGCTTCAGATCCCAGAAGCCGTCGAAGGGATGGAAGATAAGATGGAAGGCGTAGAGGATCTCCTCCTTGAAGGTCTTCTGACCCTTCTTGAGCGCCGTCTTCTTATTTATCTTGCCTGCATATCCGAAGAATTTGACTACTACGAAGAGGAATGCAACGACGACGATCGGGATGAGGATAAAGTATTTATCCGCCCAATTCTGACGAAGCTCCTTGAGTGCCTTCGAGTAGTTTTCGGTCTCGTACGCACTTGCGAACATCTTCATTGCTTCTTCGTACTTACCCTGACGGTAAAGTGCCTTACCGATACCGATGTAAGCTGCGTCGAAGTTACTGTTTCTCTTCAGGATGTCCTGATAGTCGTTAACTGCTTCGCCGTGCTTACGGTCGATCTCGTTCTGAAGCGCTCTTATAAGCACGTCGCCGTACTCGGTACGTGTATAAAGAGTGATCGTCTGAAGAAGTCCGTCGAATACGAGGAAGTTGGTACCCTGATAAGCGATAGCGGTTGCCATTTCGCTTATGTTACCGAGAAGGTCTCCGCGGTCGCCGAACACGAAGAGGAGGTTACCGTACTGATCGTAGGTAAATATCTTCGAGCGGTCGGCGTCGATTATCGACCACGAGCCGGACGGGCCAAGGGCTACGTCGATGATTCTCGAGGGCTTGTTTGAAAGTCCGCCGCCCGCGATCTTGACTTCACCGCCGGGTCCGAAGAAGCCGTTACGTCCGAGGATATCCTTACCTGCGGCGTTGAACTTCTTGATAGGCGAGTAGTCGCCCTTCTTGTTCGTAATTGCGGCCTGCTGGTCGTCTGCCTTAAGACCGGTAGTCGTACAGTAGATGAAGCCCTCGTCGTCGATCGTTATATTGTTATACGAGGTCGAGAGGTTCTTCTTGCCCTTACTTCTCTGCTTTGCAGTCTGGAAGGTTCTCCAGAAGATCTCCCACGCGTTGTACGAGACCTTCTGTGCGCCGACGTATCCGCGGAACTCGCCGTTTGCGTCCAGCGAAAGTATACCCTGATAGATATCGGGGGAAACGACGTAGATACGGTCAGACGCGTCGACTGCGATAGCGGTCGGGCGGTACTTGGTATTATCCTCGAAGATATCCGACTTCGGCTCCTCGAGATGTCTTACGTAGTTACCGTCGAGGTCGAAGATAACTATACGCTTATTGTCGGTGTCTGCAACGTAGATATTTCTCTTCGTTACAAAGCATCCGTTGGGGTTGTTGAACGAGTCCTCGATACCGTTGCTGTTGATAAAGGTGTCTATCGTGAAGCGGTATTTGAGGTTTGCGTCGAGAACGTAAATCGCGTTTGCGTCCTTATCCGCAAGGTAAACGTTACCGTTATCGTCAACGACCATATCCGCTACCTTCTTGAGCGGAACGGGAAGTCCCATATCGGAGGAGTCGAGAACGACGTTAGGCGTATACGCATGAGGAGATGCGAGCTGCTCTCCGTCTATACTGTACGTATAAGTCTGATACGGCTCCGCCATGACTGCCATCGGGAGAAGCGTGAGGACCGCGATGAGGACTGCAAGTATCTTTATGAATCTGTTTTTCATTGCATCCTCCTTTTAGTCCTTCATACCCGACGAAGCCATTGTTTCGACGATCTTAGACTGGTTTATGATAAAGATTATGATCGGCACGCTCATCATTACGACCGAGCCGGCGCTCGCGGCACCTGCGGAAACGCCGCTGATCGTTGCGATAGCCGAGTTGAAGGTCTTGAGCTGCTCTGACCAGACGTATCCCGATGCACCTGCATTCCATACCTGCTGGAAGGTGGTAACGAGAAGCGTCAGCCACGCCGGCTTAACGAGCGGCATTACTATCTGCCAGTAGATGCGGAGCTCGCCTGCGCCGTCGATACGCGCCGCCTCGATCATTTCGTCCGAGATGTTCGCGTCGATGAACTGCTTCATGAGGTAAAGACCGAGGGTCGATGCCCATACCGGGATTATCGAGATCCAGTACGTATTAAGCCAATCGAGCCAAATGAAGATGAAGAAGTTGGTAATACCCGTGATGGTCGAGCTTATCATAAGCGACCACTGGATCATCTTGAACATTGCGACGCGGCCGGGGAACTTGATCTTCGAGAGCGCGTAAGCGGTAAGAGAACCGAATACGAGACATCCGAAGGTAGCCGCTACCGATATGATTATCGTATTGAAGAAATAACGGCTAATCGGTACCCAGGTACTGTTTATGTTCGAGAAAAGGTCGATAAAGTTCTGCGCCGTCGGCTTCATAACGTAGAGAAGCGGCGGTGTTATGTTTCTTTCGCCGAGGGGTTTGACCGACTCAATGAGAAGGTACCACATAGGCAGGAACATGAGTGCTCCGAGGAGGATGAGCATTACTGTGATTCCGACGTCGCCGCCCTTTGAGCGGTTAAGAACGACGCGGTGGCCTCTGACTCTTAATTTCTTAACTGCCATATCACTCACCCACCTTCGAAAGGAACTTCTGAACAAGTGCGTTCGCGCCCATCATTATTGCGAAGAGCACGACTGCAATTGCAGATGCGTAACCGTATTCAAATCGCGTTCCCATATACTCTACCAGGTGATGCTGCAGAGTCCACGCGACGTAGTCCGTCGAGGGGTTTCCGCAGAGGTTATCAACTATTGCACCGAAGCCGAATGCACCGGTGATAGCGAGGACTGCGCCGAAGAGGAGGATCGAACGCATCGAGGGTAGCGTGATATACCACGCTTCCTGCCAACGGTTCTTTACTCCGTCGATAGCGCCCGCCTCGTAAAGCGAACGGTCGACGCCCTGAAGACCTGCGATGTTTGAAAGGAACGTTGTACCGAGCGACGTCCAGATAGCAACGACTATGCAGAGCGGAACTATGTAGTTAACGTCCTTGAAGAAGACTATCGGCTCGCTTATCATACCCATCTTCAGTAGCCAACCGTTTACGTAACCGTAGATATCTCCCTTGAAGAAGATACCCCATACGAGGTACGCTGTACCTGAGATGGACGGTGCGTAGAAGATGAGGGTAACGAATGCACGCAGACGCGGCGAGAGCTCGTTTATGAACCAAGCGACGATGAACGCCAGAATGAACGAGGCGGGGCCCGTCGTGATCGCAAAGAGCATCGTATTTGAGAATGCCGTGATAAACAGATCGTCCGCGAGGAAGAGCTGAACGTAGTTGTCAAGACCCTTCCACTCGGGGACCTGAAGCATATTGAACGACGTAAAGCTGAGAAGTATCGAAAGAACGACGGGAACGACCGTAAATGCGATGAACATGATAAGGAACGGCGCTACCATTACGTAGCCGACCCAGTTTCTCTTCATCTGCGAGCGGATATATCTGCCCTTCGTCATCGCCTTGCCGGCGTACTTCTGGTTCTTCGGCTGCTGAAGCTTTACATCTTTTTTAGTTTTTGTCATGATGATTTACTCCTTTTCGATGTAGTTTCAGCAGTTACTTCTTTTTGTAATCGGGATTGGTGTAATATCTTCCCGAATGGTACTTGCCTTCGATGTCGATGTAGTCCATCTTGAAATCGTCTCTCTTACGGGCGATCTCCTTGTTGATGTAAACAACGCGGTCCTGAAGCTCTTCCGCAGCGTCGGAGGAGGTGTTATATACGCTCATGAACGCGGAGTTTACGTAAGTGCCGATAATGTAGTTACCGGGATACTCGGGGATACCTGCAAGCCACTTCGTCTGCTCATCAAGTGCCGCATACTCCTTCTCAGTCCATGCCTGGCCGAGGAGCGCGTCGATCGTCGGAGCGTTATACTTCGTCGTCGGGTTTGCACTTACCATGATGGTCTCGCGTCCGAGAAGCTTCTGAGTCTCGGGCTGTGCCATCCACTTGATGTATTCCCAAGCGTTCTTTACCGCCTTCTTCGAGCCGCCTCTCGGGATAACTCTCGAGGAGACTGCAACGTGAGAGGTGCGGTCTATTGTAACGGTTCCGTCTTCGTTCGTTTTTTCAACGCCGCAAAGAGGAGCCATCTCCCAAAGTCCACGGATATCGTAGTAGGACATGAGGGTGTTGTAGGTACCAATAGCGGTTCCGAAGTAGATCGGAATTTCACCGGTACGGAAACGTGTAAGGTCGTACTTGACCGAGCACTTATACTTCGAGAACATATTACAAAGCGACTCGAAAGCATCAAGAGCAATATTTCCGTCGAGACTTACTCTGTATCCGTCCTCCTCATAGAGCTCGCCGCCCATCTGATAAAGGAAGATCTTAAGTCCGGTAAGACCGTCAACATCTACGTTGGTTCCCGCAACTGTACCGGGCATACCGATCTCAAGGTCGGCACTCTGAAGTGCGGGGAGGATCTCATAGAGCTCAGCCCACGTGTTAGGTGCCTTTACTCCGTTTTCATAAAGGACGTCTGCACGGTAGAACATCATATAGAAGTCCATGTACGAGGGGATTCCGTAGGTATGGAACTCGCCGTGTGCGTTCTTCATCTGGAGAGGAGTAACAGCCGCCTGGTCCATGTTTGCGATGACCTCGTCGAAGCCGTCCATCGTGTCGAGCTCCTTAACGGCGTCACGCAGACCCCAGGTGATGGTATCGACCGACGACATTTCGGCAATATCGGGTCCCATGTTTGCGAGGATCGCCTCGGTAAGACCGACGGTTATGACCTTCATCTTGACCTGTATTCCCGTTTTACTCGTAAAGTGTTCGTCGATAAGTCCACGCGTTATAAGCGCATCCTCACGGCCGAGAGCGGAGGTGATCCACTGCTCGATTACCATGCTCTTATCTACCTTCTGTCCCTTCTTTACCTTGAAGTCGACCGTCGTATAGTCCATGAAGAACGAGCCGATGAACGCTCTGATCTCGAACCAGATGACCTCAAAGAAGTTTGCCTTTGCCTTGGGAAGACCGTCCTTCGTTCCCTGAACGGTGAAGTAGTCCACCTTAAGGGGCTGAGAAAGGGACGCGTACAGCCAGTTGGAAAGCGCGATTATGTAGTTTTTGAACGTTACGAAATTAGGCGCGATCTTGTATTCGTCCTTCATCTTCGCAAAGAGCATTGCGATGGTGTTAAGAGTTGCGACCTGGTCGCCAAGCTCGCCCGTAATTGCCTCGAGCTCGTCAGCGATGCGGTAAAGGTCCTTCGACGCCTGAACGATAGTGTCGATAGCGTCGGGAACGAGGCGCTTGAAGCCGTAGTCACGGTAAGCGTCGGGGGTAGGTCCTGTAAGCTGAAGTATCTTCTTGTACGCGACATTCAGCTCGTCGATCATGTTACCGATCTCGTATACGTACTCGGTCATATCGCCGAGGACGGTCTCGAAGGTTATCTCGTTCGTACCCTTTTCAAGGTAGAATAAAAACTTCTGCTCGCCGTCCGACGCGTAGGTCGACTGCCAGGACGAATTGTACTTGAAGCGTATATTCGACGCCTCCTGGAACTGAAGCTCGCCGTTGACGAGTATTCTGCGCGAGGTGAACATACCGATCAGCGCATTCTGACGGAAGCGGATCGCGATACGGTAAAGACCCGTTTCGGGAACCTCGACCGTGTACTTCATCCATTCGTTGACCGTCGTACTGTTAACGATGTTGTATCTTATCTGCTGCGGGTCCTGCGGCTCGGTAAGAGACGACGTACGGTCGTTCTGCGGGTAGAGGCACGCGCTCGAGATGAGGGTCGGGTTTTCTGCCTGGACCTTTATCTTTCCGCCGAGTGCCTTTTCGATGACCTTAACTCCCTCCGCCTTCTTCTGCTCGACAAATTCCGAGTAGGTGGGAGGAGCTTCGTAGGGGTAAAGCGTTATTTTCGAGATTACGATCGGCTCGCGGTTTGCCTCAAAGGTAATTACGCGCTCGCCCTCGGTCAGCGTGAACTGGAAGGGCTCCATCGTATAGCCGAGCCAGTCGCGCAGGTAGTAATCCTGCCACTCGGGCTTCTCGTAACGGATAGGACGCACGTCGTTTCCTGCCGCGTCGGTCGGGAATATACAGGTTCCGTCCTTGCGGTAGTCGAACTCGGTGTACGCCCAGTTTCTCGGGAAGTAGAAATAGCTTGCTTCCGAGAAGGGAATGTAGCCGTCGATATAGAGCGTTCTCTCGATCGTGGTGAGCGTGGACACCTTAACGCCGTCCTTCTCTGCGATCGGATAATACTCTATTCTTATTGCGTATTTTGCGGTCTTCGGAATGTTTACCTTCCACGACGTCTTTCCCGATTCGGGCATATAAAGAACGTCGCCCTTGCCCTCAAAATCCTTGAGGATCTCGACGTTTGCCGTAGTATTTGCGGGGTCGTAATCAATAGCGTTGATCACTTCCTCTTTCTCGGCAACGTCAGCCGGATGCTTCTCGGTATAAGCGAGATACGGCGAGCCGCCGTCTCCGGTTGCAAGATTGTCGTGGAACGGTATGTCGGTCAGCAGATCGGCAATTACATCTGCTTCCGACTCTGCCGCGCTTGCGGGCAGCACGGAGATACCGCCGAACAGAAGGACAAACGAGAGAAGTCCCGAAAGTGCCTTCGTAAAGAATGAGTGTTGCATCAATCTTTTCCTCCTTGGTGAACTTTGCGCCAAAACGGGAAGGAAATCCGCCGTTTCGGCTTGCTGTTTCGGGGGATGCGCTTGGCTTTTCCGTTCGCAACCCGGAAAATACCGAAAGTGACCTTTTACGCCGTTTGTTCCTCTGAACCGGTCGGCATATCAAACCGTTCCTATCACTTTCCTCTACGTCCCTGCCGCTCGGCACGCTCGCACGCCGCCGACGGGGAGGCAGGATAAGAAATTTCATCCGAAAGGGGGCCCCCGGAGACACTCAAAACCCTAAAAAAGGGCAGAATATCCCCTTTGTTTTTTATACTATAATATAATAACATACTTTTTTCTTACTGTCAAGGCGCGCGCGGTGCGCGTTTTTAAGCGGTAGGGCGATTTTCGTCTCATTTTGTGAGCTTTTCGGCCCGTTTTTGCACGTTAATTGCGAGTTACTGATGCGTTTTTGACACCTTAAAAAATCGCTATGGGTAATTTTAATTTACTTTTTGGAGTTTAACAGATGTTCATTTTGGTTCGAAATGGGCAATTTATGCCTATTTTGAGTAATTTTAATTTACCTTTTGAATTTTTGTTGTCAGATTGTACAATAAAATCGACGTTTTTCAGCTTTTGTGCAACCCTTACAAATTTTGATCTTGATTTTCTACACATCCGATATTGGCGATTTTTCGCGCCGTTTCCCTGCCCCGCACCGCCTTGACAATGCCCGTATATAATGATATAATAAGGAAGCAAACCGAAAACGAGGACGAAAACAAGATGAACAGCTTCTACGCACTGCTTTTCAGACAAAAATATATAACGAGGTGGGGACTTATGCGCTCCGTAACGCGCGAGACGCTCGCTGAGCACACTGCGGAAGCCGCGGTCATTGCTCACGCCCTTGCCGTTATCGGCAATACCGTTTACGGTAAAAGCTACGATCCCGAGCGCGTTGCCGCGATCGCCCTCTTTCACGATGCTGCTGAGGTATTCACGGGAGATCTTCCGACGCCGATAAAGTACTTCAGCCCCGAAACTAAGCGTGATTATTCCGAGATCGAGCGCCATTCGATCGAGCGTATGCTTTCAAAGCTTCCGCCCGAGCTTCGTCCGACCTACGAGCAATTACTCACTCCGACCGAAGCTGATGCGGAGAGCGTCAAGCTCGTAAAGATAGCCGACAAGCTTTGCGCTTACATAAAGTGCCTGACCGAGGAAGCGGCAGGCAACCGTGAGTTTACCGCCGCCCGCAAGTCGACCGAGGCGATCCTTGACGGTATCGACAGCGACGAGCTTCGTTATTTCAGAGAAAATATGCTTGAGGCGTTCTCCTATTCGCTCGACGAGCTTTAATTGAGGTTATTATGATAGGAATTTTCGATAGCGGTCTCGGCGGACTTACCGCCGTTAAGGAAATGATAAAGCTCTCGCCGCGCGAGGAGCTTATATATTTCGGCGACACCGGACGCGTTCCTTACGGAAGCCGTTCGTCTGCCACCATAACAAAATACGCGTGCCAGGACGCCGCGTTTTTACTGAGCAAGAAGGTCGACGCCATCGTCGTCGCCTGCGGAACCGTCAGCACCACGGCGCTTTCGCACCTAAAGGAGATCCTTCCCGTTCCCGTTATCGGCGTTGTTGATCCGTCTGCCGAAGCGGCGGTCAAGGCGACGAAAAACGGCAAGATCGCCGTTATCGGGACAGCCGCGACGATAAGAAGCGGTGCATTTGAACGCGAGATAAAGGCGCTTGCGCCCGACTGTGAGGTCACAACGCAGGCGTGTCCGCTTTTCGTTCCGCTCGTTGAAAACGGATTCGTGCAGGACGACTGTGAGATCACCCGTCTTACCGCCGAGCATTATCTTACGAAGATCAAGGAGAGCGGTGCCGACACGCTCATTCTCGGCTGCACGCACTACCCGATAATTGCCGGCGTCATTTCGAAGGTTCTTCCGAACGTCACTCTCATAAATTCCGGCGCCGAGGCGGCAAAAAAAGCGCTTGAGGTGCTTGGCAAAACGAAAAACTCAGGTAGCGGCTCGGTCAGCTACTACGTCAGCGACGACCCGACTATGTTCGTATCAAACGCTTCCCTCTTCCTCGGCGGAGAGATAAACGGCACGGTTGAGAAGATAAATATAAACGAGTATTGAAAAAACGCCCCAAGCGGGGCGTTTTATTTTTCGGACAAAGCGAAGGCGCAACGGCAGACCAACGGTCGCCGGTACAAAGGAACGTTCAAGCTTTTCTCGGTAGGGGTCGGCGCCTCGACGACCCGCGCAAAAACAATGTTACTTAACGCAAAAAGAACCCTCTTTTGAGGGCTCTTTTAACATCAAAGCTTTGAATAACCGAAGCGGTTTATGAGTGCGTCGATCTTCTGGCCGTTTTTACACATAGGACACTCGTGCGAGCCGTAGCTGACGTAGTCGTTCAGGTCCTTGAGGTCGAATATCGAGTGGACCGGATATCCCATACACTCGTCCGCGATAGAGAATATCGAGCAAACGCCCACGACGTCGCCGCCGTAGTAGCGGATCGCTTCGATCGCACCGCGCGCCGTAAAGCCGGTTACTACCGACGCCGCAAGAATGAGCACGTGATTTCCCGTTATCATCGGGGAAATGCTGTCTCTGAACAGAAGCTGGCTTCCCGAGGTATGCTCGGGCGTCAGGATGTTTATCGTCTGGTTTGAATTGAGGCCGGCGTAAGAAGTCTTCGTCAGCTCATTTGCAAGGCAGGCACCGATGACCTCGGTACCGTCAAGGCAAAGAACGGTATCTACAAGCGAGCTTCCCATATAATGCGCCGCGAGCTCTGCCGCAACTGCCTTCGCCTCCGAAAGACGCGTCTTTTGCTTGGTTACGTCTATATAATAGTTTGTATGGCTATGGCTTGTCGCAAAGTGACCGTGCGCCACACGCAGATAAAGATTACTTTTGTTCGTTCTGAATTTCGAGATATTTTCCGTCGGCATAAGGATTCTCCTTTTCGCTTTTTTTCAGTATAACCTACTTTGGCAAAAAAATCAAGAGTTTTTATTATCCTTCACTTTTACGCGTGCGTTAAGGTGCGTTCCGCCTTCTTTTTGCGCCATTCCTCGTTTTGAGCGCGCTTCTTTTCATAGTACGCGTCGTCGGCTTCCTCGCGCTTCGGCATTTTTCTGCCCACGCGGTAGGAGCCGTCCTTGTTTTTGATGCAAAACAAAAACGACATATATTTTTCTCCGCACTCGCAGTCGAGCTTCGACATCAGCTTACCGCGCCGGCAGGACACCCATTCCGTGCTGTGCAGCAGCTTACGGCATTCCGGGCAGACGAAGGTGTTTACCTCGTCGTCCTTCAGTATTTCGCTGAATTTTATGAAGCTTTTTGCGATAGTCGGGAGCTTTGAGCTTCTCGTGATATCCTCGTATCCGAGAAATCCGGCTTCCATATCGAGATGTCGGCAGACTGCGGCGGTGCTGAGCGCGTCGTTGAGTGCGTCGTGTGCTTCAAATGGCGGCTCGCCGAGCAGCTCCATTGCCGCCGTCAGCGAATGCTGGCGTTTTTCCTTCGTTATTTGAGAATCGAATATCGGCTGAACGTCGTAATGAGGCGGCAGTGTGTCGACGCTGATGCCGTGTAGGATCATATTATCCTTCAGCATCGGAATGTCGTCGCAGCCCCACGTGAGGAGCGTGCATTCATCTCCGCACCATTTCTTAAAGAGTCCGTAGGCGCTCGGGAAGCTATGACCGCGTCTGATGTCCGAGGTGCGAATGCCCGTCAGCTCGCGAACCTTATAGTTCATTATTTTATAGTGTCTGGGGGAGATCATTATTTTGAAAACGTCGACGGTATTGAAGCTATCATCGAGCTTCACCGCGCCGATCTGCACGATCTCGCCGCGCAGCTTGACCGGCTCGGTCACGAACTGCTCTTTCGACAGTGCTTGGTTCCATTCAAGGTCGAGGACTATGTAGTGCATTTCTGTTTCTTCTTTGTTCTTTGTTCTTTATTCTTTGTTCTTTAATGTAAAGTTGAATGGTTATGTTTTTAAGGAAGCTTTTGAGATTTACATTGTAGGGGACGAGCAATTCCGGCAGTATGCTTTTATTTCAACAATCTGTGGAAATAGTATACGGGGAGTGCCGACCAACCGTGGCAGAGACTTCCTGCGTTATCGAAGTCGGCTTCGCCGAGAGAGGTCTCCCAGAAGGTCGTTGCGCCGCGGTCAAGCATTTTGCCGGACTCGGTACGGATCTCGTTCAGGATCATCGGCGCGAATTTTTCTTCATCGTTTTTGAGCAGCGCGTCGAAGCGGAAGGAGTTCATGCTTAAGGTGTTCGGAACGACCTTAAGTCCCGTATTGCCCGTGCCGTTATTTATGAGAATTTCAAATATTACGCTCTTATCGACGCCCTCCGCCGCGCCGCAAAGGAGGCAGAGAGAATTCGTCAGCACGCTATAGGTGCCTTGATGACGGTCCTTGAAGCTTTCAAATAGCTTCGTTTCTTCGTTATAGAAAGCATCCTTGAGCGCTTTATTGAGCGCTGTTCTTTCGGCTTCGTATTTTTCGGCGTCAGCGTCGTGACCGAGCTTTTTCGCTATATAGGAAAGATCGGCAAGCGCGAGGGAAAGGAATGCGTTTATCGGCGCTTCTATACTTCTTACCGTCTCGTTGAAGCGTCCTTCCATCGTTTCCGACCATTCGTAGAAGTTCCAATATCTGCCCTCTCCGTAGAAGTTTTCGATAAGTCCGTTTTCGCGGTCCTTATTTAAGAAGGTCGAAATGAGCTTCTTCATCATCGGGTACTTTTCGCTTATGAAATTGACGTCACCGGTATAGTCAAGATGCTCTCTCATCTGCGTAAAGAAGGCGAGCGAGAAGGACGGTATTGCGATTACGACACCCGACGGGTAGCATAGGTCAAGAATGCCGTCGGGGCGCATTCCTTGAGTTATAAGCCCGAGCGACGCCTTTGCGAAATCGGTCTCCTCAAACGCGTAATATCCGCATAGCATCTGATTTCGGCTGTCAAGCACGTAGAGCGCTTGCTCGCGCCACGGGCAGTCCTCGTAATGCTCATGCATACAGTGACGGAGCGTGTTTATGCAGGTTTTATAGATTCTATTATCAAGCTCGTTTTCAAGCGAGAACGGCTTTTCGGTTATCGGATAGGGCGTCGGGCGGATACCGAGGTAGTTTACGGTCGCTTTTCCGTATACGAATATCTGGAAATAGCGTCCGCCGAAGCGTCGCACGGGGTTAAGAACGTGGTTGTTTCCCTTTTTGCCCTTTATCTCGACCGCGAAATTACGCACGGCGGTGCGGCATCTGCCGTCCGTCAAGTGCTCACCCCAGCCGAGCTCGGCTTTGCATTCCTTTTCAAGGTCAAAGTCGATCTCGCAAAGTCCCGTTTGCTCACTTCCGAGGTCAAATATATAGAATTCGCCGTCTTTTCCGTCCTTGCCCTCAAAAAGAATTGCGTTCTGCATTCTGTCAGCGGCGCGGTCGCCGCCGTTCAGCGTAAAGGTTCCGCTTTTTACAAGCTTGCTCTCGACTCTGTCGAGAAGATCGAGCTTCTTTATCGGGCGGGGGTAAAGTTCGCCATTTGCGGTATTGGTTACTACCGATCTTGTGTAATCGGTCTCGGCCGCGGTTGCGTCGTATGCATAGGTGAAACCGAGCTGATTCGTTATTTTGCTCTCGACGTGAGAAACGTAATACGGATCGATGCGCGACTCGATATTCTCGTTAGACACAAGGATCGCTTTGCCGTCATTGAGAAGTTCAAAACGGATTCCTGCCTCGCGCTTTATATGCGTCTGGAAGTTTTCGCCTGCGTGGTAGCCGACGATGAGCAACTCGTTTTTGCCTTTTACCGCCTTATCGGTAAGGTCCACGGTATCGTATATCTTGCGATCGGGATAATCGGGATACTGACCAAAAGCGGCGAGGTTGCCGTTCACGTACACCGAATAGTCGGTGTCTGCGGAAATTTCAAGCGTAAGTGCGCCGCCCGTATATTCAAATTCTGCCTTAAAATCGGCGTATTCATCGGGCAAGCCGGCATCCCACGCCCATATCCATTTTGAAGCATTCATAATTACTCCTTAAAAAACTCCGTTTTCAGAGGGAAAACGGAGTTTTATTTTTAATAGAGGGGATACTTTTCGCAGAGCTTCTTGACTTCGGCTCTGATATAATCTGCGGAGTTCTCGAAATCTGCCGCAGTGAGCTTGATGAGCTTACCGATCGTTACCATATCCTCTTCCTTAAGACCTCTCGTAGTCACTGCGGGAGTTCCTACTCTGATACCGCTCGTGATGAAGGGACTCTGAGGATCGTTCGGGATCGCGTTCTTATTTGCAGTGATATGTACCTCGTCGAGGCGGTGCTCCATTTCCTTACCCGTTACGTTGAAGTTGCGGAGGTCAACGAGCATAAGATGGTTATCGGTTCCGCCCGATACGAGGTCGAAGCCCTCTTCTACCAGCGTATCTGCAAGGACCTTTGCGTTCTTTACGATCTGCTCCTGATACTGCTTGAACTCGGGCTTGAGCGCCTCGCCGAAGCAGACTGCCTTTGCGGCGATGATGTGGAGAAGCGGACCGCCCTGGATTCCCGGGAAGATCGCCTTATCTATCTTCTTTGCGAGCTCCTCGCGGCAGAGGATAAGTCCTCCGCGCGGACCGCGAAGCGTTTTGTGGGTCGTCGTCGTTACGACGTCAGCGTAAGGAACGGGGTTCGGATGAAGTCCTGCCGCTACAAGTCCTGCGATATGAGCCATATCTACCATGAGGTACGCTCCGCACTTCTTTGCGATCTTTCCCATTCTCTCAAAGTCGATAACACGCGGATATGCCGACGCGCCTGCGACGATGAGCTTCGGCTTGACTTCCATTGCCTGCTGCTCGAGCTTATCGTAGTCGATAAGGTGAGTTTCGGTGTCAACGCCGTAGGAAACGAAATTATAGTAAAGGCCCGAGATATTTACGGGGCTTCCGTGCGTGAGGTGTCCGCCGTCTGCAAGCGACATACCCATAACGGTATCACCCGCCTGGAGAAGTGCCACGTATACTGCGGTATTTGCCTGCGAGCCGCTATGCGGCTGAACGTTTGCATGCTCTGCGCCGAAGAGCTTCTTTGCGCGCTCGCGCGCGATATCCTCGACCACGTCGACCTTTTCACAGCCGCCGTAGTAACGCTTTCCCGGATAGCCCTCTGCGTATTTATTGGTAAGAATGGTTCCTGCCGCCGCCATTACTGCGGGCGAAACGAAGTTTTCCGATGCGATGAGCTCGATGCCGTCGCACTGACGCTCAAACTCGGCTTCTATTGCCTTTCCGACCTCGGGATCACATTCTGTCAGGTAACGGAGTGTTTCTTCTACCATTGCTTTTTCCTCACGTTTCAAAAAAATTTCTCATTGTAACATAGTATATCATATTAACGAACTAAAATCAATAAGCGAGGCGGAAAATTTTATTATCATACGAGGTAATGTTTTGGGGATTTTGCTTACTATGTAAAAACAGGCGGACAAGGTCCGCCTGTTTTTAGTGACAG
>JAFTTT010000094.1 GCA_017466625.1 Clostridia bacterium
CGACTGCTCGATAAGGTAGTTGGCGGTTAGATATAAAAAGTTTCCCTTATTTTCGCTCATAAGGGCAAAAACAAGGGAAAATACATAACAGTTGAGTTTATAATCAACGAAAACCCCAGTAATATCAAGGTTTTTTAGAGTGTAGGACAGTTAATGTTCGACAAATAAGAATTTATCGAATAGTACAAGGGGCTGACTTCGTGGTCAGCCCTTTCCTTATGCTCTTCTCACCCCAACGCCTTACTCATCGCTGCGCCGGTGTCTGCTTTCGCTACCGCATCGAGGTGGCTATAGATATTCGCTTGATTTTCATCTGCAATTATGGTATACTAAATTCACTTACAAGTTGATTTACAGACTGAGTAACGGGAATAAAAAAAGGGGGGGTTACTGTGGCCAAACTATTCGATACCCACGCCCACTATTTTGCCGAGAGGTTCAACGAGCTTGACGGTGGCGCGGATGCGATATTATCCTCCGAAGAGTTCAGAGAAACCGTCGGAAAAGTGATCTGCGTTGGATCGGACCCGATCAACGTACATATTTCGACGGACCTTGCAAAAAAATACGATTTCATGTACGCCGCGGTCGGGATCCACCCCGAGGACGCGCAGAATATGTGCAAAAAGACGCCTGACGAGGAGATATACGACTGCGTTGAGTCACTTGTTTTCGATGAACAGGTGAGAAAAGAAAACAAGATCGTCGCCATCGGCGAAATTGGATTCGATTATTTTTGCAAGCCGACGGACAAGCCGCTGCAATACGACTATTTTTTCAAGCAGATGGAGCTTGCGAAAAAGTACGCTCTTCCCGTCATCATTCACAACCGCAACGCGCACGGCGACACGCTTGATATGCTCCGCCGTTTTGAGGGCGTTACAGGGGTGCTTCATAGCTGTTCTATGAGCGCAGAAATAGTAAAGGAGGTCGTCAAGCTCGGCTGGTACGTCTCATTTTCGGGCTCGGTGACCTTCGAGACCGCCGAAAGAGTCCGCTCTGCCTGCCGCGCAGTACCGCTTGACCGTCTTCTTATTGAGACCGATGCGCCATACCTTGCGCCCGTACCGCATCGAGGAAAGGTAAATCATTCGATTTTCTTGAAAGAGATCTGTGCTGCCGTCGCTGAATGTCACGGCGTCACTACCGAAGAAATGGCGGATATTACCTGCGCAAACGCTTGCAAGCTTTTTAACGTTCAGTAAAAGCGCCGCTTTCCTCATAAAAGAAAAAGCCGAGTGGCATTCCACTCGGCTTTTATTTTGGTCAAAGTACCAGGGACGGCGCGGTATATACTCTTGCCGCGAGCTCCTGGTTGAGCATATATAGACTCTTGGGATCGGAGCCGAAAAGCTCCATCTTCGTGATCATATCGTTGGCGTTGGTCTCTTCCTCGCCCTGCTCCTTCACGAACCAGTCAAGGAACTGCATCGTACGGAAGTCTCTTACATCGTAAGCGGCAGCGTAGATGTCGTTAATGAGCGAGGTAACGTACTCCTCGTGCTCGAGGCCTGCCTTAAGCACGTCCATGTGGCAGGTAAACACCTTATCGGGCTTCGCGATCGCCTCGAGAGTCACCTTCTGATTCTCGTTCTGGAGGTACTGATAGAAGAGCATTGCGTGGTCGCGCTCCTCCTGTGCCTGTATCTTATACCAGTTTGCAAAGCCGTCAAGACCTGCGTCTTCAAAATAGTTTGAAAAATCGAGATAGAGATATGCGGAGTAGAACTCCTTATTGATCTGCTGATTTAACAGCTCGTGTACCTTTGCGTTCATAGTCATTCTCCTTATATTATTCATTAAAAACCTCGCCGTCACGGCACGGTCTTTAATATTATTATACCATTTTTTGCATTATATTTCAAGATATTTACGTTAAAATTAAAAAGCTTCCGACGGAAGTTCCATCGGAAGCTTAATAAACCATTACGGCGTCGAAACAGTCACGGTGCTTACTGTATCACCAACGACCTCGATATAATACTTTGCATTTCTGTTTGCCTTAAACGTCAAGGTCTGACTTCCCTGCGCGCCCGCGGAAACGCTAACGAGCTTCATCGAGGAATCGTATACCTTCACGGTGGCGGAATCGCCCTCCGCAACTGTCAGCTTAACGTTCGTCTGCGACGTTTTCGTTATTGTGTAATACACGGGCGTTTGCTCGTCTTCGGCGCTGACCTGCAGGTCCATACCCGTATTCGCGTAGATGGCGTTGCTTGTTGATGTACCAAGCTCTCCCGCCTTCCAGTTATCGGTATCAAACGCAGGGTCGACTGCAAGGCCGAGGATCGGGTTAGCGTAATACTTACTCGGAGCATATCCCTTTTCGGTAATTACCGCTTCCCATTTGCCGGTTTCGGCATTCAGCTTCAGCGTAGTTCTGAATATCGTATAAATATTTGTGCCTATCGGAACGGTCGGTGCTCGGCTCGCGCCGAGCTCAACACTCGTTGTATAAAGATAATAGGTATCGTCCGAGCCGTCGGGGAAAACGAGCATAAACGCAAGCTCGTTCGTTGCTTCGTTAAGCTCGAAATAGTTTGAAATGCTGTCGTCCTCCCAGAGGTCCATGCTTCCGACCTGATCGGCGTCACGCCAGAAGATTCCTTTTCGATCGCTGATTATATTGTTCAAATAGGAGTCGCTGCCGGTATTAAGGCCGAGGTTGACCTTTTGACCGTCCGAAACGTACTCGCCGTTAAGTATCGCATCGATAAGCGCAACGTGGTTTTTACCGTGAGTCGTATCGTTCGGAAGTGTCTCTGAGCCCTCCCAGGGAGCAACCGCGGTAAGAACGTTTATCAGTATCGACTGCGGAGACGAGCCGTAATACTGCCAATAAGCAAACACGCTCGAACCGGCCAAGCCAAACGTCAGCGCGATCAGAAGAAACAAAGCGACAGAAATGCAGCTTATCTTCTTCATTTCTGCTCACTTCCCTTCGGCATAAGACGCTTCGGCAAGCGGTAAACGGTAAGCGCATCTTCGCTCAGGTCTCCCTTTTCGACCATTACCGTCACGCGCTCGTATTCCTTCTTTAAGAACAGATCGTCGATAATCGGAGTCACGATAAGCGTGAACACGAGCAAGAGTATGCACAGAATACCCGCAGGAGACTGCATGAAGAAGACGAAGCTTCCGACGTTCGGCATTCTCTCATCCCTATATATGCTTCTCATCTGACTGTATCTTACGGGGAACACGTCTGCAAAGGCATTCGCGTCACCCTGCATAAGGAAATGTCTTTCGCCCGGATGGTCTTCGTTCGGCTCCTCGATGCGGACGACTCTGTGAACGTACAGTGCGCCGTTGATATGCTCGTACACTATTATGTCGTAAAGCTCTATCTCGTCCTCGGGCGGAAGCTCGTGCAGAACGATAAGGTCGAACATCTGAAGCTGATTGTCAAGCTTGTTTTTATACAGGTACTTATTTCCCTCGTACTTGACGCACATTGATGTGCTTGCGACCACCTTCAAAGCGGGAGCGCCTTTTACGACGTTGTTACTATTCACTCCGGTCACGATCGCAACGATGCTTGCCGCGCACAAAACCAAGCACAAAGCTCCGGTAATTATCTTATCGACAATTCCGTAAACAGCACGCTTTTTCTTTTTATTCAGTTTTTTGAGCACGCTTGCCTTTATCGTTTCATCTTCAAGGCCCGATGTTATCAGTCTTACCTGCTGTTTACCTATTACGGTGATAAGGAAGGCGAACGCCGAGGTCAGCAACACAAATACGAAAATGCAAACGAGAGTTATATAAAGATTATAGTCTCTCATAAAAATCTCAAAATGCATAGGTGAACGGGGTTAAGCGTCCCGTTCACCTATTTTTAACCGTTATTTAAGTAATTGAACTATACGGGGTGTTATGCGACTTCAACGATGTTGATGTGGATCTGATAATCGCTCAGAATTCTTGCGAACTCCTCGTACTTTGCCTTGGTGTCAAGGATGAGCTCCTCACCCTCGTAAAGAACGAGAGCGTCGATGATCTGATCACAAGAAATGGTAGTATCGTGGCAAGCTACGCCGCCGTTAAGATCGAAGGTTGCCTTTGCGGGATCAACGGAAATTGCTTCTTTACCGTTGTACTTACTGTCCGCCTTTATCTTGGTAACGCTGAGGGTTGCCTGCATCTTGATACCGTTATTTACAACTTCTGCGTCAGCACCTGCCTTATGGGTAAAGGTGATAGCGATGCTTCCAACACCGGTAAGACCTGCCTGATGCTGCTTATTGATGCCGCTTCCGCTTACGGTGCTCATATCGTCAACGAGAAGAGTAAGTGTGGTAGTATCAGCAGTGATAGTACCCTTTTCTCCGTTATAAGAAACGGTAGCCATACCGATTCTGGGCTGAGCGGTAGCTCCGGTAGCACCGCCCTGGAAGTAGTTCCATGCTGCGTATACGCCGCCGATCGTAAGAACCAATGCGAGTGCAATTATAGTAGTTAATTTTTTCATGATAATTCCTCCATTAGAATTGATGTATATCTATGATGCCATTATAGACCAGTCAAATAGGTTTGTCAAGGCTTTTTCGGCTTTTTCTTGACAGAAAAATTTATTTAAGTAAAGCGTTTTATAATTCCGTCATTTCTGACCGTGAGAAGAAATGACCTCGTCATTGATCCTCTCGATTCTCTTCGCGAGCGGCGGATGGCTGTATTCGAGCACGACGAGGAGCGGAGACGGAGAAAGATTAGCAAAGTTTTCCCTTGCAAGGAGCTTGAGCCCTGTTGCGAGCGCTTCGCCGTAGCCCTCCTTTACCGCCTGTTTATCTGCGCGGTATTCCGCGTAACGGCTATATGCGTTCATAACCATTCCGGTGAGCGGCTGAACCGTTCCGAGAGCTATTCCGATGAGAATGAAGGCGAAGCCGTAGTTTACGCCCTCAAAGCCGAATGCGGTGCTGAACTGCGTAACGCTTACCGCGCCCCATGCAAGAACTGCCATGAGCAGGAGATTTCCGATGTTCATTATCTGCTGTTTTAGAACGTCCTTATGAAGGCCGTGGCCGAGCTCGTGTGCAAACACTGCGCAGATCTCATCGGTCGTAAGTGCGTTTACGAGGTTATCGTAAAGAACTATCGTTTTCATCTTTCCGAAGCCGGTAAAGTATGCGTTAAGCTTCGTGGTACGGCGCGAAGCGTCCATGACCTCTATCGCCTTTACCTTATATCCGTGCTTAGTGAGAAGTCCCATAAGCTTGTCCTTGAGCTCGCCCTCCTCAAGAGGAACGAACTTATTTCCAAGGCGGCTGAATATCGGATACAAAAACGATATCAGCAGTCCGAAAACGAATACGACTCCGGTGAAAAGCAGTATCAGCCAATTTCCCATCGTAAGATGAAGCGACGCAAGAAGCGAGCCAAGACCTATTCCGATAACAAGCTCGAGAATGAGATCGCGTATCTTGTCGCCGACGAAGGTCTTGACGCTCGAGCGGTTGAAGCCGTATTTTTCCTCGATGACCATCGTTGCGTAATAGCTGAAGACCGCGCTGACGGCAGAGCTTACGATCGCGTCAAGAAGAATGACCGAAATGAGCTGAACGTATATGTCGGAAGAAAAGAGCGTCGCAAACGCTGAATAAGCGTTGCTCAAAAGCAAGACAAGCTGGCAAGCGAACAGCACGGCGGTCGAAATGATACCGAGACGGCACTGCTCCGCGCTGTATTTGCGCCACTTGACATAAGTTTCCTCGTCGTAAACGTCGGCAACGCTTTTCGGCGTCGGATTTTTCGCCGAACGGAGTTCAACGATATTGAGGACCAGCCGGTAAAGATTAGAAAGAACGAGAATTGCTATAACTATAAGACGGAATTCCATTTTTACACCTCTTTATTGAATACGTATTTATCCATTCTCTCAAACGCCTCTTTGATCTTTGAGAGGGGAGATGCAAGATTGATACGAATATGAAGGGTTCCGCCGTGCTGACGGCCGTCCTGCCAGTCAACGCCGACCTCCCAACCGAGCTGAAGAAGGTCGCAGAGTGTCATATCGTGCGCCTTGAGCCACTCTTCACAGTCGATGAAGATCATGTAGGTTCCCTGCGGCTTCGACACCGAAACGCCCTCAAAGTGCTTTTCGATATAATCGCATGCGTAGTCGATATTGCCCTGAAGAACGGTACAGAGCTCGTCCACCCAATCGCTTCCCTCCTTACTGAACGCACCGATATGCGCGTACATAGAGAGCATATTCATATTATTGTAGTGCGAAAGCGATGCTTCCTTCTTTACACGGTCGCGAATGGTACTGTTGTATATAATGTGATAAGAACCGACAAGACCAGCAAGGTTAAAGGTCTTTGACGGCGCGTAGAGCGCGACGGTATGGTTTCTCGCGTAGTCACTTACCGACTGGGACGGAATATGCTTATAGCCGGGCATTATGATGTCCGACCAGATCTCATCCGACACGACGTTCACGTCGTACTTTTCAAAGAGCGCAAATGCGCTCTCAAGCTCTTCCCTCTCCCAGACTCTTCCCGTCGGGTTATGAGGCGAGCAGAAGACCGCCGCGTGGATCTTATTTTCACACAGCTTCCTCTCCATATCTGCGTAATCCATACGCCATACGCCGTTTTCGTCCTGAACAAGAGGCGAATACACGATATTATAGCCCGCATTCTTAAGCGAATTCGTAAATCCCATATATGTAGGGCTGTGAACGAGAACGCTTCCGCCTCGGGGGCAAAATGCAGCCATTGCCGACATAAGTCCGCCGAGAACTCCGTTTTCGTAGCCGATATCGCATTTCGTGATGCCGTCGACACCGTTGCGATTCTTCTGCCATTCAATGATCGAGGAATAATATTCCTCTCTCGGCTCGAAGTAACCGAAAAGCGGATGACTGAGGCGCTCTGCCATAGCGTTGACCGCGCTCGGCACCGTTGCGAAGTTCATATCCGCGACCCACATGGGAATGCAGTCAAAGCCCTCGCACGGCTTACACGGAATGAACGAGCCGATGCTGTCGACCGAGATCGCGTCCTTTCCCGTTCTGTCGATTATTGAAGTAAAGTCATATTTCATTATGTGCTCCCGTTATTTCAGTCTTTTTGAGAAATCCTTCATCATTTCGGATATTTTGATATTCTGCGGACAAACTCCCTCGCATGCTTGACAGCCAATGCAGGCAGAGGGAAGCTTTTCCTCATCAAACTCGTTTATCTCCGAAGGGACCGTAAAGGTTCCCTTTGAATAAGTGATCTCATTGTAAATATCGATGATCGCCGGAATATCGAGTCCCTGCGGACAGTATTCGGTACAGTAACGGCAAGCGGTACAGGGCAGGCGGTTTGGCGCCACCATCTCGTCTGCGATCTCGAGAAGCGTTTTCCGTTCGTTATCGGAAAGCGGCTTTTCGGTGCTGTAAATATTGATATTATCCTTGATCTGTTCAAAGCTCGACATTCCCGAAAGCGTCATAACTATCTCAGGCACGCTCTGAAGGAATCTGAAGGCGAAGGAATGATTGCTCTCATCGGGGCGGAGAGCGCGGAGCATCCTCTCGTGCTTTTCGCTCAGCTTGACGAGCTTTCCGCCGCGAAGCGGCTCCATTACCCAAACGGGAATTCCGTATTCCTTCATAAGCTCGATCTTGCCGACTGCGTTCTGGAAATGCCAGTCGATATAGTTTATCTGAAGCTGACAGAATTCCATATCGGAGCCGTAAGCCGAAAGAAAACGCTTCAGGGTGTCCATATTTCCGTGAGCCGAGAAGCCGAGGTGGCGGATCCTTCCGTTTTCCTTCTGCTTTTTAAGATAGGAATAAATACCGTACTTTTCGTCGTCAAGATAAGCGTCGATATTGTGCTCGCTTACGTTATGGAAAAGGTAGAAATCGAAATAATCAACGCGGCATCTTCTGAGCTGCTCCTCGAATATCTCCTCGACCTTATCCCAGGTATCGGCAGAAAAGCCGGGAAATTTGGTCGCAAGATAGTAGCTGTCTCTCGGATACCTTGACAAAAGCTTACCTATAACGCTTTCGGAGTTACCGCTGTGATAGACCCACGCGGTATCAAAGTAATTCACTCCGTTCTTCAGCGCATAATCAAGCATCTCGGCAGTTGCTTCCTCGTTTATGGTTCCATCCTCAAGAGTGGGAAGGCGCATACAGCCCATACCGAGTGCGGAAAGCTCAAGGTCTTTGAATTTCTTGTAGATCATAGTATTTCTCCTTAAGATCAGGATTTTTTGATATTGAAAACGCATCTGCTTCCGTTTGTGCTGTTACAACCTCCGCAAGCGCGGCAAAGCGATCGCGTTGATGCGCCGTTTACAAACTTGTTCGGCAGATCGCTCTCCCTTATCAGCGCACGGCAAAGTCCGAACGCCTCTATACCGTATTCACGGTGTATTTTCTCCATTCCAATCAGGTCGCGGTTGTTCCCCGTCAGAATAACGGGACATGAAAGGTCTTTAATTATCGGCGACACGAGCGGCAGATATATTGAATCGACCCTTCTGTCGCTTTCAAGATCGCATCCCTCTCCGAGAAGCTCAATAGAATCAAGATGCCGTGACAAAAGCTTAACTGCCTTGCTTCCCTCTTCGGCATCAAAGCCGTCACCGCTATGCCAAAAGCTGAATTTTGCCGAAATATGGAAGCCCGGAAGCGCTTTTCTTATTTCTGAAATGATATCGAGAACGATCCTGCATCTGTTCTCGGTGCTTGCGCCGTAAAGATCGGCACGGTGATTTTGGTTAGGATCAAGAAAACGGTTAAGCAGCCAGCTATATGCAAGGTGAAGCTGTATTCCGTCAAAGCCCGCACGATATGCGCGCCTTGCGCCGTCAAGAAAATATCCCGCCGCAAGCGCAATATCGCCCTCCGTCATTTCGTTTACGCTGACTTTTTCGCCCGACTGACGGGTATATCGGTTAATATTAAGCTGGGCGAATATCTTGGCGCCGCGGCGATGAATTGAATCGGTCAGCACCCTGTATTCGGGAATAAGTCCGTCGCTTATGAGCCGCATATTGCCCTCAATGCCGATATCGTAAGGACAAACGTCGATAAGCCCCGTAACGATAAGCCCGACGCCGCCGTCGGCAAGCTCGTTATATATCCCGTAAAGCTCGGCAGGTATTCTGCCGTCACAGTCGCAGAGACCTTCCCAGGTCGCAGAACGGACGAGACGGTTTCTTATTTGAATGTTCCCTAAATAAGCGCTTTCCGTTATCGCCATCAGACCTCTCCTTACGTATATTAATATAATTATACTATCCATTCGGCGAAAAGGCAAGAGTTTGACCGACATTTCTTGACACGGGCGCGGATTTGGGATATAATTATCGGGAAAGAAAACGTAACGGAGATACAAGTGGGAAACTTTTTTGACGAATACAAATCGCTCGACCGTCTTTGCAAGGACATACTCGAAAGCGAAAACGGCGTAACCGAATACATAGAGCGAATGGAGCGCGAGGAGCGCGGAAAAATGATAGTCGCAGACTGGGACCGCGACTACAAGAAGCTGAAAAGCATGCGTTACCTGCGCAACCGTATCGCTCACGAGGACGGCATAAACGAAAGTGACGTCTGCTCGCCGTCAGACACGAGCTGGGTGATGCAGTTCCAGGACAGGATCATGGCAGAGGAGGATCCGCTGACCGTTCTTTATAACTACGACGCTTCGCTTAAAAAGGAAAAACAGAAGCAGAAAAAGGAAGTTGATAACTTCCCCGACTATCCCGAGATCATCGAGAAGCCAAAAAAACAGAGGGTAAACAAAAACGCGCCGAGTGCAGAGGATTTTCCCGATTATCCCGAGCCGAAGCCGAAAAAGGCGTCAAGACCGCGAAAAAAGGCGGCAGAGCCCGCACCCGAGCCGCAAGAGCCGATCTTCAAGCCGCATATCGATTTTATAACCGGGCTTGCACTTCTCCTGCTCATTATCGGTGTCGCCGCCGCGCTTATTACAAGCTGTTTATAAAAAAACCGACTGCTCACGCAGCCGGTTTTTCTTTTTTGAGCTTCCCGTTCATCTTTCGACTGACGGATCTTACGGACAAGTATACAGTCAACCATATTATCGCATATCCTAGAGCGAACACGGCGGTAAATATCACGAGCGCTTCGGAACGAAACGGTATCCAGTTGTTGACAAGATACGCGCCGAGAGTCGAAGTGTAAAGGACAGACAAATGCGCGCCCGTCATTAAAAGCGGATAACGCGTTTCGATCTGATTCAGCACGCTCGCCCCCGCTTGAACGAACGCCAACAGATACGTTGAAATTATTGCGGTAAAGACCTGGCAGCCGTCAAGCGAAAAATGCTTGACGCTGTATTGAAGGACAAAATATATCACTCCGAGAATTATCGGCCCGAATCCCCCGAACATCAGTCCGCGGAGAAAGAAAACCTTAAGATACTTATTCATATCAGATCCCTATCCTTTCCTTGACCTTCTTCAAATTTCTGCGCGAAACGTAATCCCGGTAGCCGTTTTTGAAAACGACTCCAAGCGTACCCGAAAAC
>JAFTTT010000095.1 GCA_017466625.1 Clostridia bacterium
CGGTGAAGGGGTGCTTGACGATCATCGGTGAGTACGGCGTTTCATTGATCTCTGTGGAGAGCAGAGCAAGGGCTGTTTGCTTGACCTTGGCTAAGTCGGTTTGCTTTCGCATCGTTTTCCTCCTTTCAGCGGAAATAAAAATAGCGCATGGACTTGAGTGTTCCATGCGCTTGACTGCGGATATTCGGTTGCGTGAGAGTTCAACTCATTTCAGAAAGGGAAAAGTATCATTTTCACATCTACAAAATCGCTTGCTGTTTTTTCTGCCGTAGAAACGGCGAAACCCCCGATTTTATCGGGGGTTTCGGGGGCTACATCTTTTTTGTAGCCCTTTGATGGCGGAGAAGGAGAGATTCGAACTCTCGAACCCATCTCTGGGTTACACGATTTCCAGTCGTGCGCGCTAGACCAACTACGCGACTTCTCCGTGCTTTGTTGCTCACAACGTTTGATATTATATCACGCCGTTTCGGTTTTGTCAATATCCAAAATAAAAAAATAAAAGTTTTTTCGAAAAAGTGTTGACAAGCGGTATTCGTTGTGTTATAATCACTAGGTCAGCCAAAGACAGCAGGTCAATTACGTAATCGCTTCACGCTCCCTGCCGAGGTTACAAAAGCAATATACTTGTTTTTTGTGTGCCTGCAGAAAGTGAAGCTTCCTGCAGGCATTTTTATCAGGAGGTGAAAACGATGCCCAGCGCAAAAATTCTTGAACAGAAGATTGCAGAAACTACTGCCCTTACAGAAAAGATCAAGGCAGCTCAGTCCGGCGTTCTCGTTTCCTATACCGGTATCACCGTTGATCAGGATACTGCCCTTCGTAAGGCACTCCGTGAAGCCGGTGTTGACTACAAGGTTTACAAGAACACTATGACCGAACGCGCTTGCACTGAAGCAGGTTACCCCGGAATGAAGGAATACCTTACCGGAATGACCGCTCTCGCAGTAAGCGGTGAGGACGCAATCGCTCCCGCTAAGATCCTCAAGGAGTACGCTGAAAAGATCCCGACCTTTGAAATCAAGGCAGGATTTATCGACGGCGAGCTTCTCGATCAGAACGGCGTTATAGCTCTTGCAGATATCCCCAACAAGGAAACTCTCGTTTGCAAGATCATGCTCGGACTTCAGAACCCGCTTTACAAGCTCGCTTATGCCCTTCAGGCAATTATCGACAAGAGCGGCGAGGAAGTTCCCGCAGAGGAAGCAGCTACCGAGGAAGCTCCTGCAGAAGCAGCAGCTCCCGCTGAAGAAGCTCCCGCAGCAGAGTAATCTGCTATCGGCTGCCGGGTGAGGAACGCTCGGACATGCCGAAAATTTTCGTTCCAACAAAAAATAAAACAAATACTTAAAAGTGAGGTATATTAAAATGGCTAGCGAAAAGACTTTAGCTCTCCTTGAAGAAATCAAGGGACTTACCATTCTCGAAATGAACGATCTCGTAAAGGCACTTGAAGAAGAATTCGGCGTTACCGCTGCTCCCGTTGCTGTTGCAGGCGCAGTTGCAGGCGGTGCTGCTCCCGCTGCTGCTGCAGAGGAGAAGACCGAGTTTGACGTAGAGCTCACCAACTTCGGTGCTAAGAAGCTCGACGTTATCAAGGCAGTTCGTGAGATCACCGGCCTTGGCCTTAAGGATGCAAAGGACCTCGTTGAGGCAGCTCCTAAGATGGTTAAGGAAGGCGTTTCCAAGGACGAGGCAGAATCCTTCAAGAAGGCCCTCGAAGAGGCAGGCGCAACCGTTACCATCAAGTAATTTTACTCGATACGGTAAAAACGCAAATGAAAACCGTGCTTTCAATGAAAGCACGGTTTTTTATTTAAGTCAACAGTTTGTATTATTGCTGACTATTATCTTTCCAAGAATCCTCGTTCATGTTCTGTGCTTTAATCAACTGAGCATTGGCTTTTTCAACCTTCAAGCACGAAAGCAGAAACATAACAACGACGCAGATAATGATAGGTATCCACAGGTAGAGGAACTGAAGCGTATTGACAGTTTTGGTAGTCTGAACCGCTGCATTTTCAACGTAACCTGCAGCACCAAGTATCCAACCGCAGATAGCAGTGCCGAATGCACCGCCGATCTTAATGCCGAGAGAAGAACAAGAATACATCATACCGTCAAGACGATAGCCGGTTGTAAGGGTGGTGTATTCAGAGCAAGATGCAATAAGTGCATTAAGGTCGCCCTGCAATGGAGCAATACCTAAGGTAGATACTGCGGTGAACGCAAGCATTAACGGGAAGCTTCCCATGTATGCTGCAACAAGAACGCCTACTCGACCAATCGCTGCTACGAGATAGCCAAGTACGTTAAGCTTATACATGCCACCCATCTTCTGAATAACGATAGGAAGCACAGTCAAAGCAACAACCATCGTAATGTTGATGGCGAGTGAAATGTCGCTAAACAATCCCTCGTTGCCAAGAATATACTTTGCATAGTAGGTGCCGATACCGATAACCGAAGCGTAAATCTGTGTGAAGATGTATGTAATGCAGATGATAACGTAATATTTGTTCTTGAGAAGAAGCTTTAAGGACTTCATAAAGGTAAGTTTGCTTTCTTCTGTTCTTTTCTCTTCCATACCTTCATCTGTTTCAGGAAGCTCTTTAACAGAGAAAACAGAAATGGTGTTAACGATAAGACCGAGAATCGCATAAATAATAGCAATAGTTCTCCAACCAAAAGCACCGCCACCGAGCCAAGTTACAGCGTGAATGGTGATTGCTTCAATGAGTATCTTCGTGCCGAAAGCAAAGATGAAACGGAAAGAACCAAGCTGAACACGCTCACTTGTGTTTTTAGTAACAAGTGCAGTCAAGGATGCATAGGCAATGTTGTTCGCGGTAAAGAATACTGCGTTGAGGAGTGTATATGCGACAAAGAAGAAGATATACTGTGCGGTTTCACCCCAGCTCATCGGTACGGCAAAGCATGCTACAAGGCAAACAGAGCAACCAATGTAAGGCCAAAACATCCAAGGACGGGCCTTACCCATTTTGGTATGTGTCTTATCGATCATTCTGCCGAAGAAGAAATCTGATACACCGTCAAAGATTTTAGATGCGGCAATCAAAGTGCTGACGATGCCCATCTTAAGTCCTACCGTGTCAGTCAGATAGATCATCATAAATGCAGTCAGTAGTGCATATACACAGTTACCTGCAACGTCGCCGGATCCGTATCCCACCTTATGATACCATTTTAGATACTTTTTTTCTTCCATAAAAATCTCCTTTTCCCCTTGATTATAGATTAAGTTTTTTGAAAAAAGATGATCGATAGCCTTGGGGTATATGAAAAATTTTGTAGGTTTATCTTATACCAATGCAATTACTGTCGCAAGACGCAGCTTCACGCATATCATGAGAAGCTTCATTTTTAGCGGTACGTTAAGCTCACTTAATTTGAGCTTTATTTTTTTGCAAACGGATCCTTTACGATATTAAGGCAGTGGCGGCGCTTTTCCTTAAAGGTCGGAAGCTTATCGCGCTCGCTTATACAGTTAAGCACTATATACCACCTGAGGATCGCAAGCTGTTTATCATAAAAGCCGTTATCCTTTCCTCCGAACAGATTTTCCCGCATCCGTCGGGCGAGCCGTCGTCGACGAGGATTATCTATATGTCGGTCAGAGTTTGAGAGAGCACGCTGTCAACGCATCTGCTCAGGTACTTTTCGACGTTATATATCGGAATTATTACCGAGACCTTCTGCTTACTCACGGCGCTCTCATTTCTGCGATTTTCTTTTATTATCAGACGTTAAATCTGAAGAGAACGACGTCGCCGTCCTTCATTACGTATTCCTTACCCTCGGAGCGAACGAGTCCTTTTTCCTTTGCCACGGTCATCGTTCCGCACGCAACGAGGTCGTCAAATGCGATGACCTCTGCGCGAATGAAGCCGCGTTCAAAGTCGGAATGTATCTTTCCGGCCGCCTGCGGTGCCTTCGTGCCGCGCTTGATAGTCCATGCGCGGACCTCCTGCGGGCCGCCCGTGAGGTAGCTTATGAGTCCTAAAAGCGTATATCCGGCTTTGATGAGTCGGTCAAGTCCGCTTTCGCTCAGACCCAGGTCGGATAGGAACATTGCCTTATCCTCGCCCTCGAGCTCTGCGATCTCAGCTTCGATTCCCGCACATACGGGAATGATTCCCGAGCCCTCTTTTTCGGCGAAGTCCTTGAGCGCCTGATAGTTGGGGTTGTTTTCGTAATCGCCCGAAACCTCGTCCTCGCCGATATTCGCAACGTAGATTATCGGCTTACGCGAAAGCAGCGGACTCTGGTCGAGAAGGATCGCTTCGTCCTCCGTGAGCTCCATTGAGCGAGCCGAGTGACCCTCGTCGAGCCACGCCTTTGCACGGTTGAGAAGCTCGAGCTCCGATGCGAGCGTCTTATCGCCCTTCATCGCCTTGCTTACTCTGTCGATACGCTTTTCGATAAGCTCGATATCCGAGAGGATAAGCTCCATATTTATGATATCGACGTCGCGGAGCGCGTCTACGCTTCCGCTTACGTGGATAATGTTTCCGTTCTCGAAGCAACGTACGACGTGTGCTATCGCGTCTACCTCGCGTATGTGAGAAAGGAACTTATTTCCAAGACCCTCTCCGCGCGATGCGCCCTCAACGAGACCTGCTATATCGACGAACTCGATAACTGCGGGAGTATATTTTTCGGGGTTATACATTTTCGCAAGCACGTCGAGACGGCTGTCCGGCACTGCGACAACGCCGACGTTCGGCTCTATCGTACAGAACGGGTAGTTTGCCGTTTCTGCTCCTGCGTTTGTTATTGCGTTAAAAAGTGTACTCTTTCCGACGTTCGGAAGACCTACTATACCTATCTTCATTTTTCGTCTCTCCTATTAAAGTTACACTACATTATAACACAGCCCGTCTTTTTTCTCAATACAAAAACGAAAACTTTTGGAAAGGTTTTTCAAAAACCGTCAAATTATTTCTCATTTTGCCCTTAATAGGGGCACAAAAGTGCGAAAATCGGTTGACAATTACAATGCGTTGTGTTATACTTATTCCGATAAAACCTAAATACGGAAGGTGAAATTATGGAACACATCAAGACCATCGAAACTCGTAACCTCTGCGACAGCGCTAAGAACGGCGGCTGCGGCGAGTGCCAGACCTCTTGCCAGTCTGCTTGCAAGACCAGCTGCGGTATCGCTAACCAGAACTGCGAGAGCGTTAAGGAAAGCAAGTAATTGCACAGGGAGTAGAACGGCGTATTCAAACTCGTTTTGTGACGGTGTATTTCGGTTATTTCCGCTCGCTTTTTCCTCGCAAGGTCTTACCTTGCTTCGTCTAAATCAATCGAAAATCCCTCGAAATATCCACGTCACAAAATCAAGGATTTTTGAAAGAACGGACGAGCGTTCAGACGAGGCAAAAAACGTAGCCAATATAGAATATTGGCAAGTTTTTTAACGATGTATGAGCGGTTGTTCCGTTTTTCAAAAACGAGTTCGGATATGCTGTTCTACTCCCTAAATGCCGCCGGCAACGGCGGCGTTTTTTCTTGAAGGAGAATTATTATGATACATCAATACAAGCTTGGCGGATACAATATCGTCCTTGACGTTTGCTCCGGCTCGGTCCACGTCGTTGACGAGGTGGCTTACGATATTATCGCCGCATTTGAAGATAAGAGCCGTGAGGAGATCCTTTCGGAGATGGAAGAAAAGTATTCTTCGCGCGATGATATTACAAGGACCGATATTGCCGAGTGCTACGCGCAGGTTCAAGCACTCAAGGATTCGGGCAAGCTTTTCACTCCCGACACCTTTGAGCCGATGGCGGGCAAGCTGAAGCAAAAGACCGCCGGCGTCGTCAAGGCGCTCTGTCTGCACGTTGCTCACACCTGCAATCTCAACTGCTCCTACTGCTTTGCAAGTCAGGGCAAGTATCACGGCGACCGCGCCGTAATGACCTACGAGGTCGGAAAGCAGGCGCTCGATTTTCTTATTGCAAATTCCGGCTCTCGCCGCAACCTCGAGGTCGACTTCTTCGGCGGCGAGCCGCTTATGAATTTCCAGGTCGTAAAGGACCTCGTTGCCTACGCACGCAGTATTGAAAAGGAAAAGGGCAAGAATTTCAGATTCACCCTTACCACGAACGGCGTTCTCGTTGACGACGACGTAATTGAGTGGGCGAACAAAGAGTGTCACAACGTCGTTTTAAGCTTGGACGGACGCAAGGAGATCCACGACCGCTTCAGAGTCGACTATGCGGGCAACGGAAGCTGGGACAAGATCGTTCCTAAATTCCAAAAATTCGTTGAAGCGCGCGGGGGAAAGGGTTACTACATGCGCGGAACCTTTACGCACGCAAATCCCGATTTCCTTCGTGATATCGAAACCATGCTCGGTCTCGGCTTTAACGAGCTCAGTATGGAGCCCGTGGTTTGTGCGTCCGACGATCCGTCCGCTTTGACCGAAAGCGATATGGATATCGTTATGGATCAGTATGAGAAGCTTGCTTCTCTTATGCTCCAAAGGGACAAGGAGGGCAAGCCCTTCACCTTCTACCACTACATGATAGATCTCACCGAGGGTCCCTGCATTTACAAGAGGATTTCGGGCTGCGGAAGCGGTACCGAATATATGGCTGTCACTCCTTGGGGCGACCTTTATCCCTGCCATCAGTTCGTCGGCGAGGAACGCTTCAAGCTTGGCGACATTTGGAACGGTGTTACGAACACCGAGATCCAAAACGAATTTGCCAACTGCAACGTATACGCGCACGCGGAGTGCCGCGACTGCTGGGCACGTCTTTACTGCTCGGGCGGTTGTGCCGCCAACGCTTATCACGCGACGGGCTCCGTCACCGGCGTTTACGCCGACGGCTGCAAGCTTTTCCGCAAGCGTATGGAATGCGCTATAATGGTTGCGGTAGCAAGAGCTTTGGGTGAATAATGAATACTCCCATCTGTGATTTCGTTAAGAAGTATTCCGACAGCGAACCGTTGAGAATGCACATGCCGGGCCACAAGGGTCAGCAGATTTTAGGAATTGAACAGCTTGATATTACTGAGATAAGCGGTGCAGACAGCTTATACGAAGCAGACGGCATTATTTTGGAGAGCGAGCACAACGCAAGCTATCTTTTCGGTTGCCGCACCCTTTACTCTACCGAGGGCTCCTCGCTTTGTATTCGCGCGATGCTTTATCTCGTTTCCCTTTATGCGAAAAGAAACGGCAAGAAGCCGCTTATCGCCTGCGCAAGAAACGCTCACAAGACGCTTTTGAGCGCCGCGGGGCTTCTTGATCTTGATATTGACTGGATTTATTCCGAAAAGGACGTCGGATATCTTTCGTGCGATCTGACGCCGAATGGAATTGACGCTTACCTGAAAAGTGCGTCTCAAAAGCCGGTTGCCGTGTATCTGACGAGTCCCGATTATCTCGGAAGCATTGCCGATATTCGCGGCATTTCCGAGGTCTGTCACCGTCACGGAGTTCTTCTGGCGGTCGACAACGCACACGGTGCGTATTTGAGATTTTTGCCCGAGTCGATGTTTCCCATTGATCTCGGCGCCGATATTTGCTGTGATTCTGCGCACAAAACGCTTCCCGTTCTGACGGGTGGCGCTTATCTGCATCTTTCTGCGAAGCTTGAATCCGCCGTTGGCGACCAGGCGAAAAACGCTCTCATGCTTTTCGGCTCGACAAGCCCTTCGTATCTTATTTTACAGTCTCTTGATGCCGCGAACAGAGCTTTAGAGGTTCTTCCCTCTCGTCTTAAGACGGCGCTTCCCAAAATCAAGGCGTTCAAGGAGCGCATCTGCGAGCGCGGTTTTTCGCTTTACGGAAACGAGCCGTTGAAGATAACTATTGCTGCCAAGCCCTACGGCTACACGGGCGACCGACTTGCCGAGCTCCTGCGGTGCGAGAACATTGAGCCGGAGTTTTCCGATCCAGATCATCTTACGCTTATGGTGTCTACCGACACTGATGCGCTTATGCGTTTGGAGAAGGTGCTGACGGGGATCCCGAAGAAAGCTCCCATTACCGAGCGGTCTCCCGAATTTAAGGTTGCAAAACGGGCAATTTCGGTTCGAGAAGCGATGCTTTCCGATACCGAAGTCCTTCCTATCGACGAATGTATCGGGCGTGTGCTTGCAGTTCCGACCGTCGGTTGTCCGCCTGCGGTTCCGATACTCGTTTGCGGTGAGGAGATCGATCGACATGCTGTAAAGTGCTTTGAGTATTACGGGATTACGTCCTGCTGCGTTGTGAGGAACAAATGATAACGAGAATAATGGAAAAGGGCGACTGCGAGGCGGTCATAAGCATGATGCGCGGTTTTTACGCGTCGGACGCCGTTCTGACGAACGGATCGGAGGAGATTTTTTCCGCCGACGTAAGTGAATGTGTCTCTGACAGTCCCTACCTTGAGGGTTACGTCTTTGAAGATAAGAACGGCATTCAGGGCTACGCGATGTGCGCCAAAAGCTTTTCGACCGAGTTCGGAAAGAGATGCATCTGGATCGAGGATCTTTTCCTAAAGGAAGAATACCGAGGAAAAGGCATCGGAGGTCAGTTCCTTGCCTTTATTTCCGACAAGTATTCGGACTGTGTCATTCGCCTTGAGGCGGAAGCTGAAAACGAGCGTGCCATCCACGTTTACAATAAGGCGGGATTTAAGATCCTTCCCTACGCGGAGCTTATAAAGCTTTGATAAATGACGCGAAGCTGTCACTTTTTGTGAAATTCTTATCTTTTTCACTCAAAAATCAGCTTGTGTTCACGGTTTGTTAACACATTTTGCCGTAAAATATGGTATTATGAACTTGGTTAAAAAAATAACGAAGTTAATAATTTGGCATTCGTGCCGAGAAAGAGGTTAAAATATGGGAACTAAAATTCTTGTCGTTGATGACGAAAGCGGCATTTGCGATCTTCTTAAAATTTATTTTGAAAAAGAGGGCTACGAGGTAAAGACTGCCTCCGACGGCGTTGAGGGTATCAGCTACTTCAAGATGTACGAGCCCGATCTCGTTCTTCTCGACATCATGCTTCCGAAGAAGGACGGCTGGCAGGTCTGCCGCGAGATCCGTGAGATGTCGAGCAAGCCCGTTATCATGATCACCGCGAAGGGCGACGTTTTTGATAAGGTGCTCGGCCTTGAGCTCGGCGCTGACGACTTCGTCGTTAAGCCCTTTGATATGAAGGAGCTTTCTGCAAGAGTTAAGGCAGTCCTTCGCCGTTACTCTTCCCCTAATAACAATAACGATGACGAGGCGATCAAGTTCGACAACATCGAGATCAGCCGCCAGAAGTACGAGCTTAAGCTTAACGGTAAGGCAGTTGACATCCCTCCTAAGGAGCTTGAGCTTCTTTACTTCCTTGCATCGAACTACAACCGCGTTTTCACCCGCGATCAGCTTCTTGACAAGGTCTGGGGCTTCGATTATCTCGGTGACTCCCGTACCGTTGACGTTCACGTAAAGCGTCTGCGTGAAAAGCTTGAGGGCGTTTCCGATAAGTGGCTTCTCAAGACCGTTTGGGGCGTCGGATACAAGTTCGAGCTTCTTTCCTGATAATATTACACGTTTATACGGCGGGCATCGCCCGCCGTAATTCTCTTTGAAGGTAAAATATATGTTCAAAAGTATATTTACGAAGTACATAACGGCGTTTATTGCGATAACGGTCGTCAGCTTTACCGTTCTTTCGGTCATCGTCGGAATGATGATGACGAGCTTTTATACTCAAACGAACAAAAAAACGCTTGAAGCGGTATCGCAGACTGCGCATGATTATCTTGAGCAGCGTATCAACGCGGAGGGTGTGCCGCTCGGTGCCTTTATCCGCGAAAACGAGAACGAGGTCAAGACCTACATCGCTTCGGTAACAAGATATCAAAGCGACGTTGCGGTCTTCATTTGTGATGAATTTGGAAAGATCAAGGTGTACGATACCAGCCGTTTCCCTTCCGATTTCGGAAGCAAGGCGGTGCCGCAGAGGTTGATCTTCTCGCTTTTCGAGGAGCCCTACTCCTCTCACAGCAACCTCGGCGGTCTTCTGCCGAGCAAGCGTGCCGTCCGCGGTATTCCTCTTAAGCTTGGCGAAATGACTGTCGGAGCCGTGTTCGTTTGCTCGACCGATGAATCGGTTAATGAGCTTATTGAATCAGCGATTCGTGCGATAATTACCATTTGTATATGGGTGCTTTTTGCGACTCTCGTTGCGGTATATTTCATCAGCGAGCGTATAATCTCGCCCCTTAAGCAAATGTCGAAGGCGGCAAAGTCCTTCGCCATGGGCAAGCTTGACGTGCGCGTTCCCGTTACGGGCCGAGACGAGATATCTGAGCTTGCCGTCGCGTTTAACGATATGGCGGCGTCTATGGCTAACCTCGAAACCATGCGAAGCTCCTTCCTTTCAAACGTCTCTCACGATCTCCGCACTCCGATGACGACGATCTCCGGCTTCATCGACGGTATCCTTGACGGAACGATCCCGAAGGAAAAGCACGAATATTACCTTCGCATGATAAGCGATGAGGTGCGTCGTCTTTCACGTCTCGTTGCGGCGCTTCTTGACGTTTCGCGTATTCAGGCAGGTGAGCGCAAGTTTACCATGGGCGCATTTGATATCTGCGAGATGGCGAGAGTTATTCTCATTTCCTTTGAACAGCAGATAGAAAAGAAAAAGCTTGACGTTGAATTCGATACCGAGGATGAAAACATTTTCGTTTACGCCGACCGCGACGCCATTTATCAGATCCTTTACAACATTTGCGACAACGCAGTTAAGTTCTCGAGCGAGGGCGGCAAGTACCGCATCAAAATCAGCGAAAAGGACAAGCGGATCTTCGTTTCGGTATACAACGAGGGCATCGGTATTCCGAGCGACGAGCTTCCACACGTTTTCGAGCGTTTCTACAAAAACGACAAGAGCAGAAGTCTTGACAAGCTCGGCGTCGGTCTCGGAATGTATATTTCAAAGTCGATAATCGATGCGCACAACGAGGAGATCTGGGTCAAGAGCAAATACGGCGAATACTGCGAATTTGTGTTTACCGTTAAAAAGGCAAGCGAAGGACAGATCAAGAAGTCATACGAAAAGTGAAATAATATTGAAAAAACCTCCGTTACGTGATATAATATTGATATCACATTAACGGAGGTTTTTTATGAAAAAGCTATTATCCATCGTTCTCATTCTCGTTTTATCACTTTCATGCTTCTCTTTGGCTTCCTGTGACAAGGAGGAATTTACGAAGGAACAGCTTGAGGCGTATGAGAATTATACTAATGCACTGAAGAAAACTAACGAGCTTGACGATCTCGACGGAAAGCTCGACATGATCATCTCAATGAACGTTCAGGGCACGCAGCAGACCGTTTCCTACAACTTCAACATGAAGGCATCGGGTGCAACCGACCCCAAAGCGGTAAAGATGCGTCTTGGCGGAAAGATGAATCTTTCAGGGCAGAACACCGTAATGGACTGCTACATGGAAAACAGCTGGGCTTATTACGATATGAACGTATCCGGTCAGAAGGTAAAGTTTAAGACGAACCTTGCCGACGGCGGCAACAGCTACTCGGAACTGTTCAATGCGGGCAACGTCGATCTTCCCAAGTCGCTCTTTAAGAAGGTTGCCGTTACCGAGCAGTCGGACGGCTCAAAGCTTCTCGAGCTTACGCTCAGCGGAAAGCAGCTCCTCTCTCTTTACACCGACCTTGCTGCTAACCTCGGTACTGATTTTTCGGCATCCGATATTTCCGATGCGTCGGTCAACGCTACCGTAAATAAGGACGGTTACCTTTCCAAGACGACCGTTTCCTACACTATGATGATCCAGGGCATCAGCGCTAAGCTTACGCTTACCGTTGAATATTTTAATCTTGGAAAGAGCGTCACTGTCGAGCCGATCGAGGGATACCAGAGCTTCCCCGAGCAAATCATAGGCGGATAATTGAATACAAAAAAACAGCCACCCGAGGGTGGCTGTTTTTATTTTGTTATTACTCTCCGAAAGGATTAAGCGCGGGAAGCGCGTTTCTTCCGAAGCTGAAGAGATAGTTAAGTACTCCGGAGGCAGTAATAACGTCTTCGTTTTCAAATACTACCGTGGTCAGGGTAGGCATTTCAAAATTCTTTTCCATTATTATGTTCTCCTTTCCTTAATTGTTTCTCATTGCTTCATTGAGGTCGTAGAGTGCCTTGAGAAGTGTCTTCTCTGCCTCATCGAGACCTTCAACGTCGTTTTCAAGCGCGAGCTTGATGTACGAGTAGAGAGATTCTTCGTAGGTATCGCCGTTTACTGTGATCGTCTTTGCTTCGTCGTACTTGCCTGATTCGTAGTAGGTATCTAC
>JAFTTT010000096.1 GCA_017466625.1 Clostridia bacterium
TTATAGCAAATAAATTACAGTATGTCAATTATTAAGCCGACAAAAAAAGAACCGCCGAGCATTACACTCGGCGGCGGTTATCATTTATTTTTCGGGATTTATAAGTCCGTATCCGCCGTTCTTTCTCTTATAAACGACGGCGGCATTTCCCGTCTCGGAATTTTCGAACATGAAGAACTCGTGACCTATAAGATTCATCTGAAGAATTGCTTCCTCGGGGGTCATCGGCTTCATTACGAATGTCTTTTCACGAATGTTGAAGGTCTCCTCAAACTCCTCGGGTTGTTCGCCGATCTCACGGAACGCTCCTTCGCGCAGACGTTTTTCAAGACGCGTCTTGTTCTTTCTGATCTGGCGCTCGATGGTATCGACGGCGGTATCGAGGGCGTTTACGAAGGTATCAGCTCTTTCTTCGGCGCGGAAGAGAAGAGCACCGCTGGTCACAGTGACCTCAAGACGCTCGGCGTTCTTTTCCATGCTCATCGTAACGTAAGCGGAAGCATCGTCCTTGAAGTACTTATCAAGCTTAGCAAGCTTCTTTTCAACAACTTCCTTGAAGGATTCTCTTACGTTGATTTTGCGTCCGATAATGTTGATCTTCATAAAAACTTTCACCTCTTTACGGAAATTACAAAGATTTTATCTTTGCAACTATATTATACCATAAAGATTTAAGTTTGTCACTACTTTTTGTGAAATTTATATAAGAAAAATGTGAAATTATCGCAGACCTGTCTTTTTCACCGCATTTTTCCATCCGCTGATGTATTCGTCTCTAACGGACGCGTCCATTTTTGGCTCAAATACGGTTGAGCTGTTCGAAAGTGATGATATCTCTTCAACCGAATCGTAAAGCCCGCAGCCGAGACCGGCTAAGCAGGCGGCGCCGAGAGAGGTCGTTTCGGTGTTTGAGGGGCGAATTACCGCCTTGCCCGAAATATCCGCTTGGAAGGAGCACAAAAATCCGTTAGCCGACGCTCCGCCGTCTACGCGGAGCGCGGGAATTTCGGTTTTTGATTCTCTTTCCATAAGCGTCAGCACGTCGAGCGTCTGATAAGCCATCGATTCAAGGGCGGCGCGAACTATGTGACGGCGGTCGGTTCCGCGGCTGAGACCGCAGATGAGTCCGCGGCAGTCGGGATCCCAATGCGGAGCGCCAAGTCCCGTAAATGCAGGAACGAAATAAACTCCGTCGGTATTCGGTATATCAAGCGCCATTTTTTCGCTGTCGGAGGAGGAAGCGAGTATCCCAAGTCCGTCGCGGAGCCACTGAATTGCCGCACCCGCAATAAAGACCGAGCCCTCAAGGGCATAGGTCAACTCGTTACCTATCTGCCAGGCAACTGTGGTAAGAAGTCCGTTTTTCGATCTTACGGCATCCATTCCGGTATTCATGAGCAAAAAGCAACCGGTGCCGTAGGTGTTCTTTGCGTCGCCGCTGTTAAAGCAGCACTGACCGAAGAGCGACGCCTGCTGGTCGCCCGCAACACCGCATATCGGAATTTGGGTTCCGAGTATTTCGGCGTCGGCAATATATCCGCTCGACGGAACGACCTTCGGCAGCATACTTTCGGGAATAGAGAAGTGCTTTAGAATATCCTCGTCCCACTTGCCCTCGTGAATGTTATACATCATTGTTCGGGAGGCGTTTGACGCGTCTGTCGCGTGACACTTTCCATTCGTCAGCTTGTGAATGAGCCAGCTGTCAACGGTGCCGAACGCAAGGTTTCCTTCTTCGCACAGGTCACGCGCACCGTCAACGTTGTCGAGAATGTATCTGACCTTCGTAAGCGAAAAATACGGGTCGGCAATAAGCCCAGTCTTTTCCTTCAGCACGGGCTCGTAACCCGATTTTTTGATTTCCTCGCAGTAATCTGCAGTACGGCGGCATTGCCATACGATAGCGTTGCAGATCGCTTTTCCCGTTCTTTTATCCCAGACTACGGTCGTTTCTCTTTGGTTGGTTATGCCGATAGCGGCGATCTCGGAAGGATCGATTCCTGCTCTTTTGACGGCAGTTTCAATGGCGTAAAGCTGTGTTGACCAGATCGCCTCGGGATCGTGCTCGACCCAGCCCGAAAGGGGATATATCTGCGGAAGCTCTCTTTGCGCTTCGCCAATTTTGTTGCCGAGCTTGTCATACACGATGCAACGCGAGCTCGTCGTGCCCTGATCGAGGGCAAGAATATACTTTTTCATTTTATCAGGTTGCATAGCGGACGGCAGAGGGGAGAACCGAGATCTGCGCCTCGCTTCTTTCTTCGATCTCGCCGTCGGAGCAAAGGGTGGTAACACCCTTTATTGAAACGCTCTTGCAACGGCGGTAGATTAAATACTTATCAAATTTAGCATGTGGCTTACCCGTTTCGGGATCAAGATGCGTACCCTTTTTGTATGAGCCGATGAGGTTGAGAAGCGCACCTCTTGAAACTTTTCTTACGGCTATGAAGTCAATAAGACCGTCGTTGTAGGATGCAAGCGGAGCAGAGTAGAAGCCGCCGCCGTAGTAACGGCAGTTAGCGGCAAGAGCGAGGGTAAATATCTCGTCGTACTTTTCAGTACTTCCGTCCTCGTTTTCAAGCTCGATCTGCCATCTTTCTCCGATCTTGTGGAAGAAGGTGTCTGCAACTCCTGCAAGATACGCCGCGCTTCCGGGGAACGCCTTTTTATACTTCGCGGTCTTTATGACGACCTTACTGTCGAATCCGAAATTTATAATATTAACTGCATATTTGTTGCCGTATTTGAGAACGTCAACGTCGTATATACGGTCCTTTTCGGGAAAGGTCTTGACAAAATCATTTCCCGTTCCGGTGGGCACTACGGAAAAGAGCGCCTTATCGCCCGCGCCTGCACGGACAATGCCTGAAACGACCTCGTTTATCGTTCCGTCGCCGCCGTATACGATGAAATGCGTTTCGGGACGGGATAGACAAGTTTCGTAAACGAAACGCTCTGCGTCGCCTATTCCGGTTGTTATGTAGCTTTCCTCGTTGGCGGCAGGCCCCTTCGTCAGAAGCTCCGGGGAGTGTTTAACGCCTGACGCGGGATTAAAAATGTGCAGTCTTTTCAATGTTTAAGTCCTCGTTTATCATAATTTCGGGGGTATACATATCTTTATTATACTATTCTTCGGCGGCTTTTTCAATGCTTTTTTGGCGAAAATGATATTTTTTCGACAAAGTGCGACTTGTTTGAAATGGCTTCTTGACAGAAATGATGTTTTGTATTATAATTGTGAGTTAATAAGAGTACTTTTTGGACGTAAAAAGAAAGGAAAAAACGCCATGGTAAATACCGATATTTCAACGAAGTTCCGCCCCGAAGGACTTACATTTGACGACGTGCTCCTCATTCCCTCGAAGAGCGACGTTCTCCCGAAGGACATCGACCTTTCGACACAGCTTACGCAGAAGATAAAGCTGAACATTCCGCTTCTTTCCGCGGCGATGGATACAGTCACCGAAGCAGATCTCGCCATCGCAATGGCGCGTGAAGGCGGCGCGGGCGTTATTCATAAGAATATGTCTGTCGAAGAGCAGGCAGACCACGTTCTCCGTGTAAAGAGAAGCGAAAACGGCGTAATCACCAATCCTTTCTTCCTCTCTCCCGACAACTACGTTTTCGAGGCAGAGGCGCTTATGTCCAAGTATAAGATATCTGGAGTTCCCGTTTGCGTTGACGGAAAGCTCGTCGGTATCATAACGAACCGCGATATGCGCTTCCTCACCGACTATTCGATGAAGATAAACGAGGTAATGACCAAGGAAAACCTCATTACTGCTCCCGTCGGAACGACCCTTGCTGATGCACAGAAGATACTCAGCAAGAGCAAGGTAGAGAAGCTCCCTCTCGTTGATAAGGAAAATCGCCTCTGCGGACTCATTACGATCAAGGATATTCAGAAGGCAACCCGCTATCCGAACTCCGCAAAGGACGAAAAGGGACGCCTTATCTGCGGCGCGGCTATCGGAGTTACTGCAAATACCGTTGAGCGCGCAGGCGCGCTTCTTGAAGCAGGCGCAGACTTCCTCAGTCTTGACTCGGCTCACGGTCATTCGAGAAACATAATCAAGGCAGTTAAAGACATCAAGGCAGCATATCCCGACTGTCAGCTCGTCGCAGGTAATATAGCAACCGCAGAAGCGGCGCTCGATCTTATCAAGGCGGGCGCAGACGCGCTTAAGGTAGGTATAGGCCCCGGATCTATCTGTACGACGAGAATAGTAGCAGGAATCGGCGTACCGCAGATAACGGCAGTTTACGACGTTGCAAGCGTAGCAACGAAGTACGGCATTCCCGTAATCGCAGACGGCGGTATCACGTACTCAGGCGACCTTCCCAAGGCGATCGCTGCAGGCGCTGACTCGATCATGATCGGTTCGCTCCTTGCCGGCTGTGAGGAATCTCCCGGAGAGACTGAAATATACCAGGGCAGACAGTTCAAGGTTTACCGCGGAATGGGCTCCATCGCGGCTATGGAAAACGGTTCTAAGGACAGATACTTCCAGGAGGGTAACAGAAAGCTCGTTCCCGAGGGAGTCGAAGGCCGTGTTCCGTTTAAGGGACCGCTTGCAGATACCGTGTTCCAGCTTATGGGCGGTCTCCGTGCAGGTATGGGCTACTGCGGAACTCCTACCATCAAGGATCTCCAGATGAACGGACGCTTTGTCCGCATCACGGGTGCAGGTCTTAAGGAATCTCATCCCCACGACATCAGCATCACAAAGGAAGCCCCGAACTATTCTACTCACTAAGCTTAATAAAGATGACCCCGACGGAAACCCGTCGGGGTCGTTTCTGCATTATAGTATTTTTATTCTCCTACAAACAGTAAATGGTTTGTCATACCAAGCAGCTCCGGCTTTTCGCAGATATAGAAATGATAACGGAGATACTGCGCGTAATCCTCGTCACTCATTTCGTTTATCCTCGCCGCCAAAAGTTCACTTGCTCCGTCGGATGCTACCTCATGTAGTACCTTTATGCCACCGTCCGCAAGAAGCTTTCTTGCGGCAGAAACCGTGTGGAATACAAAGGGAAAGTCATTAAGCTTGAAGCTCTCTTTGTCGTAATCACCGTTTGAGAAATAGTTAACGTCGTATCCGAACTCGGTAAGGAAAACAAAGTCATTGGAAATAAAGGCGAAGAATATCTTACCGCCGTCCTTCAGGACACGCTTTGCCTCGCAGATACATCTCTGCTTGTCCGCATCATTTTTGAGATGATAAAGCGGACCGAACAGAAGGACAATATCAAACGACTTGTCCTCATAACGAGATAGATCAAGGGCGTTGCCTTGAACAAGGTCGATCTTATCCTCGGGCGTCAGCTTCTTTTTGAAAGCGGCAATATTTGCATCGGCAAGCTCAAGCGCCGATACCTCATAACCCTTACGAGCAAAGTAAATACTGTATTCACCAGCACCCGCACCGATGTCGAGTATCTTGTCGCCATCTTTCAAATATTTTTCTATGTAGTGAACGGTAGTCAAAAATTCAACTCTTGCGGCTTTAGAATGATTGAGCCGCGCGTCCTCGTTGAATATATCGTAGGTCCTGTTTATACGCTCGCTTTCGTCTTCTATTTTTGCAAGTTGTTCAAATTCCATAGTTACTCCTTTCTATTCAAAAGCAAAATGGGTTTGCTATGTTCTCTGCGCCCAAAACTTTTACCGCCATTCGATACATCGCTCTTGCGTGGATTCTATCGTGCCAAATGAA
>JAFTTT010000097.1 GCA_017466625.1 Clostridia bacterium
ATTGCCGTCGTGAGTATCTTGAAGGTCGATCCGGGGATATAGCTTTCGCCGATCGCCTTATTCGACCACATTTTCTGAAGAAGCTCCTTTTTGAGCTGCTTGTATTCTTCGCTGTTCTCATCAAATCCGGGATAATTGAGCTCAAGGTTGAAATATTCGTCGAGCGTCCACGGATCGTTCAGATCAAATCCCGGTGCCGTTGCCATCGCTTTGATCGCAAAGGTATCAACGTCTATGATTATCGCGCAAGCTCTGTTCACCGCACCCGATTCCTTGAGTGTGGTGTTGAGTTGCTCCTCAAGCACCGCCTGCATCGCAACGTCGATAGTCGTTGTGATGTTATATCCGTCCTGCGAGGGACTGTAAAGCTCGTATTCATAGGGCATCTCCTTGCCGCTTGAATCGCGCGCCGTAACGTATTTACCGTCCGTTCCCTTCAGATCCTTATTGTACTGAAGCTCAAGGCCGTAAACGCCGACTCCGTCGGACGTGGTGAAGCCTATAACGCTCGATGCGAGCGAGCTGTACGGATAGTAACGCGTTTCGACCGCCTCAAGATACACCTCATCCTGAAGGTCGTTATTCGCTATAAAATGCCTTACCTTTTCTGCGAGGTCCGCATCAACGTCGCGAGCCACAGTTCTGTCAAGATACGAGGTATAGGTGGTCTGCTTTAGCACGTATTCGTAATCCACACCGAGAATTTTTGAAAGTCCGTTCGCCACGAACTCGGTGTGTGTCAAGCCACTCTCCTTTTCCTCCTCACTGATGCCGAATCTGTCCTTGAAGAAGAAAGAGTCAAGGCTCGTGCGGTTCTCCGCCTGCGCGATGCCTCTCGGAGAAATAAACACTCTGTATGCCGTCACGTTGGTCGCCATAATAGCACCGTGGTAATCGGATATCGTTCCGCGCGACGCTTTTATGCTCGACTCCGTGGTCATCTGATTTATTACTTTTTCCTGGTATTTTTCAAATTTTACCGTCTGTATTATAAAAATGTGGAATAACAGATAGATAAATGCCGCGCCGAGCGCGATCGCCACTACCGTGGATCTTTTTACCGTTCTTGGATTAATGGGTTCTATCGCCAAGATATTTCCTCTCTTTCGGTATTATGTAAAATCAAATGGAACGGATCGAGCCGAATAAGTAAAGCATATGGGCCGATGCCTTAAATAATCGTTTAGCGCATTCCGAGCGAATCGGTAATTACGCATTGCTCTTCACCGTTCCTCAAAAGTTGTTTTTCTATTTAGGATGGGTTCCAGACCTGTCAGTAATATAAATGTATTTAATTTTCCTTTTATTATTCCGTCCCGGGCTAAAATCAGTTTATACCGAAAGCCGAAAGGATGGTTGAAAATCCTATACCGTCGGAGCGCTCGGACTCGTGAGACTGGATCCTGTCAGCCCCCATCGTGTTGAGGTAGCACGCTTCCACGTATTCCTTATCTATCATTCCGAGCTCTGTTGTCGCTTTATCGCGAAGCACGTTGATATCGTTTTTTATATCAAGCTCGAGCTTCAAAAGCTCTTCCTCTTGCTGTAAAGCTCTCGCTTCGTTTTCAAGTGCCTTAACGTCTCTTCTTGCGTCATTGAGCATAACCGAGCCGCTGACTATAAGCATAAGCGAGACGGCAACGCCTGCAATTCCGAGAAGCATTCCTCTGAAGCTTTTGCCTTTCTTGACGTTCTTTGCGGCAACGATCTCCTCCTTGGGCATCCAATCGTTTGCAACCGCCTTGATGCGATCGAGATTATCTGCATTGATCGCCGAGAAAACTCTCGTCTCGAAGTTCTTCTTTGCCTTTACAGAGGGAACGTAGATCTTCACGTCCTCTTTTGCACTCGTACGAGTCGGTGCATTTTTATTTATCCTGACCGCCTCGGCGATATTTGAGCGGGGCTGTGAATTTCTTGCAACGTTCTCGCGTGTAGGCATCTTACCCGATGCGGAACGAAGGATCTCACCCGGCTTATTTTCTTTAGCACTGCTCATCTGCTTCGGTGCAGACGCCGACGTGGTCTTCGCGCTTTGAGCGGTTGCGACGTTCGCCTTTACGGGCGACGCTTCCTGACGGCTTCTGAAATATGTAACGAAGTCCTCACTCGTCATATACTTCTGACCGTTATTATTTCCGCTACGGTAATTATTAGCCGCATTTTCCTTCTGCATACGGTTTATCATATAGATCTTTGCCGCGGAGGAAATATTCGGTGTTGCAGTTTTTTTGTGAGAGACTTCGGGAATTTTCGTTGCGAAATCTTCCGCATAGCTGTACTGATTCGTCATATTTACCTCCTTGTTTTTTATACTTAATTTTTTTCAGCGACTCTTAATTTCGCGCTTCTCGAGCGAGGGTTTACCCGAAGCTCCTCTGCCGACGGCAAGATCGGCTTTCTTGATATCACCTTGACCTCTGGCTTTTTACCGCATACGCAAACGGGAAAATTCTTCGGGCAGGTACATCCGCTTGCAAGATCCGCGTAGGTCTGCTTAACTATTCTGTCCTCAAGCGAGTGGAAGGTGATTATTGCGATCCTTCCGCCCCCGTTCAAAAGACTGACGGCATCTCTTATCGTCGGCTCTA
>JAFTTT010000098.1 GCA_017466625.1 Clostridia bacterium
CGTCAGAACGAGCAGATGGAGGAGGCGATAGCCGAAGCAAACGAGGAGCTGTTCGCCCTCAAGACGTCTGCACAGGGCTTGAGAGACGACGAGAGAAAGCAGCTTGAAGCCGAGCTTAAGGCAAAATACAAGGCGGAAGCCGACAAGAAGATAGAAGCCGCGAAGAAGGCAGCAGACAAAAAGCTTGAGGAAGCAAAGAAGCAGTCCGACGAGGCGGCGAAGAAGGTCCTTTCCGATTTTGAAAAGGAAAAGGAAGAAATAAGACGCTCCGAGAGGAAGAAGGCGGAAAAGGAAAGCGCCGAGCACATATCTGCTCTTGAAACGCAGCTTCGCTCTGCCGCCATTGCCGCGTCGCCTCTGCTCACCGAGTTCAAGGTGAGAATGGAAGCGTTCCAGGGCGAGTACCTCAGAATGGTAAAGATCGTTGAGAAAGCGGAAGCAGATCAGCTCCCCGAGGCGGGTAATCTCCGTGCGGTGCTTTCGAAGATAACGGAGGCACTGAAATGAATCCTAAGAAATACATTGAGCCATCAAAGGCGGCAGAGGTTTTAAGCGAGAAGCTCAACGTTCCCGTGGAGGATCTCGTAGATATTTTCTCGGAAATACCACCGGCACCGGCAGTTGAGTGTAAGCACTGCGGGAAGCCGATTCGTTTTCCGGTTGCGTTTCACACCGCCTGCTTTGAGCTTGCTGCCGGTGCAGTCATGGAAAAGGTCTGCGATAAATACTGCCGGTTCCCCGGGGAGTGTTCTTCTCAGGAGGAGCTGGACAAGCACTGCGACAGCTGTGAGCTTATGGAGCTTCTGAACCTTATGTCTATGGGCAGCGGCGATGAATAATAACGAATGGATCTCGGTAAAAGACTCCCTGCCCGAAAAGGCGGGAGTCTATACCGTTCTTACCGTCGACGGAAAAGAGCACGAGGAGGTCTATATGGACCTCTTTGGCAACGGGAAAAAGATCTTCTTACGGCAAAACGTGACACATTGGAAGGAACGGAGACAAACATAATGAAAAGATATATAGATGCAAACAAGATTCGGATAACGGCGATACCGTTTGAAAACATTAACGAGGGAGTTTTCTTTGAGCTGTCTGATGTAAGACGTGCCATAGAGCAGACACCGACCGAAGACGTTGAGCCGATCGTTCACGGCAAGTGGATCCCCCGATGGGTTGCGGGGAAAACGGTCTGGGAGTGCAGCGAATGCAGAACGTCCGGTAGTCACACGTGGAAACGCTGTCCTGTGTGTGAGGCAAAGATGGACGGAGAAAGGAAGTGTGAATAATGGGCCAATACGCAAAAAATACAAATGTATCATCGGAGCTTTCAAGACTTGAAATTGAAAAAATACTGATAAAATATGGCGCCGATAATTTTGTCTATGCGACTATGAATGGCAAGGCGTTAATCGGTTTTACTATGTATAGCAAGCAAGTTAAATTTATTTTGCCCCTTCCTTTGAAAGATGAGTTCGAACTTACAAATACCGGAAGGAAACGAACTGAAAACAGTCAATATGAAGCATGGGAACAGGCGTGCCGTCAGAGATGGCGCGCGTTAAAGCTTGTAGTACAGGCAAAGCTCGAAGCCGTTGAGTGCGGCATTTCTGAGTTTGAGGACGAATTTATGGCTAATATTGTTCTTCCGGACGGTCGGACGGTCGGTGATTTCATGAAACCGCAAATAGAACAGGCATATATCGGCGGAAAAATTCCGAAATTGCTTCCCATGTTGGACGGAGAAAGGCAGGTCGGCAATGACTGAATGCAAAAGTTGTGTTCATTATAGGGCGTGTATGCACCTTATCGACACCGACAAAGAGGAGCTTGCCGTTTGCGAGCATTTCAAGCCCAATACGAATACGGCTACAACAAAACGCGGAATTTGGATAAAGGATGACATGGGATGTGCTGCCGAATATAAATGTTCTTTGTGTGGATACACGTATTGTGAGGCGGATCCGACATATCCGCCTGAAAAGTATTGCTGTAAGTGCGGTGCTGAAAATGGGTAAACAGATATTATATACGTGCGATATTTGCGGAAAAGAAATAAAGGGGCATTCCGCACAGGCGGTTGCTGGAGTATCGGCGCAAATAAAGCTGTGGACTCCGGGCGATTATCGAGCGGGGCCAGGACAACGAATTGACCTTTGCGAAGACTGCTTCGCGAAATTTGTAGCTTTTTTGGAAGGTGGTGAGCGGGAATGAGCGCACGAAGAGAAAAATGGATACGCAGGCATGCTCGGTGGAGGTATCAATGGGAGCTTGAGCGTTGGACAGTAACAAAGCCCCCGTTTTGGCGCATCTTCCGCTATAGGAAGTGGAAAAAACAAAAGCCCGATTATGACGAGATCGAGAAAGAGATTAGAAAAGCTATTAAGGAGGCAAGCCATAAATGATTCCCGAACTTAAAATACATCCCAAACACTTCGAAAAAGTCCTTTCCGGAGAAAAAATCTTCGTGGTCCGCAATTTCGATATATCGTTTCAGGTCGGCGATCTGCTTACGCTGAACGAGTATAATCCAAAAACAAAGACATATACCGGAAACAGCTGTCTTGTTTATGTAGATTATATATTGAATAATCCCAAATACTGCAAAAAGGACATGGTCATTATGGCGATAACGCCGTGTACTGTTCTTGAGCACGACATGCCGTATAACCCCAATAAGACCACGAGGGACTATTCGGTCCCGCTTGCGACGAGAGGATGAATGCAATTATTAACTACCCCGGAGCAAAATGGGGAATGGCGAGCCAAATAGTTTCGATGATGCCTCCGCATCGGTCGTATCTTGAGCCGTTCTTTGGCTCGGGTGCGGTGCTTTTCAATAAACCGCCTTCGGCGATAGAAACTGTAAACGATATAGACGGTGACATCGTTAATTTCTTTAAGGTGCTTCAAACTCAAGCGGACGAGCTGGCCGAGATGATAGCACTGACACCGTATGCAAGAGAGGTATTCGACGATGCACACGAGAACAGAGGTGAGGATCCTCTTGATAAAGCTTACCGTTTTGCAATACGCTCGAGAATGGGACACGGCTTCAATGCCTATGAAAAAACGGGATTCAAAATAGACGTATATGCGCGAGAGCGCAGTTATTGCGTTGACTGTTGGAATAATATGCCTGCCGGCATAAAAGAAGCGGCAGAAAGACTTAAAGGCGTACAGATCGAACATCGTCCGGCACTTGAAGTTATAAAAAAATTCAACCACTATAATGTACTTATCTACGCCGATCCGCCGTATCTGCTTCAAACGAGAGGCGGTAGGCAATACCGTCACGAGATGACAGACGAAAACGAACATCTGCAACTACTGTCAGCGCTGAAGGATCATAAAGGGCCCGTTATATTAAGCGGGTATCCATCAGAGCTGTACGACAGAGAGCTTTCGTCGTGGGATCGAATCGAGAAAAGGTCATATAATCAAAACTGCGATCCGAGGACAGAAGTCCTGTGGACGAATTATCGGGTTAATAACCAAATAACCATATATGATGTTGACAGTTCAGAAACGCTCATCTCCCAATATTACTAAACTAAAAGCGCAAAATAATCCCCCATTTGTTCAAGCATAAATTCCTGTGTTGTCGCCAAACAAAACTAAAAGTAAGATAATCCCAGACGTATGGGATTATGAAATCGTGCAGGAACAAAATCGAATACAAGCTCGAGGGCGGCGTGCCCTATTCGGGCTTGTATTGTATATTAACTTATCAACCACTTGAGGAAAAACGATATGGAAAACGAAAAAAATAATTCTCTTTTTCTCGAAAAAGATAACGTCGGTCAGTCCGTCAGTCCGTCAACCAGTCCGTCAGTCCGTCGATCCTTCAAGGACGAGATCGGGGCGGTAGCAAATCAGCTTGAGCTTTACGCGGTGAGGGAGATGGACAAGCCGTTCGCCTACGAGCTTTGCGCTATAATTGCCGAGGTCAACCTTATGCGCCCCGAGTTCAGAGTGAAGATCGGGGGCGAGGTCCTTGAGGCGGGACTTGTGACGGAGGTCTTCGCTTGTCTTACTCACGATCACCTTGAACGAGTAATGGACTCCTTTAACACCTGCGTAAGCGAGATCCGCAACAAGAAGGCGTATCTTCGCACAGCCCTATACAATTCCGTCTTCGAGCTCGAGGCCGGAACGATAAACGACGTTAACTGGATCGGATGAGGTTATTATGCAAAGAACTTACAGGGAAAGACGGTATCACTGCGGAGACTACCTTGAGGTTGCTATATATCCCGTGTACCGTTCTGCCGGCTCTCGCCGCAGCAGATACAGAGAGACGAGCGAAGGACAAGCCAAGCTCAACTACATACGGCTTCAGAAGGAGCTCGTTCGGCTCCTTAATGCCAATTTCACCGAAAACGACGTTGGGGTGCATCTTACTTACCGCGACGAGCATCTTCCCGGAACCCGTGAGGAGGGGGATCGTCTTCTCCGCAATTATCTGCGGCGGCTTAAGCGCAGATACAAGAAGCTCGGGATCGAGCTTAAATACATTTACGTAACCGAGGGCGGCGACGGCAAGCGCTTTCATCATCACGTCACGCTCTCGGGCGGACTTGACCGCGACGAGCTTGAAGCGCTTTGGGGCTTCGGATACGCGAACTCACGCCGCCTTATCTTCAACGAGAACGGCGTTGAGGGGCTTGCGAAGTACATAACGAAGCAGATGAAGGAGGAGATAGAGAAGGGCAAGCGTTCCTTCTCCTGCTCGAAGAACCTTTATCATCCCGAGCCGATAGACCGCGACGGGCGTTTCTCGCACAAAACGATGAAGGCAATGTGCGAGCGTCCGAGCGACGGTGCCTGCGTTCTCGAAGCCATATTCGACGGATACGAGACTGCCGAGGTCAAAAGCTTTTACAACGACTGCAACGGCGGAGTGTATCTATACGCCCGCCTTTACCGCAAGGATGCGGAATTTTTGAAAAAACTAAAAAAGCGAAAGTGATTTTTTGCCGCCTGAAATACGGGGCTTTTTTCTGCGTACTTGAAAGATGGGAGAGATAACGGAATATGGATGCTGTAGAGTGGTTAGAGCAAATAAAGAAGATCGACGAGCTTATCGAGCTTGTGGATTCTGAACGTCGGCGCCTGTGGGCTCAAGCAACGCGCAATACGTCAAGCTTGGAGGGTGCTCCTCACGGCTCGGGCGTTTCCGATAAGATCGGGGACAACGTCGTGAAAATGGCAGATCTCGACGCAGAGAAAAAAGAGCTTGAACGAAAGAAGAACAGCATCGTCAAGGTTATCAAGAAGCTCCCTGCGAGTGAATGCGGAGTTATATACCGACGATACGTGAGCCATATGAAACTCGAAGCCATCGCTGACGATATGGGATACTGCACCGTGCAGGTGTGGCGGATCAAGAAAAAGGCGCTTGAAAAGCTACAGAAAAAGGCGGCAAAAGCGGAACCTTTTTGGCCGAAAAAGATGTAATGGAATGTAATGCTTAAACGTGATATAATGATACTGTGAAAAAGCACCGAGAAGCAGCTGCCGTTTTGGCGGGTGCTTCTTTTTATGCACAAATAACGTAAGGTTCCACCGCTAAACGTTCGGCTATGCGTGACAGCGGCAAATTCCTACTCCCGGGGCGGCTCATCGGGGCCGCCTATGGAACCTAAAAAACATAGAAAGGGTGAGAGTATGGCAAGCAAGCAGGTCGGAAGACCTCCGAAATATCGGTCGGTTGAGGAAATTCAAGCGAAAATTGACGCATATTTTGAAGAATGCAAGGGTCACGTTATGATGTTCAACGGTCATGCTGTTACGGACAAGAACGGTAAACCCGTTATAGTCGACGCTCGCCCCATAACCGTTACCGGGCTTGCTCTCGCCTTGGGATTTAGCAGCCGTCAGTCGCTTCTCAATTATCAGGCAAAGAAAGAGTTTATGGACACGATAATGCGCGCGAAGGCGCGCGTGGAGTGTTATACCGAGGAACGACTTTTTGATAACGCCGGCGCGAACGGCGCGAAGTTCTCACTTGCCAATAATTTCGAGGGTTGGAAGGACAAGCACGAGCTTGACACTGATATTACCGTGAAAAAGAAGCTTGAGGATCTCCTTTGAAATACTCTGCAGACTATCTCATTCAGAAAAGAAAGGACAAGTGGAACGAGCTTCACAGCATCGAACACGACAAGGAGTTAAGGGCAGCTATCGGGAATGAGCTTTTGAAAAATCCCGATCTGCTTAATGAAGTCAGGAAATATCCCGAGAAGCTTATCGAGCTTTTCTTCGTGGTCGTTGATAAGGATCAGAGGACGATGCCCTTTTTCCTTAACGACGTACAGCGCGACTTCATCAACACGTTAAATCAGGCGATAGAGGACTATAAGCAAGGCAAAATAACCGACATATCCCTTCTTGTGTTAAAGGGCAGACAGCAGGGCTTCACGACGCTTGTGACGGCGTATCAGCTCTCCTACGCTATTCTTAACCGAAACTTTCAGGGCTACACCTTGGCGGATAAGTCCGACAATGCCGAAGCGATCTTTCAGAACAAGGCGAAGTTCCCTTACGGCCAGCTTCCCGAAGTGCTTAAGCCAACGGAAAAGTTCAATAACCGAAAGCAGCTTCTTTTCGAGAAGATAAACAGCTCGTGGGCGGTCGATACAGCGACGAAGGACGTCGGACGATCCCGAACGGTCAATTTCTTCCACGGTTCGGAATGTGCCTTCTGGAAGGACGGTATTTCTCCCATTCAGGCCGCGCTCGGAGAGGCGCTGACGAAGAACTGCATCAAGATATACGAGAGCACCGCAAACGGCTACAACGATTATCAGAAAATGTGGGACAGCGGCGCACATATAAACTGCTTTTACGAATGGTGGCGAACGAAGGAATACCGCATAGATTTCCGAAACGGGCAAAAGGAAGAATTTTTGCACGACGTCGACACAAAGAAGGGCTGGATATGGGAACGCCTCAAATGGCTGCGGGACGACAAGGGACTTGAGCCCGAACAGCTATATTGGTATTTCAATAAATACAACAAATATCTCGACAAGAGCGTGATAAAGCAGGAATATCCCTGTTATCCTCACGAGGCATTCCTCTTGTCGGGCAAAAACGTATTTGATACGACTGTTATTCTTGAACGCATCGAAAAGTTACAAAAACCGATCAAGACCGGTTATTTTGCTTACGATTACGACGGGCTCAAGATCAGTAATATACGGTGGGTGAACGACAAGGGCGGATATATTAAGATATATCAGCTCCCGAACACTCCCGAGGTGACGGAGTATTGCATAGGCGGTGATACCGCCGGAGAGGGCAGTGACTTTTTCACAGGACACGTTATCAACGCCGGGACAGGTCATCAAGCGGCAGTGCTCCGTCATCAATTTGATGCAGACCAATACACGAGGCAGATGTACTGCCTCGGTAAGTATTACAAAAATGCTCTTATCGGCATTGAGGCGAATTTTGACAGCTATCCGATAAAGGAGCTTCAGCGGCTCGGTTATCCGAAGCAATACGTAAGAGAAGCCGTCGACACCTACACGGGCAAGACCGAGAAGCGCTTCGGCTTCAAAACGACGTCGCTTACAAGACCGACTATTATCTCACGACTCGTTGAGATCGTCCGCGATCATTCCGACACGGTAAACGACAGAGAAACTCTTGAGGAGCTTCTGACTATCGTTCGGAACGAAAAGGGGCGAATAGAGGCACCTGTCGGCGGTCACGACGATATGATGATGGGGCTTGCCATTGCTCACGAGATAAGAGACCAGGTCGTTTTCCCGTCAAACGTAATTCACGCTCAAATGAAGCATCAGTTCACCATCGAGAGGGAAAACAGTTCACATTACGATTACGGTGAGAAGATCACCGTCATATAAGGGGGAAATATGGAAGTATTACTCATACTCACGGTAGGCGCAGTTAATATACTGTGCTTTTTTATTGGCGCCAAGGTCGGTCAGGCCGTCGCACGCGGCGAGACCATTAAAGCACCGGAAATAAATCCCGCCAAGATGTTAAGAGAGCATCGGGTGCAAAAGGAAGCCGACAAGGAAGCGAAACGTCTTGAGGCCATTATGAATAACATTGACACTTACGACGGCACGGGCCAAGGTCAGAAGGAAGTTCCGGGGGTGAAATAAGCCATGTATATCGAAGAAATACAGAAAACGGATATTTGGCAGCTCTACGAGAAGGGGCGCAACTATCACAGACGAACGGGAATATACACCGATACCGACCGCAATTACCGTATGTATAACGGTAATCAGTGGGAGCACGCTAACCTGGGCGGAATTGAGCCGACGCAGCAGAACTTCATCAAGCCGATAGTTAAGTATAAGGTCTCGGTCATTCACGATAACCTTTACGCGATCAACTATTCTTCTCTTAACTTCGAGAATCAGGAGTTCCGTGCGGAGGCGGAAAGATACTGTAAGCTTCTGAACAGCTACGCCGCACGCATCTGGGAGCAGGATAAGATGGACTTCAAGGGCAGACGTCTGACAAAGGATGCCGCCATCAACGACGAGGGCATTCTTTACGTTGACTTCGACCGCGAGAAGATGAGACCCATAAACGAGATCGTCAAGAAGAGCGAGATCTATTACGGCAATGAGAACGACGACGATATTCAGAATCAGCCGTATATCCTTATTCGCAAGAGAATGGCGGTATCAAACGCAGTTGATTTCGCTCGTTCGAAGGGAATGAGTGAGGATAAGCTCGAGCTTATCGTCGGAGATAATGACAACTATGAGGAAAGCGGAGAGGCGGCAAAGGACGAGCTCGACAATATGGTTACCGTCATATACAAGCTGTATAAGAAGGACGGTACCGTTTATTTTTCCGCTTCGACAAGACAGGTCGTTATCATCAAAGACGTTGACCTCGGGATCTCGCTTTATCCCGTTGCTCACTTCGTCTGGGAAGAAAAAGAGGGCTCAGCTCGCGGAGAGGGCGAGGTCAGATGCCTGATTCCGAACCAGATAGAGGTAAACCGCACTCTGATGAGGCGCGTGCTGACCGCGAAAAAGCAGGCGTATCCCTATAAGGTCGTTGATGTTCAGAAAATAAAGAACCCCGACGCCCTTGATACCGTCGGCGGAACTCTGCAGGTGAATAACCAGATAGTAGACGACGTTCGAAAGATCGTTACCACGATACCGCCTGCACAGATGTCGCCTGACGTCGTTCAGCTTCAGCAGGAGCTTATAAACGTCACGAGAGAGCTTGCCGGTGCGGGAGATACCGCGACGGGACAGGTTGACCCTGAGGCGGCATCAGGACGCGCGATACTTGCCGTTCAGCAGGCGTCGCAGGCACCCATGACGGAGCAGAAGGAGTCCTACAAGAATTTCCTTGAGGACGTAGCGAAGATATGGATCGAGTATCTTACCGCTTATTCCGAGAACGGCGTTAACCTTGAAGAAGAGTTCACCGACCCCAATACCGGCAAGGAAGCCGTGCGGACCGTCACGGTTCCGAAGGTCTCGATGGAAAACCTTCAGGCGACAGTCAAAATAGACGTAACTCCCAAGAGCGTTTACGACAGGTTCGCGCAGGAGAGGACTATCGAAAACCTGCTTCTTAGCGGGCTGTTCTCCGCACAGCGCCTGCCCGAGCTTAAGGCGTACTTTGAAGCTCTCGACGATGATTCCGTCGCTCCTAAAATGAAACTCAAGAAGATCATTGAGTACATGGAAACCGAGCAGAGAAAGATCGCTATGATAGATGCAAGGGCGCAGATGGTTCAGCAACGGGCAAGACAGTTCCTTATGGGTGACCCCGAGGATCAAAGTTCTATGATAGCAGACGCGCAGATGCAGCTTATGGCACAGCGGGGTGCTTAATCAAGAAAATCCAATAAAGAAAGAGGTATAAAACAATGAAATCAATGACATTTGGACAGGCCGTTGAAGCTCTGAAGCAGGGCAAAAAGGTGTCTCGGAGAGGGTGGAATGGCAAGGGTATGTACCTTTGGCTTTTGCCCGAGTGCGTCGTTAAAAAGGAATGGTGCAGGGATGAGCGACTTATCGAATGTATGGGCGAGGCGGACGAAATTCTTTGCCTTGGCTCCATTCGCATGTTTACTCACGATAGCACTGGACGCAAGACGGTCCTCACAGGATGGCTCGCAAGTCAGAGCGACATTCTCTCGGAGGATTGGTACATCGTTGATTAAGCATCCGACGGGTGCTTTTTAATTTGACCAAGCGTGAGGTCATTAAACTCAAACGGACATGGTGAAGCAAACACCGATCAAAAAATAGGAAAGGAAATCGTTATGGAAAACGAAAACTTTATCGAAGAGGTCGTAGAGACTGAAAACGCGGAGCCAACCGCAGAAGAAACCCCGAAGACATTCACTCAGGAAGACGTTGACCGCATGGTCAAGGAGAAGCTTGACGAGGTAATGCCGGGAAAGATCGCCCGCAAGGAAGCAAAGATACGCAAGGAATACGAGCGTAAGTACGGCGACCTTGAAGAAGTCCTGAAGGCAGGTACGGGCAAACAGAGTGTCGAGGAGATGACAGACTCCTTCAGAGAGTACTATGAGAGCAAAGGAAGAACCATTCCGCACAGACCCGAGATCTCGGAGAGGGATATCGAGGTCCTTGCAGGCAGGGACGCGGAGGAGATCATCGCTTCCGGATACGAGGAGGTCGTCGAAGAGGTTGACCGCCTTGCACGTAAGGGAGCGAACATGACTCCGCGTGAAAAAGCACTGTTCAAAACTCTTGCAACGCACAGACAGGCAACCGAGAGAGGTAACGAGCTCGCCCGGATCGGCGTGCCGAAGGAAGTGTATAACAGCCAAGAGTTTACGGAATTTGCGCGCAAGTTCACTTCCGACATTCCGATAACAGAAGTTTACAGCTTCTATGAAAAAATGAAACCGAAAAAAGAAATTCAAACTATGGGAAGCATGAAGAGCACGGTACCCGACAAGGGCGTGAAGGATTACTACTCGCCTGAAGAGGCAAAGAAGTTCACGAAAAAGGATTTTGACGATAATCCTGCGCTTTTTAATGCCGTTGTTGATTCCATGCGCAAATGGAAATAACCGTTGCTTCCCTCACGAAAGGAAAGGTAAAAAACAATGGCTGTAAAGAATTTTATGCAGACTGTATGGTCTAAGAATATTCAGGACGAGCTTGAGGAAGAGTGCAAGCTCGTCAAGGACTGCACGAGAGAGTACGAGGGCGACTGCACCTACGCACAGACCGTCAAGATTCTCGGTGTCGGTGATCCTACCATCGGCAACTATATCGGTCAGGACATCACTATCGAGGCAATGGACGACAAGGGTCAGGATCTTACTATCGATGTGCGCAAATACTTCGCATTCGAAGTGCCCGACGTTGACAAGGCACAGTCTGTTCCCGGACTTCCCGAGAAGTATCAGGAAAAGGCAGTTAAGGGACTCGCTCTTGCGAGAGAGAAGTTCATCGGTAAGCTCGTCGCAGGCAAGGCACAGTCCACTAGTGACGAGGTAGCGAAGAACGGCACCTACAAGGACGGTGCAACCAACATCGTTACCGCAACCAACAAGACGCAGGCAGCTATCAGAGCCGCGCTCACTTCCGCTATCGTCAAGCTCCGTGAGAACAACTTTGACGATTCGGGTGTAATCGAGATTTCCCCTGCCGATTACGCACTCTTTAAGGAAGAACTCATCGACCTTAAGACTAACAACGACGATCTTATCAAGCGCGGTGTTGTAGGTATGTTCGATAACTACGAAGTTAAGAGCACAAACAACGTCTACAACGACGGAAACTACACCTACAGCATCGTTCGTTCCAAGCACGCTATTGCGTTTGTCGGACAGATCAACGAGGTTGAGGCGGGTCGTATGGAAAAGCGTTTCTCTGACTATGTAAGAGGCCTTGACGTGTACGGTGCCAAGATCATCGACCAGAAGCAGATCGTATGCGTGAAGATCCCTATGATAGCAACCGCATAAGAAAGGAGAGTTTAACTTGAAAAAGCTTGTACTTATAAACCACGATTTCAAGGATGCCTATACCGGCAAGATTCATAAAGCCGGGAAGAAGGTTGAAATGACCGATGAGCGCATTGCCGAAGTTAAGGGGGTAAATCCCGATTTCGTCACCGTGATCGGAATTGTTTCTGAAGCCGAGGAAGAGGTCATCAGAGAAGTTAATTCGGAGACCGACGCCGAGGATAATAAGAGTAAATAACAGGATCAGGGGAGCGAGCATATCACTCCCCTGTTTTTTACCTTGCTAACAGAAAATAGGCGGGGCAGCACCGCCGAGCAAGAGAAAGGAATTTATTATGAAATTTGAATTATTTGTAGATCAGCCGAGTCTTGAACTCAAGAAAGGCATTCTGGTAAAGGCGGATACCGAGTTATCCTACAAGAGTGAAAAGGTGGAGCAGTTTCTGAAGGATCTGAAGCTTGACACCATTCTTGATGATGAGGGTTCAAACGGCCACAACTCCTATCGCTCCAAGAGCCATATTTCCATTACTCTCAATGAGGGCGACATCCTGCTTTTCGATGTAGATAGAGGATATTACCTGTCGTCCTATCCGAAGACAACCATTGATCGCGCTATCGAGGACATATCCTCCCTTAAAGGCATAAAGCTTTCAGACGATCAGGAAACGTAAAATAGCTTAAAGAAAGAAGGACGACTATATGTTTGTACTGAATGACGATCTGTCAATTTACTGCACGAGGGGCGATTGCGGCGAAATATCAATAAATGCACATATTAACGGCGAGCCATCGGTCTTCAGTGCCGGCGACGTTTTGCGTCTTAAGGTCTTTGAAAAGAAGGGCTGTGATACTGTCGTAATGCAGAGGGATTTCACCGTCGAGGAGGACGCAGACTCGTTCGTTATTTCGCTGACTGCAGCTGACACAAAGATAGGAAAGGTGATAAGCAAGCCCGTCGATTACTGGTACGAAATTGAGCTTAATCCCGAAACACACCCGCAGACGATCATCGGATATGATGAGGACGGACCGAAGGTGTTTAAGCTCTTCCCGGAGGGTAAAGACGTTGATGCCGAAGAAATTGAAAAGGTCGGCTCAAAGACGCTGCAGGAGCTTGTCGATTATGCGCTTGAGCAGGCGAAGGAGAGCGGGGCGTTCAACGGCGCAGACGGAAAAGACGGTAAAGATGGTTACACGCCGCAGAAAGGTATTGACTATTTCGACGGCAAGGACGGACAGAACGGACAGAACGGCAAGGACGGAAAAGACGGAAAAGATGGTTACACACCGCAGAAGGGTGTTGACTATTTTGACGGTATGGACGGCAAAGATGGAATTAACGGTATTCCCTGTACTCATTCTTGGGACGGCACTATATTGACGATGACATCTGCAAGCGGTACGACTTCGGTAGACCTTCAAGGTGAGAATGGCAAGACTCCTGTCCGTGGTACTGATTACTGGACGGAAGCGGACAAGTCGGAGATAGTTTCAGATGTTTTGGCTTCTTTGCCTAACGGAGATGAGGTGGCTTACTAATGGCTATTGTAACAACGAACGACAAGCACTATAAGGACATTGCTGATGCGATCAGAAACAGAGCATATACGGAAACACCGAAGCAGTACAAGCCGAGCGAAATGACTGAAGCGGTTGATGCCGTATTTTATGCAGGACGTGAAGAAGGTTATAGTTTTGGCGATGCCGATGGATATGACCGAGGTCGCATAGAGGGCGAGGCCGCAGGAATAGAGCAAATTCTTGAGGGGAAGGTTACAGAAGTTAATTCTAACACATTGACTATCATAAAAGAGAGCAAATTTATGAACGATAAGTCAATTACCTCTATCAATGCTCCGAATTTAACAACTCTCGAAGAAAGCGCATTGGATGGTTGTAACAATCTAACTTCTGTCAATATGCCGTCGCTTACGTCTGCTGGGACTTATGCGTTCAGGTATGCTACCAATCTTCCTTCTGTTAGTTTCCCGATGCTTAATTCCATAGGATCGTCAGCTTTTAGAAACTGTTGGAAGTTGACTTTTGCAGATATCGGTGTGCCGACAACAATAAACACGGGCACGTTTAACGGCAGTTATATTCTTACAGCGGTAATCATAAGAACAAGCGAAGTTTGCAGTCTGGCATCCACAGGAGCGTTCAGTTCGTGCTATCACATTCTCGGCACATACAATGTTACCCACAATCCAACTAGTGCAAAAGACGGATATATCTATGTCCCGAAAGCATTGGTTGATAGTTACAAAACGGCAACTAACTGGGTCACATTCGCAGACCAAATAAGAGCGATAGAGGACTATCCCGAAATAACAGGGGGGTAAAAATGATAGTAAAAGAGATTATCACAATTAACGGCAAAGAATATCTGCATACATACTCCGACTCGGGGAAGCAGATTGAGCGAGAGGGCGCACTATATGTCGATGCAATAGACCCGATTGACAGCAACAGGACATATACCGAAACAGACGTTCCTACCGAAGAGGTGACGAAATGATACTATCTGAAATGAAAAAGAAAACGCTTGCTCTTATAGAGGAGCTTGATCCCGACAGTGAGCATTTGACGAAGGATCCCGACATTTCGGCGAAGCACAATTACGTTACGAACCAAATTATGTTTGAGGTCGCAAGAATAAAGAAGATACCGAAATACGTAGAGCTTTCGGTATCTGCAGGCGACCTTGTGACGCTTGAGGATATATCCCGCGAATGCGGATACGACGTTTATCAGCGTGACAAGACAAGCGGTGCCCGACATCTTGAGCGGGCAAACGGTACAGTTATCAAGGTTCTCGAGGACGGTGTACTTGAGATCGACTGCTTCGTTTATCCCGAGCGGATCACCGAGAAGACAAAGGACAGCTACGAGTTCGAGCTTTCCGACGATGCACTTGAGGTGATGCCTTACGGAATAGCCGCACACCTGCTTAAGAGCGATGAATCGGCAGAGTACGGCACGGTGTACGAAAGCACTTATCGAACGATGCTTCAGCAGCTTGACCCGAGATACGCTTTGACAGGCGTAAGCATTGAAGGCGGGGTATATATCTGATGTCAGAGAAGGTATCGAGAATTTACAGTAATTTTCGGGGCGTGGACTTCAGAGGCGAGGAGATCAACCTCACTCGAAGCCCCGATGTGCTTAATATGTGGAAGGACTACAAAGAGACCGAAAGCATAAGGACGAGACCGGGGCTCGCTCTTAAAAACGCGATGGCTGACAAGGTATACGGAATATTCTTCTATAACGGCGCCGAGCTCGTTCACGCGGGAACGAAGCTCTATAAGATCACAGACAACGGCTCGGAGGAGCTGTTAGGCGATATGAACGAAGCCACGAGCAGCGGCTTCGTATACGAGGGCATCTTCTATATCAAGGACGGAAAAAGCTATCTTCGTTATGACGGTACCGAGATCAAGCCCGTCGAGGGATTTATCCCGACGACAACGATAGGGCGCGCGCCCATGGGTGGCGGCACGAAGCATCAGGACGTCAATATGCTCTCCGATTACCGCAGGAATACGTTTCTTTCGGACGGGGGAAGCTTTGACTACTATCTCGACGCCATGAATATTGACGACGACTTTTTGCCGCAGATAACCTATTCATATTTGCAAGAGGAGTCGGTTCCAGACGAGGAAAGCGGCGAGGAAACGTTCGGATATACTCCCGTTACGCGCGTTCTCGATGCCTCCGAATACGAGGTCGACTATGCAAAGGGAAAGATAACGTTCCTGAACTTTGCTCCCGATGCACCGGCGACCGACGGCCAGGATAATATAGAGGTGCTTTTCAAAAAGCAGGTCGTTGACGATAGCGGTAACGAGGTATACCGCAAGCTCATCCTCGACTGTACGCTTCTTCAGGTGTTCGATAACCGCGTGTTCTTCAGCGGCAACCCCGATCATCCGAATTACGTATGGCACAGCTCGCTTGACGATCCGTCTTACGTTTCCGACCTTGACTACTACAAGGAAGGAATGGACGAGGCGCCTGTAAGAGGAATGGTCGCCGGCAATAACGCCCTATGGGTATTTAGAGCGCCGTCTGACGCGAATACAACGGTCTTTTATCACGTCCCGACCATTGATGAGGAGTACGGCAAGATATATCCCTCAACGCATTCAAGCGTTACTACGGGCTGTATCGGCAGAGCGATAAACTTCAACGACGATATTGTCTTCTTTTCCGAGAGGGGAATGGAGGGCATAAGCGGCGATATAATGACCGAGCAGGTATTGGCGCACCGCAGCTCTCTCGTCGACAGAAAGCTGACCGCCGAGGATGGCTACAAGGATATGATCCTTGCCGAGTGGGAGGGGTATCTTCTCGTTATTATCGGTAGTAAGGTCTACCTTGCCGATTCGAGAGCAATGTTTCAGAATGAAAATCACGTCGAGTACGAATGGTTTTACTGGGAGCTTGACAAAGAGATCACCTGCGCCGGCGTCCAGGACGGCGTCCTTTATCTCGGCGCAGGAGACGGCGTGTATACGCTGACTGACACGGAGAAGAATCTCCGCAGTCATTGGACGACGCCGAAGGATAAATTCAATAATCCGCACAAATTAAAGACCACCAATAAAAGAGGATGCGTCGCCGAAGCAACGGGCGATATTGAGGTATCCGCAAAGCTTGAGGATACGGATTTCGAGATCGTCGGCGAATACAAAGGTGTTACCGATTTCTTCGTGAGCCGGATCAAGCGGAAGAAATTCAAGGATATTCAGCTACGATTCGCTTCGAATGCGAGATTTTCGCTGGAGACGGTAACGCTTGAATCTTATATTGGCGGATACATAAAGAGGTGAAACAGATGTCAACAACTACGCCAAATTACGAAGTGGACTTCGAAGACGAGAGACTGCAAGCGGTAGACGATAAGTACGCCGGCTTGAAGAACGAATCGGACGAAACTTATCAGGATATGATCGATCAGTCCGACAGCTTCTACAATGCGCAGATAGAAGCTTCGAAAAACTGGGCGGACAAGCAGAGCCAGCTTCAGCAGGAGCAGACGGATTTCACTATCGAGCAGATAGAGCAGCAGAAGGAGCAGGCGCATAAGGACTATATCAAGGAGCAGTCGGGCGCGTATAAGGACTTTCAGAAGCAGAGCGACAAGTACGGCGTCAACGCCGAGCAGATGGCGGCGTCGGGCATGGCAAAGACCGGATACAGCGAAAGCTCGCAGGTCGCTATCTATAACCAGTACCAGAGCAGAGTAACGACCGCGAGAGATATACATAACCGTTCTATTCTGACGTATGATAACAACATGAAAGAGGCACGGATTCAGAACAGCTCTATTCTTGCCGAGATCGCTTACAAGGCGCTCGTCGAGCAAAATGAGCTTGCCCTTGCGGGCTTCCAGCAGAAGAACAACCTCATTCTTGATATGGCAAACAAGAAGCTTGAGCTTGAAAGCATGCGCAACCAGGAATGGTATCAAGTTCTCGCACAGATCAACAGCGAAAACGCTATGAAGGAAGAGGCCAGACAGTTTGAAGCGGCACAGGCGTTCCAAAAAGAGATGGCGAAGCTTGAGCAGGAATACAAGATCGCTTACCTCAACGCGCAGACGTCGGCTGAAAAAGAGCTGCTTGAGAAGCAGCACGAAAAGGATGTAGCCAAGCTCGCGCAGCAGCTTCAGAATGAAAAGGATCTTTGGGATTATAAGAACAGTAATTCGGCTTCCGACGATGACGACGTCGGCGAAGACATAATCATTGATAAGCCGGCAGACAATTCAACCAGTTGGACTGACAACGTTTGGAGAGGCATAGAAGACAACGCAACGCCGCCCCCATCCCCAAGAGAAGAGACTGAAAAAATGATCGCTGATATATTGAGCGATATAAGAGGGGAAAATGAGGTTAATACCGAATATTACCGTGGAAAAAAGAATCCCGATGCGGAGAAATACGGCACATTTGGAAACGGATACCAGCCGAAGGGCATAAGCGGTCACGGTAAACTCAAAGACTCGGGAGAAAAGATCACGTTTACGACTACCATATTGTATGGGGAAAATAAGGGTAAAACGAAGAAGGTAAGTCAAAAGGTATGGGAAGCCGAAGACGCTACAAGGTGGTATTGGGATGGAAGAGAGAACAAGTATATTGAAACGACCAAGGACGATATGGGCAGCATTAATGACTTAGGTTTAGAAGATGCTTCTCCCTCCTACCTGGCAGAACTTGTATCAAATGGCAGCGTGAACGTAACCATCAAAGATGGTAAACGATTCTACTCCTGGGCTGATACTACCTCAAAAAGCGGAAGCGATCCTGTTACCGCTTCAAGCTTACTCGGTCCAAAGACTATAGAAAGGCGGCCGTTTTATAAATGAGTTTTTCGGATGAAATGACAAAAGAGCTTGAAAAGCTCAGAAAGAAACAGCGGGAGATCGACGGGCTCACGATAGAGTCTCCCTATGCAGGCGGCAATGGTCACCCACAAAGCAACGATATTGCGCCTCCTGTTACTTTTGACGAATTTCTCAACAATATGGGCACTCCCGAAGAAATCGCGGAATGGCAGGCAAAAAAAGCAAAAAGAGAAAAAGAAAAAAAGAAGTCTGGGGGGTGGTTTGATTCTGGAGCATTCAGCGACGGTAAGTGGGATCCCGGGGATCTTACCAAGACGATTCTCGGAACAGGGCTCGACATCGCAACCGAAGCTTTTGAGGGTGTTGCGAAAATCGGCTTTGGCCTTGGAGAGGGGATTTCCAAGAACATTATTGCTCCTATCGCAGACCGGACAGGAAATGACGAGCTTGCAGATACCATAAGAGAGAACGTTAAAAACGGCGTTGTCAGCAAGGCATACGACGACTTTATGAAGCCCGTGGATGATGTTGCCGATTCAAATTCTTTGTTGGGAAACAAATCAGAGGGCTTGACGCAGACTGTGTCCCGAATGTACGCTCTCGGAAACATCGGAAATGCGGCAAAAGCATTAGGTCTCGGAGCGAAGGGCGCTTCTGTTCTCACGACCAGCATTACATTTAACAATTCATACGTATCTGGACTGCAAGAGGCGTATAAGTCGGGGGCGACGGATGAAGAAGCGGAAGTATACGGTATAATTTCTGGAATAGCAGAAGCCGGCTCCGAAATGATATTCGGTGGTCTTGGTAAGTCTTTTAATGCACTTGGCTACGGAAAAGGTCTTTCGAGTGCTGATGATATGCTCGCAAAAAAAGTTACAAGCAAAATGAAAGGCACCATAGCGAAGAATTTCACACAGTTCGCAGTCAAGGCAGGCGCGGAGGGCTTGGAAGAAGTTATCGCAGGTTTCGGACAGGCACTTGGCAAAAAAGCGACCTATATGTCCGAGGAGGATTTCGCAAAAATTCTCGATGACGAAAATCTGTTTGAGCAATTTGTTATGGGTGCGCTTGTTTCGGGCGGTATGCAGTCGGGCTATCTTCCCGGCACATCCGAAGGCAGCTTGAGAGGAGCAAACAAGTCGGGCAAGGATTTTATTACCGGCTTAAATGCTAACGAGCAAGCGGTTATTGATAAAGAGTTCAATAACAGAGTTGCCGAAGCCGAGAAAAACGGCAAGCTCTCGAGCAAGGACAAAAACAAGATATACGACGACATTATCAAAGCCCTTGAAAAAGGAGATATTTCCACCGACGTGATCGAGGAAGTCCTGGGCGGTGATACATACAAGTCGTATCAGGACACCGTGAAGAGCGAGGACGCGCTTAAGGCGGAGTTTGACGAGCTTCGCAAGGTAAAGGCAAGTGAATCCACCCTCGAGCAGAATGACCGCTACAATGAGCTTAAAAAGCAGCTTGAGGAGCTTAAGACGACCTCGGAGAGGGACTTCCTTCAGAAGAAGTACAAGAACGAGGCGTATGAGCTCGCCAAGGGTACCAAGCTTGAGGAGAGCTACAACGAGAGAACGCGGCGCGGACAGGCGTTCACAGCCGACGTTACGAAATATAACGAGAAGCAGAGACCTATCGTTCAGAAAGCCATCGACAGCGGCATTCTCAATAACACGAACAAGACGCACGATTTTGTAGACCTCGTCGCGAGGATCGCGGGCGACAAGGGTGTCGACTTCGATTTTCTCAACAACGCGAAGCTGAAGGAATCGGGCTTTGCCCTTGACGGCGTTACGGTCAACGGTTATTTCGACGCAAACACGAAAAGCATCGGAATCAACCTCAATTCCGCGAAGGCGCTCAACACCGTCGTCGGTCACGAGATCACGCACGTGCTTGAGGGAACCGAGCTACAGAAAGCAGTCACGGAATACGCGAAGACCAAGGGCGAATACCAGAGCCGGCGCGACACGCTTGCGGAGCTTTACAAGAACGTAGAGAATGCCGATATTGACGCCGAGCTTACTGCCGATCTCGTCGGTGACTATCTCTTTACCGACGCGGATTTCGTCAATAATCTTTCCGCAAATCACAGAAACGTATTTCAGAAGATCTACGACGAGGTCAAATATCTTTGCAAAATCGCGACCGCAGGAAGCAAGGAAGCAAGACAGCTCGAGAAAGTAAAAAAGACCTTCGAGGATGCTTTCCGCGCAGAAACAAAAAACACCGCCCAGGAGGGCGGGGTGAGATATTCGCTTAATGAGTTTGAAGACGGACAGCGCTTTGTTAGTGTTGAAACCGATCAAAACCTGTTTGATAATTTGAGCACAAAAGAGCAAACAGATTTGGCTACGAAGATTATCAAAGAAAGGTATCAGGGAAAGGTAATCGGCATTGATAATAGAGCTTTTGTGAACGGGAAAACTGCCGACGAATATACTCATCCAGCAAAGCATCTTGATAGCGATATATATGAAGCAAAAATGAGAGCATCAACCGAACTTGATAATCTTATGGATGCCGGATTTAATTTCAGAAACGACAGCGACGGTAAATTTGGTCATACTCATTCAGACGTCACGGGAGGTTTTGATTATTTCGATGCGATTTTCAAAGTTGGCGGAGAGTACTATCAGGGCGTAATAAACATAAAAAACATAAACCGCGGAAAGCTTCTCAAGGATATAACGCAAATAAGAAACATCACGCAGGACGTGACGTCTCGGTATGGGTCAAACCCATCGTACGCCTTCCTACGTGATGCTTCTATGAATAGTATATCACAAAATTCGGAAAAGTCAATAGAAAACGCAAAAAAATCTCTTTCGGCGCAAAACG
>JAFTTT010000099.1 GCA_017466625.1 Clostridia bacterium
CGCCCTTGTACGGACCGATAGCCGAGTTGAACTGAACGCGGTAGCCCTTGTTTACCTGAACGTTACCGTTATCGTCTACCCACGGAACGCGGAAGGAGACAGTTCTTTCGGGCTCGACCATTCTGTCGACAACGCCTGCCTTTACAAGGTCGGGGCGCTGTTCGATTACGGGCTGTATCGACTCGAGAACTTCCTTTACGGTCTGGTGAAATTCAGCTTCGCCGGGATTGTCGCGAACGACCTTTTCATAAACGCCGGCAAGATATTCATTGGTGAATGCCATATTTTCTTCCTCCTGAAGAACCGAATTATCGGTATAAATTAAAAAAGATGAGTTAATTATACAGTTTTCGCTTTACTTTGTCAATAGGAAAATCCGCTTTTTTGAATTTTTTATCTCCCGAACTTGTAAAAAATGACGGCAATTCGCCGTTTTGGTATCATATAATGATTTTTTTGCGTCCGCGTCCTTCATTTTTCGTTTTTCGTCTCTGTTCTAAAACCGCGTCTGACGAATATAAATTGAGTAACGAAAGGATATAAAAAATGAAAAACGCACGGCTTTTTATTTACAACGGTCTGATACTGACCGCCGCGTCGCTCCTTCTGCGCACGCTCGGCGTCGGTTTTAATATTTTCATAACCTCCCGCGTCGGTGAAGTCGGCACGGGACTTTTCCAACTTGTAATGTCGGTCTACTCCCCCGCCCTTACGCTCGCGAGCGCGGGAACGTCGCTTGCCTCCTCGCGTCTCGTCGCGGAGGAAATGGGAAAAAGACGCGGAAACCCGCGCGCGGTCCTTTCGAGATGCATTTTATTCTCACAGCTTTCATCGCTTCCTATCGCCGTCGCGCTTTTTCTGCTCGCGCCTTACATATCCGCCTCGTGGCTCGGAAGCAATAGTGCGTCGCACCTACTGCGCATGCTTTCGGTCGGACTTCCCTTTATATCGCTTTCATCCTGCGTCAACGGATTTTTTATTGCCCTCCGAAAGGCAAAAAACTCCGCGGCGGTACAGATAGCGGAGCAGCTTTTCAAAATGCTCATCACCTTTTCACTAATATACAGTATGGCGGACCGCGCCGATATGTGCCTTTTGCTCGTCGTATTTTCAAACGTCTGCTCGGATATCTTCTCGGTCGTGATCTCTCTCTGTTTATGTTCAAGAGAAGCGAAGCGGCTCCCGAAAAGAAGCGTAACGAGAGGCGGCATCTCCGCCGCCGTGCTTTCGATCACGCTCCCCGTATCCATAAGCTCGTTTTTGAGGTCGGCTCTAACCGCACTTGAGCACATACTCATACCGAAGGGTCTGCTCAAAAGCGGTCTGTCCTACGGCGCGTCAATGGCAGCGTACGGCACTCTTACAGGAATGGCACTCCCGATAATCATGTTCCCCGCGTCGTTTCTCTACTCGTTTTCTTCCCTCACCGTCCCCGAGATGGCAGAAGCAAACGAGAAGGGAGACAAAGGCGAGATACGGACGAAAATGAAACAGATCCTCGGTGCATTTCTCATTTTTTCCGTAGGCGCATCGGGACTTATCTTCGCCTACGGCTCCGACCTCGGCCGGGCGCTGTACGGAAGCAACAAGGTCGGCTATTATCTGCACATTCTGGCGCCCCTTATTCCGATAATGTATCTTGACAACATTTGCGATTCGATGCTCAAGGGACTCGGTGAGCAGATATTCACGATGAAGGTCAACGTTATCGACGCCGCATCCTGCGTGCTGTGCGTATTTTTCCTCGTTCCGAGGGTCGGGATCATGGGCTACGTTGCGGTAATTCTTTTAAGTGAGCTTATCAATTTCGGTTTTTCCGTCTTCCGTCTCAAAAAGGTGACGGGGGAGAAAACGGGTCTGCTTGCCGCTTTGCCGAAGCCGCTTATTTCTGTTATTGCCGCAATTTTACTGACGAAGCCGATCGTCTCTCTTTTTGATAACTGTATCCTTCGCACGGTCGTCGGGATCACGCTCGGCGCGCTTGTTTACACCGCTATTATCTTCGGCGAAAAAGCGATAAGGGACAAGGTAATAAAAATGAAGGACGTCCCATATAATGGAGCAAGAAAAAGATCGGGAGAAATGACGTGACAGATGAAATACTTTCCTGCCTGCCGAAGAGGAGCTCGGAGCAGCTTCTTAAATACGACCTCTCATCCATTAACGAAATACGGCTTGCCGTCGACCGTCCGGTCACGCTCACGGTAGGCGAAAAGAGCGTGCTTCTCGGAGACACGGTATCGCTGTCGGAAATGACTTCGTCAGTATCCTCCTTCTGCCGCGGGTCGCTTCACTCCTTTGAAAAGACGATGGCTGAGGGATACATACCGTTAAATAACGGCTGCCGCGCCGGTGTCTGCGGAAAATACTCGGAGGGGAGCATTACCGAGATAACCTCGGTCGTCATTCGAATACCGCGAAGCATTTACGGCGTCGGTGACAGTCTTTGCAAGCGTTTGTTAATGAATGACGGCGGTATGCTTCTCTATTCACCGCCCGGCGTCGGAAAGACGACGCTTTTACGCGATATCGCATCGACCCTCTCCTCTCCCCCCTATCTGAGGCGAGTTTCCGTAATCGACAGCCGAAACGAGATCTACCGTCCCGACGCATTCCGTCGGTCAATAGCCGATATTTATAATTCTTATCCAAAGAGCTTCGGTATCGAGCTTGCCGTGCGTACTATGTCGCCGCAGTACGTTGTCTGTGACGAGCTCGGCGCCGACGAGGCGGCTTCTATACTGTCGACGCAGTCCTTCGGCGTTCCGCTCATTGCAAGCGCTCACGCGCCGTCTCTTGACGCTCTGCTCAAGAGGAAGGTCTTTAAGCAGCTTGACGAAAGCGGAGTTTTTTCAACCTACGTCGGAATAACGCGTGAGGGCCGCGGATTTTCATTTGACATATCGGAAAGGAAGATATCATGATAAGCGCTCTCGGCATTGCGGTTTTGTCGCTTTCGATAATGGGCTTCGGCTTTTCTTATAACAACGCCCTCAAAAGGGAGAAGGAATGTGTCGAGGGACTTATCCTCCTTGCCGAAAGAATAAACACGAGAATCAAATGCTTCCGCCAGGGGTTAAGCGAGATATTCGACGGCTTTACTCATCCATTCCTCGATTCGATCGGCTTCAGTGACGCCCTTAAGGAAAAAGGGATGTCGCACGCGCTTGAGAGTACGGGCAACTCACTCGGTATCGGGCGTGATCTTTTGCTTGAAAGCCGAAAATTCGCCGACGGACTCGGAAAGAGCTACTACGACGAGCAGCTCACGCTCTGCGAGGATTACCTTTCTTTTCTTAAAGACAAGTACCTTGAGATCGACTCGGGCTTGCCGACCAAGACCAAGCTCTCGCTTTCCCTTTCGTTTGCTATCTCGGCTCTTACCGCAATATTATTTATATAAAGGACAGATAAATGGACATAAGCTTGATTCTGAAGGCGGCGGGCGTCGGACTTATCGTAAGCGTCGTCTGCCAGATACTTAACAAATCGGGGAGAGACGAGCAGTCAATGCTCGTCTCAATTGCGGGCGTTATAATCGTTCTTTTAATGCTCGTAAAGGAGCTTGACTCGCTCATCACCTCGATAAAAACGATATTCGGGCTATGACGGTGCTTTTCAAGCTCTGTGGATGCGCGCTGATCGGCGCACTTTGTGCCATGACGCTAAAGACCGGCGCAAAAAACGTTGCGGTCGCTGTTGCTATCTTTTCTTCTCTGCTCATTTTCGGCGCGGCTTTTGCGCGTTTTTCGGGCGCGGTCGAGACGGTAAGCGAAATAATGAAGGAAAGCGGCGTCAGTGACTACGTAGGGGTAATGCTGAAGGCACTCGGGGTCGGCATCGTCGTAAATACCGTCGGAAGCATCTGCCGCGACATGGGCGAAAGCACGGTTTCAAGCGGAGTTGAGCTCGCGGGAAAGATCGAGATACTGCTTATATGTCTGCCGATAATCACCGATACGCTTTCGCTTATAAAGGAGCTTCTGTCATGAGGGCGGCGGCATTTATATGCGCTTTGATAATGTTCTTTTCCCTTCCCACGCCTGCTTACGCTGACGGAGAGATAAAGGACATATACGAAGGACTGCCGAACGACGTAAACGAGCTTCTGCCCGAGGACTTTGAAGACGAGCTTGAAAAAGAGGACGGGACAAGCGCGGTCAAGCTTTTTGACGTCTCGTTTTTTACTTCGTTTTTGGGTAGATCCCTTTCGGCTGCCCTATCGGATTCTGCACCGATGCTGATGACTCTGACCGTCACCGTGCTTCTTTGCGCACTGCTCTCCTCGCTTTCAAAGGACGGCGGAAGCGTCGGCCGAGCAATGAGCTTTGCATCAAGCGTTTCGCTTTGCACCTCCTGCATCTCGATAGTCAAGCCGCTATGCGAGCAATGTCTCGGTACCGTCAACGTAATAAGCGGTATAATCAAGACATCGCTCCCGATAATGACGTCAATTTCGCTCGCAGCGGGACAGGTGAACGCCTCTTACGCAAATTCTGCCTTTTTGAGCGCTGTTCTCGCGTTGACCGAGGAAGTAGGCAAGCAGATATTAACGCCCGTTGTCGCCGTTTCTATCGCATTTACGGCGGTGTCTGCCTTGTCACGCGGAACGGGCATTGACCTGTCTCACATGGTCGCGTCGGTGAAAAAGGTTTTTGTATTCTTTATAACGCTTCTCTCTACGGTCCTATGCTTCACGATGGCGTTTCAGACGGTCATTGCAAAGGGCTCGGACACCATCCTTTTAAGAAGCATAAAATTCGCATCGGGAAGCACGGTTCCGATAGTCGGTGCTGCGCTGTCCGAAGCCGCAGGGGCGTATCTTTCCGGGCTTTCGCTTATAAAAAGCTCGGCTGGAGCGCTTATCGCCGCGGCAATAGCGCTATCGACGCTTCCGATGCTGTTGAAGCTTTTTGCGGTCAAGATATGCCTTACGTTCACGGCCTTCGTTTCCGATATGCTCGGAGTTAACGGCACGGTCGTGCGTGACTTTGCATCTATTTGCGATATGCTTATCGCGATGCTCGTGACGAGCTCGCTTATATTCGTTATTTCAATGGGGATCTTTGCTTCCGTCTTGCCGGGTGTTTGATCATGAAGGAATTACTTTTTGCTATAATGAGCGTGTCGCTCTGCGCCGCTGTAATCTCTATGCTCTCCCCCGACAATGAGAGCTTAAAAAAGCAGATATCGTTCGTCTGCGCTCTTTCAATATGTGCCGCTCTATCTTTACCGATAATACGGCTGATCTCAGGCGAAAGAGAAAGCTTTGACCTATCGCTTCCAAAAGAAGACGAAGCAGAAAACACGGAAGCGTTTAACGCCATAATCGATCTTGCGGCGAAAAAGATCTGCCGCGAAATGGAAGCCGCGGCCGAAAGCAGATATGGGATAAAAAACGCCGTTTTGACACTTCGGCTCGACGCATCCGACCGAAAGAACGTCAAGATACTGTCGGGCGTGCTCGACGGCGAAGGAAAGCTCAAGGAAGCGGCTGAATACATAGGAAAGGAGCTCGGATGTGAGATCGGATACGAAGAATAGCGAGGGTTTTTTCAGCACAATATTCAAGGGAAAGAAGACCTTGATATTTCTGCTCATCGGTGTCGCCGCAGGCATCTTTTTGATATTCATGGGCAACGGAGAAAAGAGTGGCGAGGGCGCTTCTCGGCCCGATCTGTCGGGGCAAATAGAGGTAACCGACGAATACATAAAAAATCTCGAAATACGTGTAGGTCAGATACTTTCAAAAATGGACGGAATATCGAACGTATCGGTCATCATAACCGCCGATTCCTGTGCCGAAACGATCTACGCGCAAAACGGGCGGTACGACGGCGGCTCTCTTACCGAAAAGGAATACGTGATAATCGACCGTGACGGAAACGACGAGCCGATAGTCCTCAAGCTCGTGTATCCGAAGATACGCGGCGTCGCCGTCGTATGCTACGGCGGAAGTAATCCGATAAATCAGGAAAAGATATCGAAGCTTCTCTCTTCCCTCTTTGATATCGCGCAAAATCAGGTATATGTGAGCGGTTAACGGCATATATTTTACCAAACAAACTTTCGGAGGAATCTTATGCTTAAACTGAAAAAGCCCGATACGGCTCTGATCGTAGCTAAAACCAAGGAGGCAGTTAAAAAAATCGGAAGAAGAAATCTGGCTATAATACTTTCCGTCCTCGTCATCGGCGGTGCGGTATGGCTCAATATCGCTCTCTTCACGGCGGGGACCAAGCAGGCAGGCGGCTCTGCAGGCAGCGGAAACATCGTAGTTGAAGGTAACGGAGGCGACGGCGCAAATGACGTCGACAGCTTCTTCGCATCGACTCAAGTCGAGCGTCAGAGATCGCGTGACGAGGCAATAGAGGTGCTTCAGCTCGTCGTTGAAAACCCCGAAGCGCTCGACGAATCAAAGGCGGTCGCAATGCAGGAGATCTCGAAGATCGCTTCTGCTATTGAGAACGAGGGCAAGATAGAGTCGCTCATTACCGCCAAGGGCTTTGAAAAGTGCATCGCTGTCATCAGCGACAGCGGCTGCAGCGTTATAGTCAAGACCGCGAGCGCTCTTATGCCGAACCAGGTCGCGCAGATCCAGGAGATCGTTTACGAGCAGGCAGGCATCCTTCCCGCAAACACGAAGATAATCGAAAAAATAGCATAAAAAATCACCCGTTTGGGAATATCCAAACGGGTGTGTTTTTTAGATCTCGTCGGTATCGTTTTCTGCTTCAGCGTCGTCGATCGCGCTATCCAAAGCATAGCTGTCACCGAGCTGATATTCGGGAAGCGAGTCGTCGAAACGCGCTCTCTTCTCGATCTTATTCTTCGGAACTATTCTCGAAGCTGCGGTACGAGGAGGACGGGCGGGTGTCTTGGGAGCACTCGATGAAGCATCGCAGCTGATAACAACGCGGCGATTGTTATCTGCGCCTACGGAGTTCGTCGTTACGCCCGAAATTCCCTGGATCTCGGAGTGGATTATTCTTCTCTCGTACGCGTTCATCGGCTCAAGTGTTACGTTCTTACGGTAACGAAGCGCCTTGTCTGCCATTCTTCTTGCAAGACGGCGGAGAGTGTCCTCACGCTTTGAGCGGTAGTTCTCAACGTCAACCGTAATTCTCGTATAATTGCTCTCATCGTCATCCTCGCGGCGGTTAGCAGCGAGATTGGTAAGATACTGCAGAGAATCAAGCGTATCGCCGTGATGTCCGATAAGCACGCTTGCTTCCTCACCGGTAATGTTTATAAGGAAAGCTCTCTTGCTTCCGGGTATAACGGATATCGTCGCGTCGGCGATAATATCCATATCTCTGATTATTGTCTTTACGAAGGAAAGCGCGGTCATCTCGGGGGAGGAAACGAAGCTTACCTTTACGGTAGCGGGAGTTTCACCGAATCCGAGGAAGCCCTTTTTCGGCTGCTCGATAACCTCGTAGGTCACGGCAGAGGAAGAAACGCCGAGCTTCTCGGCACCCTCATTTACCGCCGCCTCGATCGTTTTAGCGGTAACGGTTATTTCCTGTTTCATTTATTCACATCCTTAATCTATATCGGATTTCTTATCCGACTCGTCTTTTATCTGCGCAGGAGCGATAAGACCTGCCTTGGGGTCCTTCTTTTCCTTCTTGGGCTCGGGCTTCGGCTGCTCAACGACTTCATCGTCGTCAAGGTCGATACGGTGAGCCGCACGCTTCGCTGTATTCGCCTTCTTTTTCGGCTGCTTGACGCCCTTATTCATCTCGCGCTCTGCCTGCTTGTAATCCTCCTCGGTAAATACGGGGAGCGGATACATATATTTGAGAGCGACCTGCTGAGCGAAGGAAAGCACGTTATTGTATATCCAGTAAACTGCGATGATCGAAGGCATAGAGAACGTGATAAACGTCGACATGAGCGGCATCACGTAATCCATTATCTTCATCGAACAGCCCATATCCGCAGTTTGCTGCTGCTGAATGTCGGACTGATACATGAACTTCTTCGAGAGCTTCATGCTTCCGAAGGTGAATACGAAAGTCAGTATCGGTATAAGGATATACCAGTTAAGAGCGACCGTCGGATATACCGAAAGGTCAAAGGTCTCTCCGAAGAGGTAGAAGTTAGGAAGATCCTTGTATTCAACGCCCTTAGGCAGATAGCCGTGCTCGTCAAGCTTACCGTAGTTATTTCTTACTACGCGAACGAGGTCGACCTGATCTGCGATGGGATTTCCAACCTTAGAAAAGTCCTTTTCGCCTTCCTCGGTCTTGATCTTACCTGCCTGCTTTTCGATATTGTTCCAGACGTTTTTGTTGAAGTCCTTTTCATCAAGCTCGCCTGCATCATAAAGGCGAACGATGCCGACGCCGAGCTCCTTGATCTCCTTCTTCGAAAGATCCGAAACGTAGGTAAGCGGCGCGCGCATTACTCCGTAGACTGCAAATACGATGACGAGCTGGAGTATCATGGGAAGACATCCCGACGCGGGATTATATCCCTCGTCCTGATAAAGCTTCATCAGGTCTTCCTGCATCTTCTGACGCGTAACCTGATCGTCGCGTCCTGCGTAACGCTTACGGATCGCCTGCTCCTTCGGGCGAAGCTTCGCCTGCTTGAGCATATTTTTCTGCTGTTTGATACCGAAGGGGAAAAGAAGCAGCTTCATTACGATCGCGAAAATGAGAAGTGCGAGTGCGTAATTCGGTATAAGCTTATAGCATAAGCTGATTATCCAACCTATCGGTTTATTCAAAAAACCCATTTTTCTTTCAGCTTGTTAAACAAGCGTCCTTTCAAGTTTTATCGGAGTTCTCGTTTTTTAACTCCTTACTGCGGCCACGGTAACTGATTCTTTCCGCCGTCATTTTACGGAAAGCGCCCCTTTTCGGAACGTTGTCGATGCCGCCTCGACAGAACGGATTGCAGCGGAGTATCCGCCACACCGCAAGAAAGGATCCGCGTATCGCGCCCCACTCGCTTATCGCCTCGTACGCATAAGAGGAGCAGGATGGATAAAAGCGACAGCACGGACGCTTTTTCAGAGGAGAGATATATTTTCTGTAAAGATCGATAAGCCACAGAAAAAATCTTTTCATGGTTCCTCCGTAGTGTTGGTTAATATACTTGCCTATATACTAACAAAATGGCGGACCTGTTACAGTCCGCCGAAAAAATCAAGAAGATGAAGCCGTCACTTAAACAGTTCAAGCTTATTAAAAGCGCGGTTCATATCGCGTTCCACCTGTGCCGAGCCCGCCTCACGTATCTTATCCCTTGCGGTAATCACGATGAGGTTGCCGGTCTTTATCGGCCGAACCGATATAATATTCCGATACGCCGCACGCATAACTCGCTTTGCGCGGTTACGTACAACGGCATGTCCGAGCTTTGTTGTTGCGGTAAAGCCAATGCGATTAAGAAATTCCTTCTGCGGATTTTCCTTACGAAGACGCCCTGCCTTCAGGTCTTTAAGCACGTACACGGTCACGGTATCGGTAACGTACCGCTTACCGCCCTGATACGCCTTAACGAAAAGATGGTTTTCTTTTATGGCGAATTCTTTCACACTATTACCCCTTCTTGAAATAGAGAAGAATCAGTGGGTAAGTCTTGCTCTGCCCTTAGCGCGTCTTCTCTTGAGTACCTTTCTTCCGTTTGCAGTGCTCATTCTCTTGCGGAAGCCGTGCTCTTTCTTTCTCTGAAGCTTTTTCGGCTGGTATGTTCTAAGCATTTTTGTGTCACTCCTTTTCCTTGGCGTTTAATGACGTTACTCTATATTATATACATATTTTAGGTCATTTGTCAAGTGTTTTTTGCTACTTAGCGGAATTATTTTTATTTTTTCCGTACTATGAGAGATTTTGATGAATGACAGCGCTTTTTGCCACTTGCATTTCTTATTTGTTAGTGATATAATTCTTGTATAAATCGCTTAAGAAAGGCATCAAAATGAAGATACTGATAGTCGGCTGCGGAAAGATCGGCTCAACGCTTCTTTCTTCCCTCACAAACGAAGGACACGATATCGTTGCCATCGACTCTAACCCCGCAGTCATCACTGAGCTTACGAATATATACGACGTTATGGGCATCTGCGGAAACGGTGTCGACAGTGATATTCTCACCGAGGCCGGCGTTAAAGACGCAGACCTCTTTATTGCCGTCACCGGATCGGACGAGTTCAATATGCTCTCCTGCTTTCTTGCGAAGAAGCTCGGCGCGTCTCATACGATAGCAAGAATAAGAACGCCCGAGTATAACGACAATAGCTTGTCGTTTATGAAGAAGCAGCTTGAGCTTTCACTTTCAATAAATCCCGAATATCTCGCGGCACAGGTGCTTTTCAACGTTCTGAAATCCCCCTCGGCAGTAAAGATCGAATCGTTCAGCGGACGTTACCTTGAAATGGTCGAGCTTCGTCTCAAGCCGGATTCGGTATTCGACGGCGTAAAGCTCAGCGAGCTTCGCGAAAAGTATAACGCAAAGGTGCTTATCTGCTGTGTAAGACGCGGTGACAGTATGTTTATACCCGACGGTAACTTCGTCCTTCGCGGAAACGACATGATAGGAATTACCGCAACGCACGCCGAGATACAAAAGTTCTTCAAGGCAGCGGGCCTTCTTCAAAAGCAGGCAAGAAACGTTATGCTACTCGGAGGAAGCAGAACTGCCGTTTACCTTGCGGAAATGCTGCTTTCGATCGGCTGTAACGTCAAGATAATAGAAAAGGACAAGCGCAAAGCAAGATCTCTTTGTGAGATCCTTCCCGGAGCCGTAATAATCAACGGCGACGGCGCGCAGCAGGAGCTTCTCGTCGAGGAAGGAATAAAGGATCTCGACGCCTTCGTATCTCTTACCGGAACCGACGAGGAAAACATCCTTATCTCCATATTCGCATCAAGCCGCGGTGTACCGAAAACGATATCAAAGGTCAACCGTGAGGAGCTTGTTCTGATGGCGGAAAAGCTCGGCGTCGACACCGTCGTTTCACCCAAGAAGATGATATCCGATCAGCTTGTCAGCTACGCACGCGCTCTTCAGAACTCTCTCGGAAGCAACGTCGAAACGCTCTATAAGCTTATGGACGGTGACGCCGAGGCGCTCGAGTTCAACGTAGTGTCCGATCCGAGGATCAACGGCATTCCGCTTAAAGACCTTAAGCTTAAGGACAATATTCTGATCGCGGGAATTATCCGCGACAGAAAGACCATAATCCCCGGTGGTAACGACGTCATAATGGCAGGCGACCGCGTCGTAGTTATTGCGGCAGGACAGAAGCTATCCGATCTTTCGGATATTCTCAAATAAGGCGGTGCTTATATGAACCGCAAAATGGTATTTTACACGACGGGACACATTCTGATCCTCGAGGCGGTGCTCTTTGTACTTCCGCTTCTCTGCTCCGTCATATATAGGGAGACCTCGTCGGTAATTGCGTTCGCGATATCCGCGGGGATCGCGCTTGGAATAGGTCTTGTTATGAGCGCTCTTTCCCACACAAACAACAAACTGATATTTGCAAAAGAGGGCTTTGCGATCGTCGCACTTGCTTGGTTTGCCGTTTCCGCAGTCGGCGCACTTCCCTTCGTTATCGGAAAGTTCATTCCGTCATACGTTGACGCATTATTTGAGACCGTCAGCGGTTTCACAACGACGGGTGCAACTATCCTCAGCGGCGCCGAGATCGAAGCAATGAGCCACGGAATGCTGTTCTGGCGATCCTTTACACACTGGATCGGAGGTATGGGAGTTCTCGTATTCCTCATGGCAATACTCCCGACTGATTCCGGACGCGCAATACACATAATGCGTGCCGAGGTTCCCGGCCCCATCGTCGGTAAGATCGTCCCCAAGATAAGAGAAACCGCAAAGATCCTTTATCTGATCTACATAGGAATGACGGTAATTATGGTCGGCTTTCTTCTTGCCGGCAAAATGCCGCTGTTTGACAGTCTCGTTCACACGTTCGGTACGGCAGGCACGGGCGGCTTTGGCATAAAGTCGGACAGTATCGCAAGCTATTCGCCTTACCTACAGTGGGTGATCACTGTATTTATGCTTCTTTTCGGCATAAACTTCAACCTTTACTTCCTCATTCTCGTCGGCAAATTCACGTCCGCTCTCAAGAGCAGCGAGCTTTGGTGCTTCCTCGGCATTGCTGCCGTATCAATTGGTGCTATCGCGCTTAACGTCTCGCATCTCTTTTCTTCGGTCGGCGAAACGATCCGTCACTCTGCATTTCAAGTCTCGTCTATAATATCGACGACGGGATTTACGACCGTTGATATAAACGCCTGGCCGGGATTTTCCAAAACGCTTCTTCTGATCCTCATGTTTATAGGAAGCTGTGCCGGCTCGACTGCAGGCGGGCTTAAGGTAAGCCGCGTTATGCTGCTTGTAAAAAGCGTCAAGGCGGATCTTAAAAAGATGCTTCGCCCTCGCTCGGTAAACGTCGTGAAGCTTGAAGGAAAACCGGTTGACGACGGTACTATACACAGTGCGACCATATACCTGACAACCTATTTCATAATTTTCCTCACGCTTATCCTTTTTGTTTCGATAGACGGATTCAATATCGAAACGACGCTCAGCTCTGTCACTTCATGTCTCAACAATATTGGCCCCGCATACGGTGACGCCGCATCAAACTATGCCGGATTCTCGGGAATGTCGAAGATCCTTCTTTCCCTTGCAATGCTGATAGGACGACTCGAGATCTTCCCGATACTGCTTGCCCTCTCTCCCGCAACCTGGAGAAAGAAATAATAGTATTAAAGCCGTCTGCAGCCGCAGACGGTTTTTCTTTTTATATTATCTCTTATCTATTCCCTATTATCTAAAAAATCCACCCTCTCGGGTGGATTTTTCTTTTAGAACTCTGCCGATCCCGTAGTTCTCGGGAAGGACTCAACGTCACGGATGTTCGAGATGCCCGTCATATACATAATTAGACGCTCAAAGCCGAGACCGAAGCCGGCGTGCTTTGCGCCACCGTAACGGCGAAGGTCAACGTACCAGCTGTAATCCTCGGGCTTAAGACCGAACTTGTCGATGCTTTCGAGAAGCACGTCAAGACGCTCCTCTCTCTGAGATCCGCCGACAAGCTCACCGACACCGGGAACAAGGAGGTCAACTGCCGCGACGGTCTTTCCGTCGTCGTTTACGCGCATATAGAACGCCTTGATATCACGGGGCCAGTCGGTAACGAATACCGGCTTACCGAATACCTGCTCGGTGAGGTATCTCTCGTGCTCGGTCTGAAGGTCCATACCCCAGTCAAGCGGATAATCGAACTTCACTCCGCTTTCCTTAACAAGCTTGACTGCCTCGGTATAAGGAAGACGGACGAAGTCTGAATTAACGATGTTGTTAAGACGTGTAAGGAGCGTCGTATCAATGAACTTGTTGAAAAGCTCAAGCTCGTAAGGACACTGCTCCATAACGTACGAAACTACGTATTTGAGCATACTCTCAATGACTTCCATATCGTCGTTGAGGTCAGCGAACGCCATTTCGGGCTCCATCATCCAGAACTCTGCCGCGTGACGGGGAGTGTTCGACTTCTCTGCGCGGAAGGTCGGTCCAAACGTATATACGTTAGCGAACGCCATAGCATAGGTCTCAACGTTAAGCTGACCCGAAACGGTAAGGTTCGTGCTCTTACCGAAGAAGTCCTGTGAGAAATCTACCTGTCCGTCCTCGGTCTTGGGAAGATTGTCGAGGTCAAGAGTCGTAACGCGGAACATTTCGCCCGCGCCCTCGCAGTCGCTTCCCGTGATTATCGGAGTGTGAACGTAAACGAAGTTTCTCTCCTGGAAGAACTTGTGTATCGCATAAGCGGCAACAGAACGAACGCGGAATACCGCTTCGTACTTATTCGTTCTCGGGCGGAGATGAGCTATCGTACGGAGAAATTCGTCGGAATGGCGCTTCTTCTGAAGCGGATAATCGGGAGTAGACGTACCCGTTACCTCAATATCCTCTGCCTTAAGCTCGAAGGGCTGCTTTGCCTCGGGGGTGAGAACGAGAGTACCGCTTACGCAGAAAGACGCGCCGACGTTCTGCTTCGCGACCTCTGCGTAGTTCTCAAGCTTCTCTGCTTCAAATACTACCTGAAGACAAGGAAGCGTGCTTCCGTCGTTAAGGTCGATAAATCCGAATACGTTGCTCGCTCTTATCGAACGGCACCAACCGCAAACGGTTATCTTCGTATCAGCAAAGCTTTCGGGGCTTGCATACAGTTCTTTAATAGTTGTTCTTTTCATGATGATATTTCCTCTATATTGTTTCTTATCTTTTTGATAAAGCTACGTATTCGTTTTCCTGCTTTACGCTCGTATACGCAGGGCGTATGATCTTACCTGCGTTTTGGATTTCTTCCATTCGGTGAGCGCTCCATCCCGCAATTCTCGCAACCGCGAATATGGGCGTAAAAAGCTCGTAAGGAAGGCCGAGCATCTTATAGACCATTCCGGAATAAAAGTCAACGTTTGCGCTGACGCCCTTATACATTTTACGCTTTTCCGCAATTATCTCGGGCGCGAGCTTCTCAACGGTTTCGTAAAGCTCAAACTCCTCCTGCATTCCTTTTTCTTCGGAAAGCTTTCTTGCATAAGTGCGAAGAATATCCGCTCTCGGATCGGAAAGCGAATAGACGGCGTGTCCCATACCGTATATAAGACCTGCCTTATCAAACGCCTGCTTATCAAGCAGCTTAACGAGATGATCCTTGACTGCCGACTTATCTCTCGTATTGACCGTCGCCTTCATATCGTCGAACATCTGCATTACCTTGATATTCGCGCCGCCGTGACGCGGTCCCTTAAGCGAACCGAGCGCCGCGGAAATTGCAGAATAGGTGTCGGTTCCCGATGACGTTACTACGTGAGTAGTAAACGTAGAGTTATTACCTCCGCCGTGTTCGGCGTGGAGAACGAGCGCGAGATCAAGCAGCTTCGCTTCAAGAGGCGTATACTTTCCGTCCTCTCTGAGGATGTACAAAAGATTTTCTGCCGTGTTAAGCTCTTTTTTTGGATAGTGGATAAACAAGCTGTTATTATTATGATAATGCTGGAATGACTGATAGCTGTATACCGAAAGAAGCGGAAATTCAGCTATGAGCTGCAGACATTGGCGCAGAACATTCGCAGTTGATATATCGTCAGGGTTTTCGTCGTAAGCATAGAGCGCCAGTACACTTCTTGACAGTATATTCATCATATCCCTGCCCGGCGCTTTCAGGATCATATCACGAACGAATGACGGAGGCAATGAACGATATGCTGAAAGCTGATTGCAAAAGCGTTCAAGCTCATCTTTATTAGGCAGCTTAGAGAATAGGAGAAGATAAACCGTCTCCTCAAATCCGGGACGGTTATCCTCGAGGAAGCCGTTTACAATATTTCGAACGTTTATTCCTCTGTAGTATAGCTGACCCTCGCAGGGGATCTCATTACCGTCAGCGTCCTTGTCCTTCGCCTTGATACGCGACACCTCGGTAAGACCTGCAACAACACCGTTTCCGTTTATATCGCGAAGTCCTCGCTTTACGTCGTACTGTGCGTACATTTCGGGAACGATATGATTATTTGTATCGGAAAGCTCTGCAAGCTCTCTTATATACGGTGTGATCTCGGAGTAATTCATCGTCTTTCCTCCTTACCTGAAAATTAACGTTTTTATATCTGATCTTTATTTTTTATTACGTGTGTGCTTTTTCTTGTTTTTCACGCTGATCCCGAACGGCGCAAGCTTTTTGCCGAGAGAATAATAGGCGCCGTGAGCATACGCGGTAAGATCCGCCTTTTCGAGATGAAGCTTTCCGTCAGCATCGACGAGCGTTTCGTCAACGTGGACGGCTACTATCTCGGCTAAAAACATATCGTGAGTTCCGAGGGGAATCGTATCCTTGACCTTGCATTCAAGGTTTATCGGGCATTCGTCGATAAGCGGCGCTGAAACCTCGGTCGCTTCCGCCTTCGTGAAGCCGCATTTTTCGAATTTGTTTACCTTTTTGCCTGTGTATATACCGCAGTAGTCCGCCTTTTTGATAAGGGAGGTCGGAGTAAGGTTTATAACGAACTCGCCTTTTTCCTTTATGATTCCGTAAGAATGACGGCTCGGACGCAGAGAAATATACGTCATAGGCGGCTTCGTGTTCACCGTTCCCGTCCATGCGACGGTAACGATATTACTCTCTTCCATATCACCGCAGGAAACCATAACGGGCGGTACGGGTGAGGTCAGCACCGTTCCCTTCCAGATCTGCTTCTTCATAACGTTTCCTCACAAACGAATGCGGGAAGCTTTGAAAAAGCATCGGCAAGGAAGTATATATTTTCACTCGACGCGACCGTATCACGCTTCGTATGTATGTACGGAGTATATAATACACCCTTTTTGTTCTTTTTGCAAGCCATAACTGATATTCCGCAGGGGAAATTTTTACTGTCGGTATTCGACATACTTCCCTTTTTGGGATAAAGACCGACGCTATATTCATTATTTTCCTTAACGGTATCGGATATTTTTTCAAATACCGAATGTTTTTCGGCTTTTTCCATTGCGATGATAACTATATTATCACCAAGTCCGACGCAGTCAAAATTGATAATCGGTTTACTCCCCCAAAGCTCCTTATTCGACTTAAGAAGCGCCTTTGAGCCGAGCAGTCCCTTTTCTTCGTTATCGAAAAGAATATACGCAGCATTCTTCGGGTTCTTCGCCATTATCGAAAGAACCGTCGCCACGCCCGAGGTATTGTCGTTCTTATTCGTCTTATTCGCTCCTCGGCGCATAATTCCGAAGAATATTACGAAATAGAGTACGAGGTAAATTGCCGCAAACGCAGGATAAGGCAAACTGAATGCCGCCTGAAGCGCATGGGCAACGCCGAGCGAAGCAAAGGCGATCACGAGTGGAATACCAAATGCGTAAGCATAAGCAAGTCCGGGATTTCGCGGCATCATAAGATTAGGCACAAGAGAACGTGCGGGCGTATCATAATGCGCGGTATAAACGACGCTCGCGTTTTCAACGTCACCGATAACAATATTGTTATGCTTCTTTCCAAGCTGCTCTATCCGAGCGTTAAGACCTACGCTCTCCGCTTCACTTTTGACGTATTCGAACAAGCCCTTTTTCTGCTCCTCGGTACGTCTTATCGGAAATTTTTCGTTTATCTCGTTTAGATAATCCTTCATTTTTCGCTTTCCTCAAGCGCCATAAACATATCGACTCGCGTCTGATGTCTACCACCCTCGAAGGAAGCGTTAAGGAAGGAATCGACGATGTCGATAGCGAGTGCCTGACCGACAACAAGCGCACCGATGCAAAGAACGTTTGCGTCGTTATGCATTCTCGTAAGACGAGCGGAATAGGTATCGGCGCAAAGCGCGGCGCGGATACCGTGATGCTTGTTTGCCGCCATACTCATTCCGATTCCCGTCGAGCAAAGGAGGATTCCAAGCTCGGCTTCCTTATTCTGAAGAGCAAGGCATACCTCATGCGCATATATCGGATAGTGTACCGATTCGGGACCGTTCGTTCCCTTGTCGATCACGTTATATCCGAGGTCACTTAAATGCTTTACGACCTTATCCTTGAGCTCATAAGCTCCATGGTCGCATCCGACTGCAATAGTTTTCATTCCTTTTCTCCGTTTCTCATTCTTTCCGCCTGTGACGGACGAAGGTAGGTAGGCGAGAGCGCAAGGTCGGTAAAGCCGTCCTTACTTTCCGCATTTTCGTAAATATTAAGAGCGCAAAGCGCAACTGAATAACCGTTTTGACGCTTCAGGATCTCGTTTGTCGGCATTACGTTTTCGTTTCCCTCTGCCGCTTTTCTGATTATATGCTCACCGCCGCCGTTAATGTATATCGGACCGTCATAATTTGTGAGCTCCTCTGCAAGCTCCGACGCGGGAATCGTTCTGTCGGGGGTCAGGCGCGTGATCGTTCCGTTATCCGAAAGAAAGATCGCGTTATAAAGCTGTGAACGGCGCGCGTCCATCGCGGGGCATATTATGCCGTCAAAATCTATAAAATTATATGCGAGCGCCTCGGTTGCCGAAACACCGATGCAGGGCTTATCATAACCGAAAGCGAGTCCCTTTATCGTTGAAACTCCGATTCGGACTCCCGTAAATGAGCCGGGGCCCGACGAGCAGGCGAAAAGGTCAATATCGGAATAATTAAGTCCCGACGCCTTCATTAACGACTCGATAGCAGGCAGAAGCAGCTCCGAATGGCTCTTTCCTGCGTTTATGACCGTGCTTCCGATGAGCGTCTTGCCGTCCGTTATCGCAACCGCGGCGGTGTTTTCGGTAGAGTCAAGAGCAAGTATTTTCATGTGTTTTCTACCTCCTCCGCAGTTATCTCGCGGCAGTCATTTTCAAGCTTTTTGATAGTAAGCTTAATATACTTTTCGGGAAGCGCAAAGGGTATCTTCTCGCACCATTCCGCCGCGATCACGCAGTTTTCGTAATCGTAAAAGCCGATCGAATAGAGGTCGTCGTCGCTTTCGATCCGGTACATATCGCAGTGGCAGAGAGTTCTGCCGCCGCCGTAGTATTCGTTGACAATAGTGTAGGTCGGTGAGCAAACGTGCGCGCCCGGCGTAATAACGTCGCAAAGTCCGCGCACAAAGGCAGTTTTTCCTGCCCCAAGATCGCCATACATAGCGATAAACGCGTCGGTCTTTCCGTTGTTCAGCAAATACTCTCCAAGCTCTCGCCCGACGTTTTCCGTTTCAGTCACCGATGCGGTGACGACAGTTATTGGTAAAGATGTCAATACCGCATCCTCCTTGTCGATAATTACCCTATATTATAACATATATCGAGATGTTTGAAAAGGTTTTTTATAAAAAAATAAAATATTCTTTACTTTGAAACGATAATGTGATATAATTATGGGCGTTAATAATAGTCATATCCGCCCTTAGCTCAGCTGGATAGAGTATCAGATTCCGATTCTGAGGGTCACAGGTTCGAATCCTGCAGGGTGGGCCAATAATATAATAG
>JAFTTT010000100.1 GCA_017466625.1 Clostridia bacterium
CCGTCTGTGCACCCACGGACCCATCAATCCCTACCTGCCCTCCACCCTGCTGCAGACCAAGAAGACTCAGGTCTACATCAGCGAAGAGCTCGCTGCTCCCTTTGAGTGCTGGGAAAAGGTCGGCTACTAATATACTAAAAATTACGCGGAAATCCGTCTATGCACGGATTTCCGCATAATGCCTTGAAAGGACAGATAATGTCAAAAATTGATTCAGCCAGCTATAAGCTTCTCGGTATAGATATAGGTACTACCTCGCTTAAAGCAGCGGTCTTTGACGGTAACGGCAAGCGCCTTGCCTTGACGAGCAGAGATTACACCTTGAACACCTATCCCGACACCGGCTTTATCGAATTCGATCCCGAAGACTACATAAGGATCTGCAAAAGCGCACTTGACGAGCTGACGGAAAAATGCGGCAAGATCGACGCAATATCGGTCGACACGCAGGGCGAAACTCTCATTCTGACAGACGAAAACGGTTCCCCTCTTTATCCTGCGGTAGTCTGGCTTGATAACAGAGCCGAAAAGGAAGCCGAGGATATAAAGGCGAAATTCGGAAACGAGCTTGTTTATAACGTTACGGGACAGCCCGAGATAACCGCGGGTTGGCCTGCGAGCAAGCTTCTTTGGTTCAAGAATAACCGTCCCGACGTGTTCAGTAAAATACGCAAGGTATTTATGCTTGAAGACTGGATCCTCTACCGTCTGACAGGCAATTACGTTACCGAGCCGACGATACAGTCGTCGACCATTTATTACGACTTAATAAACGTTAAATGGTGGGGCGAGATGCTCGACTATATCGGTCTGCATGAGGACGTTTTCCCGCGCATCTGCCGCAGTGCAGAGGTCGTCGGTGAATATGACGGCGCTAAAGTCGTGAGCGGAGCGCTCGATCAGATCGCAGGTACTGTCGGCGCAGGATGCGTTTCTGACAGAGTTATCAGCGAAATGACGGGTACGATAATGGCTATTTGCGTTATGACGGACAAGCTTCCGCCATATAAGCCGAACAGCATTATTCCCTGCCACGTCCACGGTATAGACGGAAAATACTGCCTTATCCTCTGGTCGTCGACTGCAGGAATGGCGCTCAAATGGTTCAAGAACAATTTTGCAGAGGATTTCACCTTCCGTGAGCTTGATGCTCTCGCGAAGGATATTCCCGCCGGCTCGGACGGAATGACAGTCCTTCCCTATTTCTGCGGTTCAACTATGCCGAAGTATAATCCGAGCGCGACCGCGACATTTACGGGTGTAACTCTCTCCCACGGACGAGGACATTTCGCGAGAGCGATAATGGAATCTATCGCATTTATTCTCAAGCAGGACCTTGACTACATAGGTGCAGATAAGGTCGAAGAAATACGCATAACGGGCGGCGGCGCGTCGAGTCCCCTTTGGGCCCAGATGAAGTCCGACGTAACAGGCAGACGCCTTAAGACCCTTTCCGAAAGCGAGACCGCTTGTCTCGGCTCGGCAATATTTGCCGCAGTAGGAATCGGACTCTTCGATAATATCGAGGAAGCGGCGGAAAAGCTCGTTACGACGAAGAACGAATATCTGCCGTCGGGCGTCGATTACGCCGAAGCTTATAACAGATTCTGTTCATACGACGCAAAACTCAACTGATACGAAAGGAAACTTTCAGGACAATGGTTAAAAATTATGTAATTAAAGAGCCCTTCTTTGAATACGGCCCCAAGTGCTATATGTACGGCGATACTCTTCTTGAGATCGCAAAGGGCCTTGATGAGCTCGCTGAAAAATATGACATTGACGTCATTCTCGACGTTCCGGACACCGAGATCTACAATATCGCACACAACGTAAAGAGAGTTCACGTTTACTCTCAGCACATGGACAGTCTTACCGTCGGTAAGGGCATGGGAAGAACTCTCCCCGAAGCCCTCAAGGCGGCAGGCGCAGTCGGCGTTATGCTCAACCACGCCGAGCACAAGCTGACCCTTGACGAGATCAAGGCAGCTATCGCACGCGCTGACGAGGTCGGTCTTGCTACAATGGTATGCGCAGACAGCGTTGACGAGGTCCGCGAGATCGCAAAGCTCGGACCGAACATTCTCGTCGCAGAACCGACCGAGCTTATCGGTACAGGCAAGCCCGCAGATAAGGAATACGTAGACGAGGTCATTCGCGTAATAAGAGAAGTCAACCCCGAGATCAAGCCCTTCCCCTCCGCAGGAATCAGCAAGGGCGAGGACTGCTACAACATAATCAAGGCAGGTTCCTCCGCATCGGGCTGCTCGAGCGCTATCGCAAAGGCAGAAAAGCCGCTCGCACTTGCCGAGGAAATGATCGCGGCAGTTCGCCGTGCTTGGGACGAGGTACACGCTTGATATGAAGAAGGAAGCTTTGGAGGCGGCAAAAAACGCCTATAAGATCGAAAGCGAGTGCATCAGCACTATGCTTGAATACTTCGATGACGAACAGTTCGGCAAAGCTGTCGAGCTTCTCAAAAATGCAGAGCGCATCGGAACGTCCGGCTGCGGACATTCGGGAATAATCTGCCAGCACATGGCACATCTGCTCTGCTGCATCGAGCGCCCCGCGAGATTCATTTCTCCTGCCGAGGCAGTTCACGGTGCAACCGGTTATCTCCAGAAGGGCGACGTTATGATATTCGCGTCCCGCGGAGGAAAGACCAAGGAGCTTCTCCCGATCCTCGACATTTGCAAGGCAAAGGGCGTATCGGTAATTACCGTTACAGAGGATCTTAATTCCGTGCTTGCAACGAGCGCCGACGTAGTTCTTAAGCAGTACGTCAACCGCGAGACCGATAAGTACAACGCACAGGGCACGACCTCAACCACCGCTCTCTGCATGATCTTCCATGCTCTTCAGGCGGCGCTTATCGAAGAAACAGACTACAAAAACGAGCAGTTCGCGCTCATCCATCCCGGTGGAGCAGTTGGCGAGCGACTCAATAAAAAATAATAAATTTTTGGAGGAAAACAAAAATGGAATTTAAGGTTTATCAGAAAGAGCTTGAGCTCCAGTCCAGAGGTTGGATCCCCACCTTCCACGACGTAACGAGCGAGATCATCAAGATCGTAGCTGAGTCCGGCGTTAAGAACGGTACCGTTTGTATCGCTTCTCACCACACCACCTGCTCGGTAATGGTTCAGGAGTGCTCTCACGACATCGATTCTTTCGACCTCGAGTATCTCCAGCATGACCTTCTCGACATCATGAGAAAGATGATCCCCGACTACACAAATGAGGGTGACTACCGTCATCCCGGTCCGATCCACTCCAAGTTCGGCAGATTCGTAAACGAGCCCGGTGACTTCACCTCTATGAACACCGACGGTCACCTCCGCTCCTGCTTCTTCGGCAGAAGCGAGACCATGACCATCAAGGACGGCGTTCTTGACGGCGGTGAGTTCGCTCACGTTTACTTCATCGACTGGGACCACGTTCGTGCTCGCCACAGACAGCTTAACGTTACCGTTATGGGTACTCCCGATCCGATCAACGACAGAAAGTGGAACGACGGTAAGGTCGTTGACACTCTCCGTAAGTTCACCGACGAGGAAAAGGCAGACGACGTTCACTACACCCTTAACTGGAAGAGATAATTCTTAAAATGAGACTACTTTTAGACACAGCGAACCTGAATGATATTCGCTATTTTAACGAGTACTTCCCTATTGAGGGAGTAACGACGAACCCGACCATTCTCTCGGCAGAGGGCGGAAACGTTCTTGAGCTGCTCAGCGAAATTCGCGCGATAATCGGTTGGGACAAGGAGCTTCACGTTCAGGTCACCGAAAAGGATTTTGACGGAATAATCGAAGAGGCAATTGCTCTTGTCAGCTTCCTCGGAGACAACACCTACGTAAAGATCCCCGCAACCGACGTTGGACTTAAAGCCACAAAGTATTTGAGCAAGCGCGGCTACAAGATCACGGTTACTGCGATCTTAAGCGAAGCTCAGGGAATGCTTGCGGCAAACGCAGGTGCTTCTTACGTTGCACCCTACGTCAGCCGACTTGACAACCTCTGCGCTGACGGTGTCGGAACCGTTAAGCAGATAAGCGATATTCTCAGCTTCTCGGGACAGAAGACTCAGGTTCTTGCGGCAAGCTTCAAGACCGCAAAGGAAGTCCTCGACGTCGCGGCGGCAGGTTGCCACTGTGCAACCGTTGGAAGCAGCGTGATGAAAAATCTGCTCTCCCACACCTCGACCGATACGTCGATCGCTCGCTTTGATTCCGACTGGAAAAAGGCATTCGGCGACGTGACGATCCTGTCTCTCTTGAAAGACAGCAAAAA
>JAFTTT010000101.1 GCA_017466625.1 Clostridia bacterium
AATGTTTGTCCTAAAATACCATATGCCCCCTGTTAAATTTTTTCTTGTAAGCAGGAGGTGAAATGCCTGAAACCCCAGTAAAATCAAGGGTTTTCACGGTATTGAAAAAAGTGTTTGTCCTTACTTGACATATTCAGATGACCTTGGTCGTGTGGTTATTCCGAAAGAGATTAGAAGGACTATGAGGATAAGAGAGGGAGATCCGCTTGAGATATACACTGACCGAGAGGGCGAGGTCATTTTCAAAAAATACTCACCGATGGGCGAGCTTGGGTCGTTCGCGTCGCAGTACGCGGAGACGCTTCACAAGACCTGCAACCTCGGTGTCGTTGTGACCGACCGCGACGGCATAATTGCGTCGGCGGGAGTACCGAGACGCGAGTTCGGCGACAAGAGAATATCGTCGGGAGTCGAAAAGCTGCTTGAGAGCAGAAACCTCTACCGACTTCAGAGCGGCGAACGCCGCATATCGGTGACGGACGAGGACAGTAGTTACTATATTTCCTGCGCGATGCCGATAATAACCGAGGGCGACGTGACGGGGTGCGTCATTTCGGTCGTGAAGGACGAAAACGAGCGCCGCGGCGACGAGGTCGAAAGTAAGCTTATTCAGACGGCGGCGGGCTTTTTGTCGCGTCAGCTTGAGGGTTGATACGTCATTTCGCGCGAAACTGTGTCCAAAATCATACAATTTGGCGTCAAATGCATAAAAAATACTATTGCAAAAAACGACAGTATGCTGTATAATAATAAGAGGCAGACAGACTGCCTCTTATTATGTTTTTTGGAGGAAAATATAATGGCAACAGCAACGCTCGTTGTAATGGCTGCAGGAATGGGAAGCCGATTTGGCGGATGCAAGCAGCTCGAGCCGGTCGGAACCGCAGGCGAGGTCATTCTTGACTATTCCGTTTTTGACGCAAAGAGAGCCGGCTTTGATAAAGTGGTATTTATTATAAAGGAAGAAATCGAAAAGGACTTCAAGGAGATCGCGGGCAACAGAATCGCGCGCAACATTGAGGTCGAATACGCATATCAGACCATCCCGTCACACAGAAAGAAGCCCTACGGCACGGGTGACGCTATACTTACGACGAAGAACCTCGTAGACACTCCCTTCGTCGTTATCAACGCAGACGATTTCTACGGACGCGACGCATTCGAAAAGGCATACGAGTCTCTTAAGAACAAGGACGAGTACAGCTTGATCGGCTACCGCCTTAAGAACACCCTGTCGGACAACGGCTCGGTTGCGCGCGGCGTTTGCGAGGTTACTGACGGCTATCTTACGAACATCACGGAGCACACCGCGATAACGAAAGACACCGACCTCGATCCCGACACCACCGTTTCCATGAACATGTGGGCAATGGCTCCCGATATCTATCCCGAGCTTGAGGCGCAGTTTGCTGAATTCCTCAAGACCGCAAACATCGAAAAGGACGAGTTCTATATTCCCTCCGTTATCGACAAGATGATAAAGGACGGCAAGAAAAAGGTTCGCGTTTACAACACCTCGTCGGTATGGTACGGAATGACTTACCGCGAGGATAAGGAACTGGTAACGGAAGCGATCAAGAAGATGGTCGATGACGGAATCTATCCGAAGGAGCTTTGGTCGTAATGGATTTTAACGTAATTAAGGAAAAATTCGCGCTCGCAGGCGAGCTCACCGAAGCTGCGCCCTACGGATTCGGACACATAAACAGCACATTCCTGCTTTCGGTCACGAACGGCGGCAAGAAAACCAGATACATACTTCAGAGAATAAACAACTCGATCTTCCGCGACGTTGACGGACTTATGAACAATATCAAGTACGTAACCGAGCACATCAGAAAGAAGAACGAGGGCGATCCCGACGTAGACAGATGCACCCTTACCGTAATTCCCGCCGCTGACGGCAAGCTTTACTACGAGGACGGCGAGGGCAATTATCTCCGCCTCTACCTCTTCGTTGAGGACACCGTTGCTCTTCAGCAGGTTGAAAATCCCGAGCAGCTCAAAACTCTCGGCGCGGCGTTCGGTAACTTCCAGAATCAGCTTGCTGATTTCGATGCATCGAAGCTTATCGAGACGATTCCGAACTTCCATAACACCGCCGACAGATACCGCCTATTCGAGGAAGCAGTCAAGAACGACCTCAAGGGCAGAGCAGCGTCGGTCAAGGAGGAGATCGAGTTCGTAAGAGCAAGAAAGGCGGACACCGAACTTCTTCTCGGACTCCTTAAGGAGGGCAAGCTTCCTCTCCGCGTTACTCATAACGATACGAAGCTTAATAACCTTCTTTTCGACGACACCGACCTTCGTGCAGTCTGCGTTATCGACCTTGATACCGTAATGCCGGGTCTCGTTCATTACGACTTCGGTGACAGTATACGCTTCGGCGCAAGCACCGGTGCTGAGGACGAGAAGGACCTTTCGAAGATCGAAATGTCGCTTGAGCTTTTCGAGAAGTACACAGAGGGCTTTATGTCGGCATGCGGAAGCAAGCTGAACGACTGCGAGATCGAGTATCTCCCGTTCTCCGCGAAGCTTATGACCTTCGAGTGCGGAATCCGCTTCCTCACCGACTATCTGAACGGCGACACCTACTTTAAGATCCACTATCCCGAGCAGAACCTCGACCGCACTCATACGCAGTTCAAGCTTGTATACGATATGGAATGCAAGATGGACGCAATGAAGGCGATAGTAGCAAAATACAGATAATGAAGAATGAAAAGCACCCGCCAGGGTGCTTTTCTTTCACTTTTCTTTGCTTGTGCAAATGAACGAGTAGTTTTGCTTCGCAAACCTACCCAAAAGAAAGCACACCAAGGGGGAACCGTCTGCACACATTTTTTCCTTTGGATACCCCCTTCGTTTTAAGGAGATTTGTTACGTTGTCTCGCCTTTCCTTCGCTTTTGCGATATTTGTCAACTGCAATATATTGACACGGTATTTTCGAGATGATATAATATATTCAGCAAAAAACCACACTTATGGAGGCAACTTATGAACTTTGGAATTTTCAGCATGAACGAATGGCTGTTCCCCGATTCGAGCGTTTCCGACGGCAGAAAAAACGCGTCCCTGAAGCTTCTTAAGGAGCAGACGGGCGCCGTTCAGATCCTTGTTGACGGACTCACCGTCGGCGAAGAAGTTGAGGTCAAAGCCGTCGGCTTTGACGGTGTTAAGGTTGAAGCATACAGAGAGATGGAGGTATGCGTCAACAGAAACACCAACGATTATCAGTGCGGAGCACTTACGGGCGGAGAATGGCGTGATATTAAGAGAGACAGAGTGCGCCGGGCGCCCTACCGCGCTTACGACCCCCTTTATCCGGTTGACGGCATTAAGGTCGAAAAGGAGCAGGAGGCGTACTACGTATCCTTCTGTCCAGAGCTTGATGCGGAAAGCGGCGTAAGAGAGGGAAAGATAGTTATTACCTTCGGAGACGCTTCAATAGAAGCGCCCGTAGCTCTTACGGTCGGTGCCAAGGCGCTTCCCGAAAGCACCCTCGCGCTCACTAACTGGTCCTGGGTACAGAGTATGGCATCGATGCACGGTCTCGAATACGGATCGGAAGAGCACGAAGAAATGTTCAGAAGATATATGCAGACGCTTATCGACTGCAAAAACTTTATTTTCTTTGTTGACCTCCCCAGTATGTACAGCTGCAAGATGGTAGACGGGAAATACGTTTTCGATTTTTCGGAGGCGAAGCGCTGGGCGTCGCTTGCCCTTGAATGCGGTATGACGACTCTCGAGTGGTCGCACGTTCTTCACCGTCCCACATGGGAGGATCCGCCCTTCCTTATCAAGGACAAGGCAAACGATAACTATCCTCTCAACTGCCTTTCGACGGGCGGCAGAAAATATCTGACCGCGTATCTTTATCAGTTCAACGCCTTCCTTACCGAAAACGGTTGGAGAGACATTTCGCTCGTCCACGTAAGCGACGAGCCGAAGGAAAGAGTTGCAAACGACTTCAGAATCCTCTGCGGAATCTACCGCAAGTACCTGCCGGGAATCAAGCTTATCGACGCTATCGAAATATACTTCGTTGAGGACGCGCTTGATATATACGTGCCGAAGGACCACTATTATCAGCTCAACAAAAACGATTTCGAGGCGATCCGCGACGAAAACAACGAGCTTTGGTTCTACACCTGCAATATGCCGGGCGGACGCTTCCTCAACAGACATATAGACGCTCCGCTTCTTAACACGCGTCTGCTCCATTGGGGTAATTACAGCCACAACCTCACGGGCTTCCTCCATTGGGGCTACAACTACTTCGGCCACGGACACCACCCGTTCGAAGAAACCAGCGCAAACCAGGGACTTCCTGCCGGCGAGTGTAATATCGTATATCCGCTCGGTGACAAGGTCCTTTTGTCTCTGCGTTACATGCAGATGAAGTGCGGAGTTGAGGATTACGAGATCCTCCGTGCGCTTTCTCTTTCGGACAAGAAGGAAGCCGACGAGCTTTGCCGCCGCGCATTCTACGCCTTTGACGATTATATCAAGGACGTTCCCGAGTTCGATAAGATAACGAGCGATCTGTTCGATGCTTACGACAAGAAGTAAGCAATAACCAAATACCAGATCCGAGATCCGCGTAACGTGTGATCTCGGATCTTTTTATAAAAATTGATAACAAAATTGAAAAAAGCACAAAATAGGTATTGACAATTTTTAGTATATGTACTATAATAGTAATACAAGAAATGCGTCGAAGGATATTTGACGCAAATAAGAGGAGAAAACCATGGCAAGAATAGATAAAGGTGCCCTGACGAGGATAGAGATCATCGGTGAAGCCACGAAGCAGTTCCTTGAGAACGGTTATTCGAATACTACGGTGTCTTCGATCGCGAAGGGACTGGAGATGAGTCCCGGAAACCTCACGTTCCACTATCCGACAAAGGAACACCTGCTGACGGAACTTGTGGATATGCTTTGTAAATTCCAATGGGAGATGATGGAGACCGAGGCGAATGAGGGAGTGAGCTCGATAATGGCAATATGTCTTGAGCTTACGACTATGCTGAGTGCGAGTGAGGACGACGAGGTGATAAAGGATTTCTTCATCGCTTCTTACTCAAGCCCGCTTTGCCTCGACATTATAAGAAGAAACGACGCGCAGAGAGCAAAAAAGGTATTCAGAGAATATCAGCCGGATTGGACCGATGCACAGTTTGCCGAAGCTGAAATACTCGTTTCGGGAATCGAATACGCAACGCTTATGACGGCGGGCGCTCCCGTTTCGCTTGAAGCGAGAATAACGGGCGCGCTGAACAACATACTCACGATCTACGGCGTTCCGGAAGAAACGCGAAGTATTAAGCTCAATAAGGTGTTTGCAATGGACTACAGAGCCCTTGGCAAGCGAGTTCGAGCGGCGTTCAAGGAATTCGTTGCGAGAACGAACGAAAATGCGTTCCGCGAGCTTGTGGGAATATGAAAGCAATTAACGGAAGATTTATTATATAAGTTAACGTAACGGAGCGGAGCTCTGAGCGCAGTATATGAAAGGAGAAACGATATGACTGCAAAAAACAAAACAACAAAAAGAATAGTGAGCATGATCCTTTCGATCGCTCTTCTTATCACCTGTCTGCCGATGGTATTTTCGGCTGCGCCTGTAAGTAACGAGACGTATGCTCTCGAAGCAGACGCATCGACGATCAACGACTGGACGAAGTATTTCCCGGTAAGCGGCGACCTTACTACCGCGAACGCGGGCGCAGTCTGGACCGATAAGTCCGTTTTCAAAACGGGCACGACGATCGACGGTAAGGACTTCACGATAAGCGGCAAAAACAACTTCCTCGTTGCTCTTTCCGCTATCGGCTCGAATATGAGCGTAACGGGTAAGGCGGCTGTTCCGACCGATACCGTTATGATCCTTGACACCTCGGGCTCGATGGAGGGTGCACCCGCAAGAGCTATGATCAGTGCGGTAAACGTTGCACTGAATCAGCTTATGGATGCAAACGAGAAAAACCGCGTCGCTATCGTCTTCTTCGACAGCGATACCACGACCTACCTTCCTCTCGCTCACTATAAAACCACCGATAGCGACGGAAGATTTCTTAATATAGATTACTGGGGCTCCAGCATTTCACTCAACGGAAACGTTACCGACGGAAACGGCAATGATGTTTCTGCATCCTACAGGAGCTGGAGCGTTAGCGGCGGAACCTATACCGCGCACGGTATAAAGCAGGCGATGGACATTTTAACCGCAACGAGTAACGTCCTCGATCAGAACGCTGCCCCGAGAATCCCCGTCGTAATGCTGTTTACCGACGGTATTCCGACCTTCGCGGCAAACGAGTTCACAAATCCTCCCAGCAACGAGTACAACGCGGGAATCGGAAACGGACAGAGTAATAGCGCGGGAGTAGCCGAGGTCTTTGCGACAGAGCTTACCGCCGCATACGCAAAGGCGGAGATCACCGAAAAGTACGGTAGCGAATACGAAGCTCTCTTCTATACGCTCGGCAAAGAGGGAACCGAGGATAACGCTCTTCGCGAAGCTATCCTTGACCCTGCAAATAAGAATACGACGGATCTTAAATTCGCATGGAATAGCTATAACGCGCTTTCGACCGGATCGACAGTTACAGTCGACGGCGAACGTTTTACTAAGATATCGACTGATCTCTCTGTAGATTATGTTGACGGTTACTTCGACGTAGACTCCTATCAGTCCGGCGGCACGACCCTTGAAGAAGCGCTCTCCAAGGCATTCAGCGACGTCGTTGCCGAGATCGTTTCGAAATCGATATATTCTCCTACTCTTCTTGACGGAAGCGACCACAACCTTTCGGGTTACGTTTCCTTCGTGGATAAGCTCGGCGCGTACATGAATGTTGCCGACATCAAGGGAATCATGTCGGGCGGAAAGCTCTTCACGGGCGAAGCGCTTGCGCAGGCATTGACCGATGCGTTTGACGGCGGACAGGTCGACACGAACTCTACTCTTATCGTAGAGAGTCTTCAGTCCGGTATTACTCGTCTCGGAGTAGATGAGGCGACTGCATTAAAGCTTCTTCAGAACGCCTATGACCACGGTCAGATCGCGTATGATCCTTCAACCGGCGCGTTCTCCAACTGGGTCGGCTGGATATCCGACGCACAGGGCGCGTACATCGATGTATGGTACGAGGGCATGACCCTTCCCGTAAACGCCGCACATATCAACGCCAGCTACATTTTCTTCGGCGATGACAGCGATACCAATATGATGTATACGACGGTGCGCGTAAGAGAAAAGGTGAACGCAGGCGTACTGACAGGTGAGCAGGACGTTGCATTCGCAGTTCCCGCATCGCTTCTTCCGAAGATCACCTACAAGGTAGATCTTGACGAGAATAAGAACGTAACCAATATAGACGTAGTATCCGATACCCCCATTCACCTCGTATTTGAGGTGGGACTTGACCCCGAGATCAACTCCTTCAATATCAAGGATAAGGTCTCGGCAGAATACCTCTCTGCAAATACCGACCCCGTAACGGGCGAGGTCTACTTCTACACTAACGCTTGGGAAAGAAACAAGCAGACCGGCTACGGCAAGGTCAACACCTATTCCTACTTCCGCCCCTCGCGTCAGAACGACCGTTACTACTATCAGAACGACTCCCTCGTGTATTCAGACACGTCGGGAACTGTATATAACGGCACGGTTCATCCCTCGCAGCAGAGCGGAAAGATGTACTATTACCACAGCTTCTATACCAGAACCGGCTCGACCTATGATACGGTATACGAGTATCATGAGCTTGCATCGGACGTTCTCTCCGTTGCGGTCGCAAACGGTGACGGCACCTATACCGTAAAGCAGGGAACTATAAGAGAGGACTACGCAGGAGACGCCGGCACGATAGGAAAGGCACAGAACCCGACCGAAACTCTGAACAATTCTCACGAGGCGTTCTACGACTCTAATTCCTACGCGTGGGACGACGTTACTCATAACTCGGTCGTCGGAATCACGCACGGAAACAACGGACGTGTCGCTATCGAGCCCGAAACCGGCATCAAGATCACGAAGGAGCTTGCTCCCGACGTTGAGCTTGCTCCCGGCGAAACTCCCGAGTTCGCATTTGAAATAGAATACGTAGGACGTAACGGCTTCTTCGATGCTTACGCTTACCGCTACGTAAACGGCGAGCTTACAGGCGTAGCAGAAAGAGTTGCCTTCTTGAACGGCAAGGCGTCTGTCACTCTTAAGGCAGGCGAGACCGTATATATAGGCGGAATGACGACGGGCAGTATTACCGTAACCGAGAAGACTTATCTCAAATACGTCGTTCAGAGCATTACGGTCAACGGACAGACCTATAACGGTACGTCTGCAAGCGTAAATCTTTCGGCATCTGAAATGCAGGAGATCAGCTTCGTAAATACAAGCCGTGACAGTGGTAACTTCACCGTTGCAAAGGAAATTATCCATAACTACGGAGCAGGATACACCATCCCCGTAAACGATAACACCAAGTTTGAAGTTGAGCTTACCTTCGCCTTTGACGGAAAGCCCCTTTCGGGTAATTACACCGTAGCTCATACGAACGGAACCGAGACGGGCATTGCGCTGAACGGTACCGCGGGCGAAAAGGTGACCGTAACTCTCCGTCACGACGATCAGTACACGGTCTACGGCTTGCCCGAGGGCACCGTCGTGACCGCAACAGAGGTCAACGTACCTGACGGCTTCACCCCGTCTTATGAAAACGGAGCAGGCGAAGTCGAGATTACGGCAAATGCTACCTCGCAGATCATTATCAATAACACCTACGAGGCGACCACGGGAGTGACCCCGAGCATCACCGTTACCGGAAGTAAGACAGTCACAAACCATTCCTATAACGGAGCGTTTGAGTTTACGCTTCAGAGCTACAAGGGCGGTGCTTACATCTACGATTCCTCCTGGGACATTATCGATACCGAGACCGTCACTTACGACACTTACCCCAACGCAAAGAGCTTTGCTTTTGATTATATCTTCCCGACGTTCAACGAAGTCGGCACCTACATTTACCGCGTAAAGGAAACCAATTCGGGAGTCGAGGGAATGCTCTACGACGGACATCTTCACAGCTTCCAGATCGACGTAACCGATAACGATATGGACGGCAAGCTTGAGGCGACCGTTACGACGACACGCTCACCGCAGGTGACCGTAACGCAGGGCGCAAGCGGCTGGAACGTAAACGCAGACTTCGTTAACGATTATACGAGCGATCACGTCGTACCCGTTTATATCGACATTCAGAAGGAGATCAACAATACCGCAAGCGGAAGCCCGCTCGGAACGGATCTTTCGGGATTCAGATTCGGCCTTTATGATGAAAACGGCGCTCTTGTTGAAGAGCTTGCAACGAACAGCGCAGGCGCTATCCTTTTCACTCTCAGCTTTGACGGAGACGACGTCGGTACTCACAAGTATACCGTAAAGGAAATATATGATCCCGCGTCCGTTCCCACCGGCTGGAAATATAACGACGACTCGGTTGAGATCGAAATCGAAATCTCCTGGGCGCAGAGCGGTCATCTTGAGGCAAATATTTATACCGCGACCAATCAAGAGGGCTTGGATCATTACACCGATAATACCGTGATAGCTCTCAACGCAGATAATACCGCGGTAATCACCTTCGAGAACACCTACGAGCCCCTCTCCGCATCTGTTGAGATGGATTTCGTAGAGAAAGAAGTAAAGAGTAACGTCGGACAGTACGTTCTCAAGGACGGCGAGTTCAACTTCGCGGTTTATGAGGTAATAAACGGCGTCCGCGGAACGTCCCCCGTTGCAACGGGAACGAACGGCGCAAACGGCAAAGTAACCTTTAATACGGTGCTTACCTACACCAAGGTCGGCGAATACCACTACGAAATAGTAGAGGTTCCCCCGCAGAACGCTCCCGAGTATATCACCTACGATCCTACCGTATATAAGGTCATCGTACACGTAACCGATAACGGCGGTCAGCTTGCAGCTACACCCGTAGTTGAGTCGGTTGCAGGCGGTAAGATCACCTTCGTAAACACCTATACTGCAAAGCCGGCAGCGCTCGTTATCGAGGGCAACAAGATCCTTACAGGCAGACCTCTTCTTGAGCATGACTTCCAGTTCGTTCTCTCCGAAAACGGAACGGGCAACGTATGGTACGCAACGAACGGAGTGCCGACGAACAATGAGGCAACCTTCGCGTTCCCCGAGCTTACCTTCACCGCTCCCGGAACCTACACCTACACCGTAAAGGAATACGATCCTTCGCAGAACGATCCGAGCTACTTTGACGGCGTCGATTACGATGATACCGTATACACGGTAACGGTAAAGATCAAGGATAACGAAGCAGGACAGCTCGTCGTTGAATCCCATACTGTCAACGGAATCGCAAACTCGAAGATAGAGTTCAATAACACCTATACTCCCAAGGAACTTGACGATATCAAAGTAGTCGGCACGAAGGCGCTCCTCGGACGCGAGCTTCTCTCGACGGATAAGTTCACCTTCGATATGTACAAGGCGAATTACGATCCGAATACTCACGTATGGACGAAGGACGGAGGCGTTATCGCAACGGCTGAAAATACAGTCGACGGCGCGATAGTATTCGACGGACTGACCGCAGATAAGGCGGGAACCTACCGTTATATCGTTGTCGAGCGCAACACGAGCGCAGCAGGTATCACCTTCGATGCGACCGAATGGTACGTCACGGTTGAGATCTCCGACGACCAGCACGGAAAGCTCTCCGTTTCGTCGATAATCTTCATGAATGAAAACGGACAGCAGAACGGTATGGTATTCGTAAATACCTATACCGCAACCAAGGGAACGTTCGTTCTTTCGGGAATCAAGACCCTGAACGGCAGAACTCTCAAAGCGGATGAGTTCAGCTTCACGCTCTATAATTCCAATACGGAATGGGCAGAAGGCACCGCACTTCAGACCGTTAAGAACGGCGCAAACGGCGCGTTCTCCTTCGACGAGATCTCCTACGACAGGGTCGGAACCTACTACTACCTCGTTAAGGAAGATAGCGGCAACGTTGCAGGCGTCACCTACGACGATGGCGTATACGGCGTAAAGGTCGAAGTGACTGACGATCTTAACGGCCAGCTCGTAGTTAACTACACTATATACGACGAAGCAAATACGGTACAGAATAATAACTACGTTGAGTTCGTTAACACCTACGTCCCGGAAAAGGGCAAGCTGATCATAAGCGGCGAAAAGGCACTGCGCGGCAGAGCTCTCAAGTCGGGCGAATTCAGCTTCACGCTCTGTAATTCCGACGCAGAATGGGCAATAGGCACCACTGTTCAGACCGTTAAGAACGGCTCGAAGGGCAGCTTCGCATTCGACGCTGTCGAATACAGCAAGGCGGGAACCTATTACCTTGTCGTTAAGGAAAATAAGGGCGATGCTTCCGATATCACCTATGACGAGACCGTATACCGCATTAAGGTCGTAGTAACCGACGATCTTAACGGTAAGCTTGAGGTCGCGTACACGGTATATGACGAAGAAGATGCGGAAGTAACCGTAATCGAGTTCGTAAATATCTATAAGAGCACCGAGCCGAACCCCGGCCTCAACCCCGATACCTCCGACGGTATCATGAAGTACCTCGTTCCCGCAGTAGTCTCCGGCGCTGTGATGACCCTTATCGCACGCAAGAAGAAAAAGGAAGACGAGGAATAATCAAATAAAGTAGATCACCCCGCGGCGAAAGCCGCGGGGTGATGCTTTACAAAAAGAACATTGAAATCAAAATCCGTTTGATCTCAAGGCAAACGGTAAGGAGGGAATTACCTTCGGCTTAGTTAGCATTAGCTCCTATGTTTGTTGCGCTTCGAATTATAGCGATTATTCATTATTCATTGAAAATCCTGTCGAATGAATAATGAATAATACAAAACAAAAATCCTGCCGACAATAATCGACAGGATTTTTGCTTTGGTAGATCCGAGGGGAATCGGTCTCGCCTGCGGGCTCGGTCAGGGTCGGCTCTGACTGCCCCCGGCAGTCATTCACTACCGACCCGTTCGATTCCCTCCATCAATCAAATCAAAAACAAAAAACACACCGCGAGGGTGTGTTTTTGTTTTTGGTGGACCATCACCAGCCAAAAACAAATTTTTTATTTCACCGTCTTTTTCCTCCAGTTCACTTAGTAATCTGTCGTTTATCTCTACTTTATCGTCTCCCGAATGAAATGTAATTGTTATCCTATCATCGTACAGATAAATCTTATTAACGAAAATTTTAATAAGCATTTTCTTATACTTTTCATCGGTCATACTGCCTTTTTTGAGAGCCATTAGAAAGAACTTGATTTTCGGTGCTGTAAGTGATGGGAACGGCATTGTTTCTTTTGAAATTTCTTCTCTAATGTTATCTTGTTCGGCTTCTAACTGTGCAATTTTTTCGTAGATATTTTCTCTCAATCTTGGCATATCGGTTTCCAACACGGCATTAAGTGCATTATCTCTCTTACGCTCACTTTCTGCCAACCGTTTCTGCAAATATCTCAAATTAGATGTATCTCTCTCCGCTTGGCAAATTGCCGAAACCTCTTTCGATATTTTCTCGATGTTTGGAACTGACAATAACTTTCTGCATTGAGCCAAGACAAGATTTTCTATATAGTCTTTCTTGACCATATCTTTTTCGCACCGCTTGGCTTTTCTGCCGTTGCAAATGTAATAGTTATATACTGTGCCTTGCTTTCCTGTTGCAGAGGAGCCTGTCATCATTTCTTTACAGCGACCGCAGAACAACTTAGTTGTCAAAAGATACTCAACCTTTGCCCTTGCTCTTGCAGGGGCTTTCTTGTTCTTAGCCATTATTTCGGCAACCTTGTTAAAGAGTTCGTCTGAAATAATACGGGGCATACCGCCGGGAATTTCCTTGCCCTTGTATGTATAAACACCGATATATCTCTTGTTTTTCAGCATTGTGTGTAGCGAATTTTTATTAAAGGGTACACCTCTTGATGTCTTATATCCCAATGAGTTCAAATGTCTTGTTATCTCTGCAACAGTTTTTCCATTAGCATACATTTCAAAGACTGTTTCTACAATAGGGGCAGTATTGGGGTCAACCTCAAATTGCCTAAACTGATTGACTTTGAAGCCAAGTGCAATATTACCGCCTGTGCATAGACATTGTTCACCGTTCTTGTCCATTCCTTTTTTGATTTTTTGGCTCAACTCTAAGGAATAGAATTCATCTATTGCTTCAAATATACTTTCAACAATAACACCCGAAGGACCGTCCTCTACATATTGGTTAACAGATAATACTCGGATG
>JAFTTT010000102.1 GCA_017466625.1 Clostridia bacterium
AAGTGAGAGCGGCGGTTTTTCTTAATGTGAGCTTGTCTTGACAAGGGATTTGATATATTATATAATAATACTGTATATCCGAATGAACCGAGAAAGGTTAATGCGATGTCTCAAAATAACAATTCCGATACCGCTTTTAAGACTGTGGTTTCGGCTGACAAAAAAATATTTGACTTGAAGCTCAAGGAAACGCTCAAGTACAAGGACATGATCCTTCTTTTCGTGAAGCGTGAGTTCGTTGCGAAATACAAGCAGACGATACTCGGTCCTCTTTGGGCGATAATTCAACCGCTGTTTACTACGGTCGTTTACACCATTATTTTCGGAACTCTTGCACAGCTTACGACTGCTGACGCGATCCCCGCGCCGAAGGTTCCGACGTTCCTTTTCTACATGAGCGGTACTATTCTTTGGAGCTATTTTTCGTCCGTCGTTTCCGCGACGAGCCATACGTTTTTATCGAATGCGCACATTATGGGGAAGGTCTATTTTCCGCGTATTGCGATGCCGATAGCGACGGCGATATCTCATCTTATTTCCTTTGCCATACAGCTTGTGATGTTTGCCGTTACTTACATCGTTTGCATCATAAACGGAAGTGCGGAGTTCGTTTTCTCCTATCAGCTTATTTTCGTTCCGCTTTCGATCCTGCAGCTTATGATACTCTCTACGGGTATCGGAATAATCATTTCTGCGCTTACTACGAAATACCGCGATCTTTCCATGCTCGTCGGCTTCGGTCTTAATCTCTGGCAGTACGCCACCCCCGTTGCCTACGGCTTGCTTCTCATTCCTGCGGAGTACGTCGGTGCCTACAACCTCAACCCCGTCACGCCTGCCATTCTGTCCTTTAGATACGGCGTTTTCGGTGCGGGATACTTCGATCTTAAGTACTATCTTCTCGGCTGGGTGGTGACGCTCGTTATCGCGTTCCTCGGGCTTTTGCTCTTTAACCGCATTGAAAAGAACTTTGCGGATACGGTTTAAGGAGGCGGTCTTTTATGAGTGAAATAATGCTTCGTTGCGAAAACGTTTCAAAGCAATACCGTCTCGGCGCCATCGGCGGAACGACTCTCCGTGAGGATATTCAGCGCCTTTCCGCGCGTATTCTCAAAAAAGAGGACCCCACGTCAACTGTCGGCGAGAAAGGTCGTCCCACGTCAAACGAAAGGTTCCTTGCGCTTGACGGTATCTCTTTTGAGGTAAAAAAGGGTGAAGCGGTCGGCATAATCGGCAAGAACGGCGCAGGCAAGAGCACGCTTCTTAAGCTTATCACCAGAATTACGGGCCCGACGACCGGTACTATCTCGCTTAACGGCAGAGTTGCTTCGATGCTTGAGGTCGGAACCGGCTTCCATCCCGAGCTGACCGGACGTGAGAACATCTATATGAACGGCGCAATTCTCGGTATGTCGAAGCGCGAGATAAGTAAGAAGATCGAGGAGATCATTGATTTCTCCGAGGTAAGACAGTTTATCGACACGCCTGTAAAGAGGTATTCTTCGGGAATGTACGTCAAGCTCGCCTTTTCGGTGGCGGCGCATCTCGATTCCGATATCGTTATTATGGACGAGGTCCTTGCGGTCGGCGATATGGCGTTCCAGAACAAGTGTCTAAGCAAGATGCGTCAGTCTGCGAAGGAGGACGGAAAGACCGTTCTTTACGTTTCGCACAATATGAATACCATCCGTCAGCTTTGCGACAGAGTTATCGTTCTTGACAAGGGCAAGATGATCTTTGACGGCGACGTTGAGGAGGGAATCGGCATTTATATGAACAATTCTCTGACCGATACCAACCTCGTAACGCTTCACGACAAGACGCACGCGAAGAATGTTATCGGCGGACTTTTTATGGAGGATATCGAGTTCCTTGACTGTCAGAATGCTGCAGTTACGGTCGGTGATCCGCTCAAATTCCGCATCGGCTTCCGTGCAGACAAGAAGCTTGACGGCGTGAGAATGAGAATTACCGTCAAGTCACGTGACGACGTGGCGGTCGGCGTGAGCTTTTCCGACGTGATCGGATCGTTTGACGCGCAGGAAAGGGGACACGCGACTGTGTCCTTTGACACCTCGCTCCTTGCTGAGGGAACCTATTTTCTGAATCTTGCGCTCTGCCAGCTCGACGATAACAATAATCCCGTCGTTATCGATCATATAGTCAGAGCGTGCAGCTTCACGGTGAACAACAAGCCCGACGACAGCTCCTTCTGGTCACAGCTCTGGTGGGGCTCGGTGAAGTTCCCGCGAATGCCCGTCTGCGACGTTGAAAGAGAAAATATTGACTGACCTAATATTTGAAAAAACGCCCTCGGGCGTTTTTTTCATACGGGAGAAATCTTATCAGTATATTTACATATAAGAAAAAATTAGAAGCCCTTCACTTATTGACAAATTTCGACCTGCATTGTATAATTAGTGTATTAAAAGAAAAGGAGGACGCAATATGAAATTCAAGCACGTGACAGCCGTCGTTTTGTCGGTCGTTATGCTCGTTTTGCTTGTTCCCGCGGTCCATGCGACGGGAAGCGCCGTCTTTTCTTTTTCTTCAAGTGTGCCGAGCGGAAACGAGGTCGCTATCGGCGAGACCGTAACCTATACGGTGTCGCTTGGTTCGAGCACCGGATTTGGATTCGGAACGCTCTTTTTCGCCCCGTCTGACAACCTTGAATACGTCGGCGCGACATACAAGGGAAGTGAAGTGACTGCCGAGAAGGCGGCTACGGGCGAAAACTCCGGCGCGTACGGAATCGTGATAGCCGGTGAGCCGATCACGGGCTCGGACAATAAGCTCTGCACGATCAAGTTCAAGGTCACGGGAAAGGGAAGCATCAGCGTTCGCTTTATTCCCTATCAGCTCAACGACGGAAGCGCTTTCGTCACCCCGTCAGTCAGCAACGGGACCATCACTCACACGGTAAACGAGTTTGCAGTTCCCCAGAAGCCGAAGATCCTCGAGCTTGAGAGCGGAAGCAGCTACGTTATCGACGGAGATTATCTCCGCGGAGTCGTTGAGGAAACTGCGCTTTCAGCGCTTCTTTACAGCTTCAAGAACAGTGATCGCATCAAGGTTTTTGACGCGAGCGGAAACGAGGTCACATCGTCCGACACGGACATAGGAACGGGATATACCGTTTCGCTTATGGACGGAAGCACGAAGGTGCATACCGTGACGGTCGTCGTTATCGGTGACGTTAACGGAAACGGACGCGTCGACTCGAACGATTATCAGAGAATAAGAAGATACGTTTTCGGTAATTACGCTATCGAAGGCGCGTATTTCGAGGCGGCGTGCGTTTCGGGCGGAAGCGACGTGAGACCTGTTGACTACCAGAGAGTAAGACGTCACGTTTTCGGAAACTACAATATTTTTGAATGAACCAGTAAGAGGAATAATATGACAAAGTTTTTAGTTGCATTTCTTTCGGTGATGCTCGTTTCGGCTTTCTTTTCCTTCCCCGTGTCGGGAGCAGGGGCGAGCTTTAAGGTCGATGTCAGCGGTGCCACCGCGGCTTCGGCAGGTGATACCGTAAAATACGTGGTTGAGGTCAAGGATATCAATATGCCTTCCTCCGATCCTAACAGCTATGCAAGCGGTCTTGCGAGTCTTACGCTTTACGTTTATTACGACACCGCGTTCTTTGAGGCGTCGAGCGTAAACGTCACGATGCCCAATATAACGAACGGCACATGGGAAATGTTCGCAAAGAAGCCCGCAGACGGAAAGATAAAGATCGAGGTCGCAAGCGAGGAAGACAGCCAGACGGGAAAAAACCCGACCGTTACCGCAAACGGCGTTTTGAAATTTGAGATTTCGATAAAGGTCAAGTCGGACGCCGTTGAGGGAAGCGGCAAGGAGATCTACATCGGCAGCGATACTGAGGGCGGTGATGCAAACCTCGATATTACGTCGAACGTCACCTGCGGCTCTCTTGACGTTACGCTTATAAAGAAGCTTGACAAGCCCGCGGGAGTTGAGTTCTCCTCCGACTATAAGGCGAAGTGGGATGCGGTCGCTAATGCTTCCTCCTATGAGCTTCAGCTTTATAAGGACGGCGAGAAGCTCGGTAAGGCGATCTCCACGACCAACACGAGCTACGACTTTTCGTCCACCGTCAGCGAAAATCTCGGCGGTGCTTATCACTTTACCGTTTCCGCAAAGTCGGGCAGCAGTCTCTATAAGGACGGCGACGCGACGAAGTCGAGTGCGCGCAATTACAGAGGAACGCTTGCTGCTCCGAGTATTAAGCTTACCGTTGATAAGGTATCCGGCACGATCGGATACAAGATAACTGACAGCAACCCCGACGATACCGTCGGTACCTACATAATCAAGGTATACGATAAGGATGGCAAGCTCGTAAAGGACGATATAACCTCATCAAAGCTTGAGGGAACGATAAAAGGTCTTACCTTCGGTCAAAAGTACTCTGTGACAGTTACCGCGAGCTCTGCGTCTCTTACTAACACCGAGACGGGAAATCTGTCCTCCGGTGAGTCGGGTAAGGAAAATGTGACTGCCGACGGAATAGTCGGTATTTCGGTCACGAAGAAGCCGATGCTTTCCTATACGGAGGGCGATACCGTTGATCTTTCAAGCATGGAGGTCACGGTCGATTTTGCCGTTGCATCCGACGTTAAGGTGACGAGAAAGAATTTCAGCAAGTACGGAATTACGGTTACTCCCAAGCACGGAACCGACGTTATTCTTTCTCTTAACGGAAAGAAGATGACCGTTACCTGCGGCAGCATTACCGCGTCCGAGGAAATGGTGCTTGAGGTTAAGAGCGGTAAGTGTTCGCATCCTACCACGACTCCCGAGCATGAGGACGCTAACTGCGGCAAGGAAGGACACGATAGACTTATATGCTCCGTTTGCGGCGAAACGGTATCGGATACCGTTATTCCCGCGACGGGAGAGCACACCTTCTCTGAATGGAAATGGCTCAGTATGCCGACGGTAAGCGTCGACGGCGTTCGTGAGCGCACCTGCAGAGTTTGCGGTGAAGCCGAACACGACCAGATCACCTACGCAGAGTATATTGCGATGACCTCGGAAACGACGACCGAGCCCTCCGATACGACTCCCGGTGAGACGACGGGAGGCGGTGAGACGACGGAGCCGCCCGTTACGACGGAAAAGAGAAAGGGCAACGCCTTCGGCGGTGTATCGGATCTCGGAAAGATATTCCTCTTTGCGCTTATCGGAGTATTTCTCGTCGTAGTCGTCTTCATAGTCGGTGCGGTCTATATGGAGAGCCGCAGAAACCGCAGAAGAAGATCGAATTCGAGAACCAACCAGGCAAGAAGCAACAGAAGCTCGTATAACCGAAACGAGAGAAAATAAATAAAAAATCAGGCGAGTGATCGCCTGATTTTTTTATACGAAGAGGGGCCTTTCCTGTTTCCCCTGCAGCGCGGAAGATAGACATTCGGGTATCATTTCAAATTCCGCAACGAGGGAATGCGGCTTCTTTAAGCAGTCGTCCTGCTTCATCGGAACGAAGAATACGCCCTTTTTCTCGAGCATCGTGGAGATGTTTTTGAGGTTTGCGGACATCGCGTCGTTCGTGGCGAGCGAAATGAGAAGCGGTCGGCTTTGTCTTAAATGCGCCTTTGCCGCCATCGTGACGGG
>JAFTTT010000103.1 GCA_017466625.1 Clostridia bacterium
CCAAAGCTCCTCGACCTCGTGTGCCTTAAGACCGAAGAGGAACATGTTCTGTTCGCCTACCTGCTCGTAGATCTCTACGTTTGCGCCGTCGAGGGTACCGAGGGTAACTGCGCCGTTTATCATAAGCTTCATATTACCCGTTCCCGAAGCTTCCTTACCTGCGATCGAGATCTGCTCGGAGATGTCGGCTGCGGGAATGATGATCTCTGCAAGGGAGACTCTGTAATCCTCTATAAATACTACACGGAGACGGTCACGCGAAACGGGATCGTTCTTGAGCATTTCCGAAACCGCGCATATAAGGCGGATAATCTGCTTCGCCATAAGATAACCCGCAGACGCCTTTGCCGCAAACACGAATGTGCGCGGACGGAAGTCCATATTCGGGTTATTCTTGAGCGTAATATACATGTGAAGAATCTGCAGAACGTTAAGAAGCTGTCTCTTATACTCGTGCAGACGCTTTATCTGAATGTCAAAGATCGAGGTCGGGTCGACGTTCACGCCGTTTGCCTCCGAAATGTAGGAGGACAGGCGTTTTTTGTTATCGAGCTTGATAGCATTGAGACGGTCGAGAACGCTCTCGTCGTCATAATACTTAAGAAGCTTTTCAAGATGAACGCTATCGTGCTTGAAGTCATCACCGATGAGCTCGGAAAGAAGCGAGGTAAGACCCGGGTTCGACTGGCAGAGCCAACGGCGGTATGCGATACCGTTCGTTACGTTCGTAAATCTCTTCTCGTCCATCACGCAGTAATCGCGGAAGAGCGATTCCTTAAGGATCGAGGAATGGAGCTTCGAAACGCCGTTTATCTTATGGCAAGCTGCAAGGCAGAGGTTCGCCATACGGACCTCACCGCCCGCGATAACTGCCATATAATCAAGCTTTGCGCGGTCGTCTCCGTAGAATGCGCGGAGGTTTATGAGCAGACGGCGGTTGATCTCCTGCGTGATCTGATAGATACGCGGCATCTGCTCGGAATAGAGCTGCTCGCTCCATCTCTCGAGCGCCTCGCTCATAACGGTGTGGTTAGTATAGGAGAGCGTGCGGCAGGTGATGTCCCACGCGGTATCCCAGTCGAGCTCGTGTTCGTCTATAAGCAGTCTCATAAGCTCCGGAACACAGAGTGCAGGGTGGGTATCGTTGATATGCACTGCAACCTTATCGGGAAGCTGTGCAAGAGTATGACCGCGGCGAAGATGGTCGCGGAGTATCGTCTGAAGCGAAGCAGACACAAAGAAATACTGCTGGCGCAGACGGAGACGCTTACCCTGAATATGGTTATCGGCAGGATAGAGGACCTTCGAGATGACCTCTGCCATAGTTTCCTGCTCGAGTGCCTTTGCATATTCTCCTCTTGAGAAAGCGGACATATCGAAGCTGTTCGGCGACTTTGCTTCCCAAAGGGTGAGCTTATTAACCGCCTTGCTGTCGTATCCCGAGATATACATATCGTAAGGAATTGCCATTACGACCTGATAATTACGGTGGTCAACTCTGTACTTGCCGTTTTCGTCGATGCGTCCGACCGCGTCGCCGCCGAAGCGGACCTGTACTGCGTCGTCGGTACGGGGATTCAGCCAAACGCCGCCGTTACCGAGCCAGTCGTCGGGAAATTCCATCTGCCAGCCGCCGACTATCTTCTGACGGAAGATACCGAATTCGTACTTGATCGAGAATCCCGTGCAGGAAATATCGAGAGAGGATGCCGCATCCATATAGCAGGATGCAAGACGTCCAAGTCCTCCGTTACCGAGACCTGCGTCGGGCTCGATATCGTATAGAGTCTGAATGTCCTTGCCTGCGTCGGAAAGGATCTTCTTCATCTGGTCTTCGATTCCAAGGTTAAAAAGGTTATTGCGAAGCGAGGTTCCGACGAGGAACTCCATCGACATATAATATACCTTCTTGTCTTCCTTGATTCCCTTACGGAATTCGTGGTTCTTCTCGACGAGAAGCTTACGAACAGCGATACATACCGAACGGTATGCCTCAATGTTCGATGCGTCAGAGAGCGACGTGCCGAAATTCTGCAGGCAAGTCTCTTCTGTCCGTTTTCTTAAAAGTTCTGTGTTCATTGGTTTGTGGGTTTCCTTTTTCTAAAATTTGCTTATAAAATAACACTTTCTGCCGTGCCCGGCACGGCAGAAAGATATTTACATTTTGTTGCGGTATACCTTAAGGTACTTCTTGACCGATACTTTCCAAGAAAAATCAGTCTTCATATTCTTGCGTACAAGTCGGTCAAAGCCCTTTTTGTCGTTACGGTAGAAGTCAACGCATCTTTCGACTGCACGGAGCATTTCGTGTGCGTTATAATCTACGAAGGTAAATCCGCGTCCGCTTGCGTCGGTCGGATCATAAGCGGGAACGGTGTCACGGAGACCTCCCGTTTCTCTTACTATCGGTACCGTACCGTAGCGCATTGCGACCATCTGCGAAAGACCGCACGGCTCACTCTGCGAAGGCATCAGGAACATATCGGCTCCTGCATATACTGCATTCGCGAGCTTCGGATCGAATCTGATCTCCGCCGCCATTCTGCCCGGATACTTCTCTGCCGTCATTCTCATTATATTCTCGTAAGCGTATTCGCCTGTACCGAGAATTACGACCTGGACTCCGAGCGCCATTATTTCGTTTATCACGCAGGCGACGAGATCCATTCCCTTATGGCTGACAAGTCGCGTTATCATCGCGATTATCGGCGTATCCTTTTCGGGACGGAGTCCGAGCGTTTCCTGGAGGAAAAGCTTATCCTTCTGCTTGTCCTTAACCGTTTCGACGGTCGGGCCGTAATTTGCGTAAAGCGACTTATCGGTCTGCGGATCGAACACGTCCATATCGATACCGTTTACGATACCGAAAAGCTTGTGTTTATTTTCCCACAGAATTGGGGAAAGTCCGTGCGAATAATATTCGGTCAGTATTTCGCCCGCGTAGGTCTCGGAGACCGTCGTTACCGCGTCGGAGAATACGATCGCGCCCTTCATTAAGTTTATGCAGTCGCCGTAAGTGAGTGCCGCCGCAGTATCGGAGTCAACTCCGACAACATCCGACGCGAAGCTCGGCGGCATTTTACCCTGATACTCGATATTATGTATCGTGAATACCGTTCTGACCTTACTAAGCTTCGGGTAGAACTTACGGAGGAATATCGGAGTGAGCGCCGTCTGCCAGTCGTTACAGTGAAGCACGTCGGGGGTGAAGCCGATGGATATCATCGTTTCAATAACGGCACGCGAGAAGAACGCGAAGCGCTCTCCGTCGTCACCGTGACCGTATATCGAGCCGTCGCCGCGGCGGAAGTAATACTCGTTATCAACGAAGATATACTCGGGATTCTTTCCCTCTCCCTCGCGGAAGATGCCCGTATACTGGCTTCTCCAGGAAAGCGGCGTCCAGGTCTGACCGTAATAGGTCAGACCCGACATCAGCTTTTCGTTGTCCTTTATTTTTCCGTAAAGCGGAAGCACGATCTTTACCTCGTGTCCGAGAGCCGCAAGCGCCGATGGTAATGCCTGGCCTACGTCGCCGAGGCCTCCCGTTTTAATGTACGGCGCCGCCTCGGAGGCGGTAAAAAGTATTTTCATATAATTTCTCCCTTTTGGACTATCATCGGGCTAGTCTGCGCGCCAACGATACGGCGAAGACTGGAAATCGTCGCTTCCTTGTCTATTATCGCGTTTTCAACGACCGCACCTTCCTTGATGACGCAGCTTGCCATGATAACGCAGTTACGAACGACCGCGTTCTTCTCGATAACGACCTTACGGAAAAGCACGCTGTTATCGACCTTACCCTCGATCTTACATCCGTCTGCGACCGTACAGTCGGTCACGGAGGAATCCTCGCCGTAATAGGTCGGTATCTCGTCTCTTACAGTCGTGTATATAGGTCTTGACGGGCGGAAGATCGCGTTACGTACGTTTTCGTCCTTCATCGCAAGCGAGTTGTTGAAATACTCGAGGATGTTACGGTTCTTCATAATAAGACCGTCGTGGCAGTAGATACCGACCTTAAGCTCGCCCTTATTGAACTCCTGCTGGAGGAAGTCACGCTCCAGGTGATAGAAGCCGCGCGATGCGAGCGCCGATACCTTTTCGATAAGCAGCTCGCGGGAGATTATGTACATACCGATAGACGTGTACTGTCCCTTGCTTGCCGCGTAGTTGAGATACATTGCGCTTACCTCGTCACCGTCCTTATCAAAGACGAGCTCGGAGATATTATTCTCGTTTTCAGTTGCCTCGGATACGACGATCGTTATATCCTTACCGCTCTTTTCGTGTTGTCTTATTATCTTCTTTATATCGATATTGCATATCGTGTCGGTGTCGGAAAGAACGACGTACTCGTCCTCGTGCTTCGAAAGGAACGGAAGTGCCGCACGAAGCTCCTCGATCTTTCCGCGGTAGCCGCCCGAGCTGCTCGATGCAAAGGGAGGAAGTATCGTAAGACCGCCTCTTTTGCGGTTGAGATCCCAGTCCTGGCAGGAGCCGAGATGGTCGATGAGCGACTGATAGTTATACTTTGTGATGACGCCGATCCTTTCGATGCCGGAGTTTACCATATTCGAAAGAACGAAGTCGATCTGGCGGTATCTTCCGCCGAACGGGAGCGATGCGACCGTACGGTTTCTCGTAAGATAATCGAGACCGTCGTTATACATTCCGGAGAAAATAATTCCTGCTGCTTTCATACCGTCACATCCCTTCTCAATATACCGCTTTAGCGGCTATCTTTTCGCCGTCAGGCACGGTTTTGTCGCTTCCGACAACGGCAACGCCCCATTCGGGATCGTCCCTCTTGGTCTCACCGACGTGCGCGCCCTCGCCGATAACGCATCTTTCGCCGACGATAGCGTATTCTACCGTCGCTCCGCTCTTGATGACCGAGTTAGGCATAACGACCGTGTCGGTAACGACTGCGCCCTCCTCGATATAGCAGCCCGTCGAGATAATTGAGTTTTCAACTCTTCCCTTGATCACACAGCCCTCTGCAATGTGAGAGTTCTTTACCACCGATCCCTTTACGATATTGGACGGCGGCTGTGCGTAGTTACGGCTGTATATGCGGAATTTCTTCGGCGCGTTAACGTTTATCGGACAGCTCGGATCGAGCAGGTCCATATTCGCCTGCCAAAGCGAGTCGAGCGTTCCGACGTCACGCCAGTAGCCGTCGAAGGTGTATGCGTAAAGACCTCTTCCGTCGTTTAGGAGCGCGGGAATCACGTTCTTACCGAAGTCGTTGCTTGAGGTCACGTCATTCTCGTCGTCGATAAGGTACTGACGGAGCGTCTTCCACGTGAATATGTATACGCCCATAGATGCGAGATTGCTCTTCGGCACCTTCGGCTTTTCCTCGAACTCCGTGATACGGTCGTTTTCGTCGGTGCTCATAATACCCATTCTCGACGCTTCCTCGATCGGGACGGTACGTACTGCGATGGTACATTCCGCGTTCTTTTCCTTATGGAAAACGAGCATTTTCGAATAGTCCATCTTATAGATGTGGTCGCCCGAGAGAATGACGACGTATTCGGGATTATAGCGGTCTATGAAGTGGATATTCTGATAGATCGCGTTCGCGGTACCCTTGTACCACGAATTGTCCTTCGTCTTCATGTAGGGCGGAAGAACGTGAACTCCTCCGAAGTTTCGGTTTAAGTCCCAGGGCTGACCGTTTCCGATGTAGTCGTTAAGCTCAAGGGGCTGGTACTGCGTGAGAATACCGACGGTGTCAATACCGGAGTTTACGCAGTTGGAAAGCGAATAGTCGATTATTCTGTACTTTCCTCCGAAGGGGACTGCGGGCTTCGCCGTGTTCTCTGTAAGAACGTAAAGACGGCTTCCCTGGCCTCCTGCGAGAAGCATTGCGATGCATTCCTTGCTTCTTACTGGCATTTGATAAACCTTCTTTCTTTTCCTCGCAAAACGAAGATTGTTATATAATTTGTCCGCGCTCTTGGCGGAGATAGGTCGGTGTTTTGCCTCCCTCCGGGAGGGAGGTGGCATTTGCAGAGCAAATGACGGAGGGAGCCCGCGATGTAAATCATCTTGAAGAGTTGCCCATCTCTTCCAAGGCGGCTCCATAAAAATATGTTGTTGAACGTCTTTCGCCCGGTGGCTCCTTCAGTCTGCTTCGCAGACAGCTCCCTCTCGGAGGGAGCCATAAATTCGAATCACTTTCTTACGTACGTCATCTTATAAAAGCTTGCCGACATTGGCGGGATATCAAAGGATGCCGACTGGGAGTGTCCGTCGAACGGAATATCGTCGGTCTTTATCTTCTCATTTCCTCCGCCTGTTGTAAACACCTGCTTGAGGATACACTTTTTCGGTATTCCGATACGGTAATCGGGACGGTGAACGGGGCAGAAATTGAACACTGCGATAAGCTCGTTTCCCTTCCTGTCTATTCGTCGAAAGGAGAAGACGCTGTTGTCGCGGTCGTCTACCTTAAGCCATGAAAATCCGTTCCAGTCGTTATCGTTTTCCCATAGAGGCGGATTGTTTATGTAGAAGTGATTGAGCGCACGTGTAAATCTCTGCATATCGGCGTGGCTCTCATAATTAAGCAGGAACCAGTCGAGCTCGCGCTTTTCATCCCACTCGATGAACTGTCCGAACTCGCCTCCCATAAATAAGAGCTTTTTACCCGGATGCGCCATCAGGTAGGAATAAAGCACCTTCAGCGACGCGAACTTCGTTCCGTAGTCTCCCGGCATTCGTCCGATAAGCGAGAGCTTACCGTGCACGACCTCGTCGTGCGAGAACGGGAGAACGTGGTTTTCCGAGAACGCATACGTGAGCGAAAAGGTTATCTTGTCGTGATCGTATTTCCTGTATATCGGGTCTGCCGACATATAGTCGAGGGTGTCGTGCATCCAGCCCATGTTCCACTTGAAGCCGAAGCCGAGTCCTCCGTCGTAATCGGGCTTTGTTACAAGCGGGAACGACGTCGCTTCCTCGGCGATCATCATAACCGAAGGATTCGTTCTGTACGCCACGGCGTTCATATCGCGAAGCAGCCGCACCGCGTCGTGATTCACCGAGTCGTACGGCTTTCGCCAGCAGTCGGGATCGTTCGCGTAATCCTTATATACCATATTCGTGACGGCGTCGCAACGGATACCGTCAACGTGATATTCCTTAAGCCAGTATCTGATATTCGAGATAAGGAACGCCCTTACCTCGTTGCGTCCGAAGTCAAAGAGTCGCGTTCCCCATTCGGGGTGCTCGCGTCTGCTTGGATCGCGGTTTTCGTAGCAGCAGCTGCCGTCAAATTCATATAAACCGCACTCGTCCTTCGGGAAGTGCGCGCCGACCCAGTCGATTATTACTCCGATGCCCGCTTGATGCAGACGGTCGACAAGGTACATAAAATCGTGCGGCGTGCCGTAACGCGAGGTCGGTGCGTAGTAGCCCGTCACCTGATAGCCCCACGAGCCGTCAAAGGGATGCTCTGATATCGGCAGAAGCTCGACGTGCGTATATCCCATATCGGTAAGATAAGGAACGAGATCGTCTGCAAGTGCGCGGTATGAGAAGAAGTTTCCGTCCTCGTACTTGCGCCAGGAGCCGAGATGCATCTCATATATATTGACGGGGGAATTAAGCGGATTCCGCCGCTTCGCCGCCTTCATATACTTGCCGTCGCCCCACTCATATCCCGAGAGATCGAATATCCTCGATGCCGTTTCGGGGCGCGTGCAGGTATGGAAGCCGTAGGGGTCCGCCTTCATAACGTATGAGCCGTCGGGACGCTCTATGTAATATTTATATTCGTCAAACTCGTTTGCATGAGTACGGTATTCCCAGAAGCCGCCGAGATTGTTCATCACCGGGGCGTTCCTGTCCCAGCCGTTGAAGCGTCCGACAACTCTTACGCTCCTTGCTTCGGGCGCCCAGACGCGAAAAACGTAGGCGTCCCCGTCGCGGTGACAGCCGAGATACTCGTAAGCACAGTCGCAGTATCCGTCCCATATCGCTCTTTTATATGCTTCGTGCGTCAAAATTACTCCCCCAATAGCGGTTATTGTGAATAAATTATAACACATTTAAGGCAAAATGTCAAACGAATTTAACGCAATTTACGCCAATATAAGCAAAAATATACAAATTTTCGCGTTTTTTCCGATCATATCAACAATTCGAAGAGCATAAATATCAACGGAATAGTTCCGCAGCTCATAATATGCGATACAAGCGCCATCGACGATGCCGTCGAGCAGTCGAGGTCGTACGCCTTCGGAATGACTATCGTATTAAGCCCGAGCGGCATTGCGACCGAGCAGATCATGCAAAGCGAAACGGACTTCGGTATCGGCAGGAAAACGAGCGGTATCATAAAGATCATCGGCATAACGACAAGCCGTATTACCGAGACAACGTATACCGACACCTTTGAAAACGCCTTGCCGAGTCCTATCTCGGCAACCGTCATACCGGTAAGAAGCATCGCGACCGGCGACATGCAGTTTCCGAGAGTATTGACTGCCGAAACGGTGAAGTCGGGCAGATACTTAACTACACCGCTGATACCGAGTATCATTCCGATCAGCATCGAAATGAACATCGGGTTTATCATCTTACGGAGATTTGAAAGCAGACCGCGCTTTTCGCCGTTTTCGGGCATAAGGAGCGACGGAACGCCCCACACGTAGATCGCTATCCAAAGCGGAATAGTCAGTATCAGATAAAACGGGAACACCTCGGGGAAAAGCGCCTTGACGACGGCGTTACCCATGAAGCCGAAGTTTGAAAAGGTGAGCCCGTACGTAAATATGTTTTGCGTATATTTGTCCTTGACGATAATGCGCGAAAACACTATCGCAAGCACTATCGAGACCGCGGTAACGACCGTTCCGCCGACCAGGTACTGCCAGGATGCCGAAAGCTTTTTGACGGTAAAATCCGTCATCAGCGTTCCCATAACGAGAGCAGGAATGAAAACGTTGTTTTCGAGCTTGCTCAGTATCGACGCGGTACAGTCGGGGGTCGCCTTGGTCTTATTGAGTATATATCCTATGAGAATAATGAGAAAAAGAAATCCCATCTGATCAAGGGTCGAAAGAAAAACCGCCATTTATTTTACTCCCGTAGAGCCGAATCCGCCCTCTCCGCGCTCCGTCTCGTCGAGCTCGTTCACGACCTCGTAATTCGCCTGGATAACGGGCATTATCATAAGCTGGCCGATCCTGTCGCCGTTTTCGACGGTCTTGGGCTCGCTGTCGTTATTGACCATGGCGAAGAATATCTCTCCGCGGTAGTCGCTGTCGATAACTCCTATGCCGTTGCAAAGGGCAAGTCCCTGCTTGAGGGCAAGTCCGCTTCTCGCGCAGACGATGGCAACGTAATCCTTACTCGGAAGTGCGATCGCGATGCCCGTCGGTATCGGATGGCGCTCGCCCGGCTGAAGAACTATCGGCTCGGGCAGCAGTGCGTAGAGATCGCAAGCGGCGGCGCCTGCCGTTCCGAGCGTCGGAACGTGCGCGCCCTCGCGGAGAATCTTAACCTTTATATTCATATTGATTTCCTCACTTGATTCGTTTTATCGCCTCGCGCTCCTTGGGCGGAAGCTTATGCTTATACGCATAAAGAACTCTCATTACCTCGCCGCGGTTTTCGCCCGTGAACAGAAGGTGTCTTTCCTCTATTCCCGACGCGTCGAGGCGGTCGAGCTGGTCTGCCATATAGATATTCACGCTGGTATAGAGAATATCCTTCCCTTCCTCGGGATATATCGGGAAATTGGCGCCGCGGTTGTCGCGCAGATTTTTCTTCTCGACGGGCTTGTGAAGCAACATCAGCGGAAGCCGACCGTAGCAGATCGCACCCTTTCTTACCCCCTCGGGAAGTACTATGTCGCGCATCTGCGGCAGGATAAGCTCTGCCGAGAGAATTATGCTGTTGAGGTCGCCGTTCTTTACCCAGAAGTCGGCGGAGTGATTATTGAAGACGTTAAGACGGTGGCTTCCGTGTGCCGTAAGGCCGAACTCGCGCGCAAGCTCAAGCTGGCCTATATTGTGTATCATAACGTGCTTTGCGCCCTCATTTACAGCTCTTTCGAGCAAGCGCTTAACGTTATCAAGCTCGTTATCGAATATCACGGGCGGAAGCGATACGCCGTTTGATACGCTTCTGTATTTTGACAGCGGCAGATACGTTATATCGATATCGTGGCTTTCGGGGATCTGTCCCGCTTCTCTGAAGGATGCGGTAAGGATCGCCTTTTCGGTCCTTCTCTTCTGCGGAAGGTCGAGCTTCGACGGGATCTCGGGAGCTTTTTTTACGCTTTCCTCGACGGGCTTTACCGTACCGCCTCTGAAGCTCCCCTCGTTTCGCGTCCTTGCGATATCGTTTTCGGTGCGTATACCGAGCATGCTTTTGCCGATGTTGCCCGTATAGTAGCCGTCTGTAAAGCCGCTTCGCGAGAAGAGACGCTGAAGCTCGTTTATCTCGTCGCGCGTTGCAGCACGCCTTTCGTCAAGCAGACGGCGGTATATTTTGGTTACACCGTAAACGTAAGCGGGACTCTTCATTCTTCCCTCGATCTTAAGGGAAGCAACGCCTGCGTCGATAAGCGACGGAACGTGGGCGGCGAGACACATATCCTTTATCGAAAGAGGATATTCTCCGTTATAGCACATACGGCAGGGCTGTGCGCACTGTCCGCGGTTTCCGCTTCTGCCTCCGAGCATCGCGCTCATAAGACACTGTCCCGAAACGCTGACGCATATCGCGCCGTGAATGAACATCTCGATTTCAGCGCGTGACTTACAGAGCGTTTTTATATTGTCAAGATCCATTTCCCTTGCGCCTACGACACGGTCAAATCCGAGATCGTAAAGCTTCTCTGCACCCTCAAGGTTATGAACGGTCGCCTGAGTCGAGGCATGAAGCTCGAGATCGGGAATATACTTTTTGATAAGCGACGACAGTCCCATATCCGCGGTAATGAGCGCATCGACTCCGCTTTCGTAAAGAAACGCCGCGTGATCGAGCGCACTTTTCAGCTCGCGGTCGTATATTTGAGTGTTGAGCGTAACGTACGCCTTGACGCCGTTTTCGTGGCAGTAGCCGACTGCCGAACGGATATCGGCGCGGTCGAAGTTCTTCGCGTTCATTCTCGCGTTGAACACCGTTCCGCCGAAATATACGGCATCCGCACCGCCCTCGACCGCCGCCGTAAGTGCGTCAAGCGAGCCGCAGGGGGAAAGAAGCTCGGGAATGGGCTTTTTTGTTTTTTCCATTTTTCGATTCCTTTATATAAAACTCTTGAAAAACGAATATTTTTATTATATAATATATTATACTACTTATCTTTCAATAATGGAATAGTAAAATGGCACAAAAAACGCTGAATAACGATAAAATTAGCATAAAAATAACGAAAAAGCAACGCGCAAGCGAGGCAGTCCGGCTTCTTACCGAGGTCTACCCCGACGCGGAGTGCGCTCTCGACTATAAGGGCGACCCGTGGAAGCTTCTCGTTATGGCGCGTCTCTCGGCGCAATGCACCGACGCAAGAGTTAATCTCGTATGTGAAACGCTCTTCGAAAAGCTGCCTACGATGGAAGCGATGGCGGATGCCGACATTACCGTTATTGAAGATCTTGTGCGCTCCTGCGGTCTGTACCGCATGAAGGCGAAGGACTTAAAAACGATGTCGCGTCAGCTTATCGAGGAGCACGGCGGACAGGTGCCGAGTGACATGGACGCGCTTTTATCTCTTTCAGGCGTCGGACGGAAGATAGCTAACCTCATTCGCGGCGACCTTTACCGTCTGCCCGCGATCGTTGCCGATACGCATTGCATCCGAATCTGCGGACGGCTCGGCTTTTATCCCGAAACCTTAAAGGACCCCGTCAAGGTCGAAAGAGAGTTAGTGAAAATCATCGAGCCGAGCGCGCAGTCGGATTTTTGCCACAGGATCGTCCTTTTCGGACGGCAGATCTGTTCGGCGAGAAGCCCGAAATGCGAAATTTGCCCGCTTAATACGATATGCAAAAAATACGCAAAGGAACATAAAGCATGAAGGAAGTACTACTCTGTAAATACGGTGAGCTTGCTCTCAAGGGGCTCAACCGCGGATATTTTGAAAAGCTGCTGAAGAGAGAGCTTGAGACGCGTCTTAAGCTTGCAGGCAACTTCAAGGTTACTCTTGCCCAAAGCACGATATACGTCGAGCCGACGGACGACGACGCCGATATCGACGAGGCGCTCCGCCTCTGCCGTAAGGTGTTCGGAATAACGACCGTCGCACGCGCGGCGGTTGCCGAAAAGGATATTAACGACATCAAGCGCGTCGCAAAGGAATATCTTCCGACTTACCTGCGCGGTCACGCGTCGTTCAAGGCGGACGCGCGAAGAAGCGATAAGAAGTTCCCCCTCAAATCCCCCGAGATCTCGCGTCTTGTCGGCGGTGCGGTGCTTGAAGCGATGCCGCATTTGAAGGTCGATCTTCACAAGCCGTCCGTCATCGTTATGACCGAGATACGCGAGGAAAACGCATACATTCACGCAGGAAGCTTCCCGGGTGCCGGCGGTATGCCGAACGGATCAAACGGCAAGGGTCTGCTCCTCCTTTCGGGCGGTATTGACTCACCCGTTGCCGGCTTTATGATGGCAAAGCGCGGCGTTACTCTTGAAGCCGTGCATTTTGAAAGCTACCCCTACACCTCCGAGCAGGCGCGCGACAAGGTCATTCGTCTTGCCGAGATCGTATCGGAATATTGCGGAAAGATAAAGGTCCACGTTATCTCCCTTACGCATCTTCAGGAGGTCCTCCGCGACTCGGTCGACGAGGAATACTTTACCCTGCTTCTCCGACGTTCAATGATGCGCTTGGCTGAAAGAGTAGCCGACCGAAACTACTGTCAGGCACTCATTACGGGCGAGGCAGTCGGTCAGGTCGCATCGCAGACGATGCACGCGCTGACCGTCACCGACGCAGTCGTAGATCTTCCCGTTTTCCGTCCCTGTATCGGCATGGATAAAGAGGAGATCATCGCGATCTCGCGAAGAATCGAGACCTTCGAGACCTCGATACTTCCCTTTGAGGACTGCTGTACGGTATTCACTCCCAAGCATCCCAAGACCCGTCCCGACATTGAAAAAGTAATTCTGCAGGAGCAGAAATACGACCACGTCGCACTTGAAAACGAAGCGTTCGACTCACTCTACACGGTCGAAGCAGACGCATACGCAGATATTTAACAAAGGAGACAGAATCATGGATATCACGTTTTACTCTTATTTCAACAATATGCTGACGAATGAGGGCATCGAAAAGACGCTCTCCTACGCAGTTGAGCGCGGATTTACCGCAGTCGAGTTTCTCGACGTTCCGACCGTAAAGAGGATCCCGAACAAGGAATACGCATACGAGCTCAAAAACGCTCTTGACCGCTACGGTCTTAAGTGCGCCTGCTACTCCATCGGCGGAAACATTCTTGCTGAAGAAGGCGGAATGTACGGCAAGAAAAACGGCGTCGACACCTTCAAGCAGTCGGCAGAGTACGCCGCTATCCTCGGTGCGCCCTATTTTCATCACACGATGACGATAGGATATAATAACAGTAAGGAAACCCCCGACACCTTCGATACCCTTTTCGACCGTCTTTGCAAAGCCGACGAGGAGGTAGGCAAGTATGCAAACTCCCTCGGTCTTACCGTTCTTTACGAGCCGCAGGGACCGTTTGTAAACGGCATTGAGAATTTCGGACGTCTCTACAAGGAAATGGAGAGCCGCGGTCTTAAGATAGGCGTTTGCGGTGACGTCGGAAACACGCTCTTCTCGGAAACTCATCCGACCGATTTCTATAACGTCTATATTTCAAACGTTCTTCACGTCCACGTTAAGGACTATATAATCCGCGAAGGCGACGAGATCTCCGAAAATCCCCTCTGGATGTCGAACGGCGGCAAAGAGCTCGTCGAGGTCAAGCTCGGCGACGGTGTTTGCGAGGTCGCCGATTATCTGCACAAGCTGAAAGCGATCGGCTACGACGGCGGTATTTCCATCGAAACCGTCTACGACGGCTACGGCGCCCTCGACTCCGAGCGCGATATCGCATTCGTCAAAAAGTATTTTGCATAAAAGTGAAAAAGAACGCCGAAAGGCGTTCTTTTTTTTGGCAAAGCTTAGCAACATTTTTGTGGGCGGGAGAAACGATTGAGCGTTTCCCGGTAGGGGTCGGCGCCTTCGACGACCCGTTTCAAAAGAATGTAACATCGTTTTTATTCGGGCGAGCAATGCTCGCCGGTTCGGGCACGATGTAACATTGTTATTCCGCAAGATTTATGACCGTCAGAGCTCTCCTTTTTGCCATTTTATAATATTTGAACGCACCGCCGTATTCCCTCTCGACGTACGCGATTACATAATCCGACGCGTTTAACATATACTTGTTCCTGAAATCAATTCTGAACCTCGGTATAACCGATTCAATTCCGTCCGACACAACGTATATTGTGCCGTCGTTATACCGTTCGGAGTCGTTCACCGTCGGAATCCGCGATAAGATGACCTGAAGATCAAAATTATATAACGGCATAAGTTCAGTTAAGACGCTTTTAACCAATCTGTCAAAGCCGCCGCTGTCACCCACGAGAAACATCTCGACACCGCGTTGAGTTATCAAATCAATAACCGCATCCTTGACCCGTTCCTTTATCTCCCAAGCCACGTCTCGATGCCCGAAAAATGTGCAGGTAATCATAATTCTCTCTGTATGTGTCCTACTGATGGGACATAGTTTTGACAATAATATTATACACTATATTTGTCCAAAATCAAGACAAACGGTGTGTTTTATGAAAAGAATTATTGATACAGAAAACGTTAATATAATCGGCGCAAGAATAAAGGAAGCAAGGATCAAGGCAGGAATGAGTCAAAAACAGCTTTCCGAAAAGCTTGAGCTTGTTGCCGTATATACCTGTCGCGGATCTGTTTCGCGAATCGAAAACGGAAGACGTGCTGTAACCGATATTGAAATTGACGCAATTTCAAAAATTTTGAACGTATCTCTCGATTATTTGTTTGGGAGAGAATAAAAATGTCGTGCTACAAGCGGATTCGTGATCTTCGTGAAGATAAGGATTTGACACAGGCACAGATGGGAAAAATTCTTTCCTGCAGTCAGCGCGTTTACAGCAATTATGAGCGCGGTGATATTGACATTCCGACGTCAACGCTGATAAAGATTGCAGATTTTCATAAGGTTTCGGTCGATTATCTTCTCAACCGTACTGATGATCCTAATATACAATAAAAAGAACGCCTTTCGGCGTTCTTTTTATTTAATCGTTATTTTTTGCTTTTTTCCGAAACATCAGAACAGTCAGCGCGATAACGAGCACGACGGGAAATACCGTGGCGACGAGCAGTCCGCTCTTGAGATCTCCGCCTGCCAGCTCGGAAAGTCCTCCGACCATTGCGGGGCTCACCATGGCGCCCGTATCACCCGCGAGCGCAAGGAAGGCAAACATCGCCGTACCGCCCCTTGGACAGTGCCGCGAGGAAATGCTGATAGATCCCGGCCACATAATACCGACTGCAGATCCGCAGAGCGCACAGCCGGCAAGTCCGAGCACGGGCAAGCTCGACAGCGACGCAAGCAGGTAACATCCCGCGCACAGAAGTCCGCAGAAAAACATCACCTTAGTAAGATCGAGCTTCTCGCTGAATTTTCCGTAGA
>JAFTTT010000012.1 GCA_017466625.1 Clostridia bacterium
CAAGCAGTTTATCGACGACGAAAACGTTGACGTAGTTCTCGTTCTTACAGCTTGGGAAGCCCATATTGACCCCGCTGTTTACGCTATGAAGGCAGGAAAGCCGACCGCACTTGAGGTTGGCGGCGCTTACTCCATCAAGGACTGTTGGAAGCTTGTTGAAACTCAGGAGCAGACAGGCGTTCCCTTTATGTTCCTTGAAAACTGCTGCTTCGGCAGACGCGAAATGATGACCCTTAACATGGTAGAAAAGGGACTTCTCGGAGAGGTAGTTCACTGCTCCGGCTGCTACGCTCACGACCTCCGTCACGAGGTTGCGTTTGGTAACGACGACCGTCACTACCGTCTGCGCAATTACCTCAGCCGTAACTGCGAAAACTACCCGACTCATGAGCTCGGCCCGATCGCAAAGATCCTCAAGATCAACGAAGGAAACAGAATCGTTTCCCTCACGTCGACCTCCTCTAAGGCAGCGGGACTTAAGCAGTTCATCGCAGATAAGAAGAGCGACGATGCCGCTCTTATGAACGCTACCTTCCAGCAGGGTGACATCGTTACGACCGTTCTTAAGTGTGCTCACGGCGAGACCATCGTTCTCACTCTCGATACAACTCTTCCCCGTTACTACAGCCGCGGATTTACCGTAAGAGGAACCAAGGGCCTTTACGAGGAATGCACCGACTCGGTATTCCTTGACAGAAAGGAAGATATCGACCGCGAATGGGCTTGGAGAGCCGACTGTAACGGTAACGCAAAGGAATACGAGGAGGAATACGACCATCCCGTATGGAAGAAGTACCTCACCGAGGGCGTTCAGGGCGGTCACGACGGTATGGACTGGCTTGAGTTCAACACCTTCTTCGACTGTCTGCGCGAAGGTAAGGAGATGCCCGTTAACGTATACGACGCTGCAACCTGGATGTCGATCACCGCTCTTTCCGAGCAGTCTATCGCTTCCGGCTCCGCTCCTGTTGCAGTTCCCGACTTTACCAGAGGTAAGTGGGTACTCTAATTTAATGATAAAACAAAAACAAGGACTTCGGTCCTTGTTTTTTTGCATATTCGCGCTTATTTTGGAAACATTATTAAAAACTGTTTTGGAGAGATAAGATGCGTAACGGAATAATTCGACCAAAAAAGTGCCCGAGCATAATAGGACACGCTTCAGCCGTTGGCAACAAGGAACACGAAGGGCCGCTTGGCAGATATTTTGACTTTCATGATGAAAGCGACAGATTCGGTCAAAAGACCTGGGAGCTTGCCGAGAGCGAGATGCAACACATTGCTCTTAATCTTGCACTTAAGAAATCGAGAACCGACCCGAAGGATCTCGACGGACTTTTCGCCGGAGATCTGATAAATCAATGCTCAAGCTCAAATTACGGATTAAGTGACGCATCGGTTCCCTTTTTCGGGCTTTACGGAGCTTGCTCAACTTCAGCCGAGGGACTTCTGCTTGCCACTCTTTTTCTTAATTCTGCAAGCACTCTTAAGACCGCCGCCGTCGTAACGTCGTCGCATAACTGCTCGTCAGAGCGGCAGTTCCGTTACCCGGTCGAGTACGGGGGTCAGCGTCCGCCTACAGCACAGTGGACCGTGACGGGATCAGGAGCGTTTATTCTTGGGGACGGTAACGGGGCGTATATAACCGAGCTACTCCCCGGAATAATACGAGATCAGGGCATAACCGACCCTGCAAACATGGGCGCCGCAATGGCGCCTGCAGCTATCGACACTCTGAAAAGATACTTCGATGAATCCGAAATGAACCCGTCTGATTTCGACGGGATATTCACGGGCGATCTTGGATATGAAGGGCATTCGATAGTAAAGGAAAAGATGGCTGAATACGGGTACGATCTGAATGATAATTATCGTGACTGCGGTCTTTTGATCTACGACAGGAAGCGTCAGGACGTACACGCAGGAGGATCGGGATGCGGTTGCGGAGCGACAGTTCTTTCATCGTATATTTTACCGAAGCTCGAGCGCGGTGAAATGACTGATATTCTGTATATTGCGACCGGCGCTCTAATGTCACCGATGGCGGTTTTACAGGGAAAAACGATTCCCGGAATTGCTCATCTAATAAGAATCACAAAGGAGAGATGCTTGTGAATACGGTAGAAGGACGTTTAATAATTGCATTTCTCGTCGGCGGTGCGCTCTGTGGAATTGCGCAGATCTTAATAGACAAGACCAAGCTGACTCCCGCAAGAATACTCGTTTCATACGTCGTCGCCGGAGTAATTCTTACCGGAGTCGGTCTCTACGGACATCTTGTAAAATTTGCAGGCAACGGTGCAACGACACCGCTGACCGGTTTCGGATACTGTCTTGCGGAGGGCGTAAAAAAAGCCGTGGACAAGGACGGCTTAATAGGCGCTTTGACGGGCGGCATCACCGGTGCCGCCGGCGGAATAACCGCCGCTATCTTTATGGGAATATCGGTCGCACTTGTATTCAAAAGCAAACCGAAATAAAAAAAGCAGTCGCATAAGCGACTGCTTTTTAAGTGAAATTAGTCGATTTTAACAAGGAAGTTATTGATAAGTGCGGAGACTGCGCCTTCCTTATCCTCAAGGTTGTTGATGTTCTTAAGAGCGATCCAGAGGAAGATGAATGCAACGACTGCAGTTACTGCAAACACGAGAAGCTTAACGGTAAGGGGCTTTTCGCTTTCGGAAACCTTGTCGATGGAAGCACCGATGATAGCAACAGTTGCGCAAAGAGCTACGAGCATGAAGATCGCGGTGAGCGGGAACCAGATGAGACCGAGGATCATATTGAGGATAGATACTGCGATCATAGGAATGGAAGCGTATGCAACAACGTTGCACGCACCGCTGACGGTGATCTGCTTCTTAGCAACCTTCGTAGTTGCGAGGTAGACCATAACGGATGCTACGATAAACACAACGACTGCGAGAAGAAGGAACATTCCGAAGGAGGTTCCTGTCGGGAATCTCTTAACGATAAGCTTTTCAAATTCCTTGCCCCAGTCATCGCCGTATGCCTTCTTATAGTATGCAAGCATGCCCTGGTTAACGTTAACCATTGCGCCGATAGCGAACATAAGTACACCGAAGATAGCGAGGATAGCGCCGGAGAAGCTATTGTCCTTTGCGGAGTTAGCTACTACACCGACGGGGTCCTTCTTGGTGAAGAAGTTGGTTATCTGGCTGATAAGACGAGAGAGAATGGGGGGAAGCGAAGAATTAGCTGCAGCGGGTGCTGCTGCGGGTGCTGCGCCTACCTGATTACCGCAACCGGAACAGAAGGTAGCGTTATCGGGAAGTTCTTTTCCGCAATTTTTACAGAACATAATAAGTCCTCCAAATATAAATTGATGTACTAAAAAGTAACTGAACAAATTATAACACAATTGTAGCTATATGTCAAGAATTTTTAACGATTTGTATACAAATTAATAACGAAAACAACGCTCCGAAGAGCGTTGTTTTATATTATTCGTTTACGTTATCGATAAACTTGAGGAACGCTTCTCTGCCCTCGGGCGTGCACTTGTATACACCTGCGTCGCACAGACAGCCCTCAAAGACCTTGCCTGTCTCATACTCGAGGATATCAAGGACGTTATCCTTATTGATCTCGGGGTGATTCTTTACGACTTGTTCAGCCCAGTCGGCATGACTTGCAAGAGTTTCTGTCGAGCGCAGATCATTTCCGAGAACGATCGCATCGGCGACCTCTGCAAGCTCCTTCTTAAGGCGTGCCGGCAGGACCGCCAGACCCATGACCTCGATAAGTCCTATATTTTCCTTCTTATTGTGATGGTACTCGGGGCGCGGATGATATACGCCGAGAGGACGGTCGGGAGTCGTTATGTTATTGCGGAGGACGAGATCGAGCTCATATTTATCGCCGTTCTTGCGCGCTATCGGTGTTATCGTATTGTGACGCTCTCCGTCGGTATACGCGAAGATATACGCGTCCTCGTCGCTGTAATTTATCCACTTATCGAGAATGACTCCGCCGAGCTCTACGAGACGGTCGGGATCCTCGCTTGAGAGACGGATAACGCTGAGCGGCCATTTTACGATACCTGCCTCAACGTCGGAGAAGCCATTGAAGGTGATCTCCTTTTCGATGGGAGCGACTGCCATAGCGAAGGTGTAGTTACCGCCCTGGAAATGATCGTGAGTAAGGATAGAGCCGCCAACAATGGGAAGATCGGCGTTAGAGCCGACAAAATAGTGCGGGAACTGAATTACGAAATCGAGAAGCTTTCTGAACGTTTGCTTGTTTATCGCCATGGGAGTATGCTCGGAATTGAACACGATGCAGTGCTCGTTGTAATAAACGTAGGGCGAGTACTGGAACATCCAGGGCGAATCATTTATCGTCACGGGAATTATTCTGTGATTCTGTCTTGCGGGCGAGTTAAGTCGGCCTGCATACCCTTCGTTTTCCTTACAGAGAAGGCACTTCGGGTAAACGATGCCCGTCGGCTTCATATTTCTTGCCGCAGCGATCGCCTTGGGATCCTTTTCGGGCTTCGAAAGATTTATCGTAATATCAAAGGTGCCAAACTCGGTATCGAGCTTCCAGCGTCTGTCCTTCTTAATTCTGTCCTGGCGGATATAGTTGCTGTTACAGCTCAAGGAATAATACCAGTCGGTAGCTTACTTCGGAGACTTTTCGTACAAAGCGTTGAACTTTGCTATCACCTCGGAAGGACGAGGCATTATCGCACCCATGATCTTTGTATCAAAAAGATCGCGGAATACGACGCCGTCCTCTATCAGTCCCTTTGCAACTGCGTAATCACACATTACGGAAAGGATCTCGTGTATCTCCTTTTCGGGTGCGTTTTCCGACGGCTCGTACTCGTCGAGACCAAGCACCTCGATCACGCGGTTAGCTGCATAATATCTGTCTGCCTTTTCGATAATGCCGTTCTTTTCTGCGTAGTTTATTAGTTGTGTTATAGCTTCGTTGATCATACTATCACCTCTGATGAATGTCCTATTTGTTTGATGAGACGCCAATTCTCAAACGCTGTAGTTATAAATTTCGGGACGATTTCGGCGCCCTTTAATTCTCTATGGGATATTTTTTATAATTATAGCACTTTTTGCCGCAAAAATCAATATTTATCTTACGAAATATTGTAGAATATTACGCTTGATGGATGTGTCGCTTTTTGCTATAATTTTTGAGGATTTTATTAGGAGTGTAATTATGATAGCTCATAGACCTTTAAGAAGAAAGCATGACCTTCATAAAATTACATATATACTTAAGCAGAACGCCGTTCTTATCGTGGCGTTAGTTGCCGCGCTTTTGTCGTCGGGTGTCGGTACTCCTGTCGTGAAGTATCTTTCATATCTGGATTGCAGAACGCTTACCTGTCTCTTCTGCACACTTGCAGTCATTTGCGGGCTACGCAACATAAGGTTTTTCACCGTCGTTGCAATAAAACTCGTTTCGCTTGCCGGAAGCACGAGAAAAACGGTCATCGCACTTCTCATGATAACCTTTATTGGCTCGATGCTCATTGCAAACGATATGGCGCTTATCACATTTCTCCCTCTCGGCTACATAGCGCTCTCCGAAACGGGACACAAAAAGTATCTGTGTTACACCTTTATTATGCAGAACATTGCCGCTAATCTCGGCGGTATGGTCACTCCGTTCGGCAATCCTCAAAATTTGTTTCTTTATAACAAATTCAATATACCGACGGGTGAGTTTACTCTCATAATGCTTTCGCCGTTTCTTCTTTCGATAACACTCATTCTTCTTTCCGTATTCATTTTCGTTAAAAACGAAAAGGTTGAGCTCAACCGCGAAAGCGACACGAAGCTTCCGATCAAGAAAACGGTCGCTTACCTTGCTCTCTTTGCCTTTTCGCTTCTCATAGTTTTCCGTCTTATTCCCTTTATTGTTGGTCTAATACTGATTCCCGCGGCGATGATCCTTCTCGATCACAAGGCGCTTAAGGAAGTTGACTACGGTCTGCTCTTTACCTTCGTTTTCTTCTTTATTTTTGCGGGAAATATGGCGAGGATCGATGCAATAAGCGCCGTACTTTCTTCCCTTATGGAAAAGAACGCGCTCATCGTCAGCTCCCTCTCCTGCCAGTTTATAAGCAACGTTCCCTCGGCAATTCTGCTTTCCGAGTTCACCGATAACTACCGTGAGCTTCTCCTCGGAGTCAACATCGGCGGAACGGGAACGCTGATAGCGTCACTTGCTTCGCTTATTACCTTCAGACAGTATCAGTCGGTCGATCCCGGCGGTGTGAAGAAGTACTGTATAACCTTCTCGCTTATCAACTTTGCTTTCCTCGGAATCCTTATGATATTCTGTTCAATAATATAAAATAACCGACGGAGACCCGTCGGTTATTTCGTTCTTATACTTATCTCTCCGCTTCGGAGAGTTTTTCTTTTACCGTCCTCGGTCATGATTACAAGCCCAAAGGTATCGTCTATTTCTATTGCCTTTGCGTTATAGGCCTCATTCGGTGTAATTACCCTCACGTCTTTTCCAATCACAGTAGAGCGACCGCGGTATTTTTCTATCAGATCCGATGAAGCATGGTTGCGGTCGAAGCGCTCAAGAATTGCTTTTATCAGCTCATTTCTCTTTTCAAGAGAATATCTATCAGTAATTGCGCCTGCAATATCCTTGATCTCGTCGGGAAAACCAGCCGTCGGCTCTGTAATATTAACCCCTATACCAACTACAACGCCGTTAATTATTCCGTCGTCGGATATGACTCCCTCGGCTAAAATTCCGCACACCTTTTTGCCGTTATATATCAGGTCATTTACCCATTTGATACCGCAAGAGACGCCGTATATCTTCTCTATTGCTTCAGCGACAGACACGCCTGCGGCAGCAGTGATGCCCATCATATCGGCGCTTCCAAATTCCCGAAGCAAAAAGCTCATATAAAGGCCGCCGATTTCAGAATGGAAGCTTCTTCCGAGCCGTCCTCTGCCGCTTGACTGGTTATCGGCTACGACAGGATACAGGTTCGGCGCTCCGTTTTTACATTTCTCTTTAAGAAAGGCGTTTGTTGACGGAAGTGTGTCAAAAAACGGCATTTCGATCTTTTTCCCGTTTACATACATCTCCGACATCATTCACACCTCCTTTTACGCTATAATTCTAACTTATGAGCAATGTTTTGTCAATATTCGTTCCATTTATTGACACCAAAATAAATGTGTAGTATAATTATTTTAATTTAATATACGAGGTGTAAGATGAAATTCATAATGAAATATCTTCGCCCTCATTATCCTATGATGCTGATCGGTCTTATAATTAAGATCATAGGAACCGTCGTAGACCTTTTGATACCATACATTCTTGAGCACATCATCGACAACGTCGTTCCTACCGGTGAGATAAAAACGGTCGTGCTTTTCGGACTGCTTATGCTTGTCTGCGCACTCATAGGACTTGCGGGCAACATCGTCGCAAACAGAATGGCGTGTGCAGTCGCACGCGATACGACGAGAGAGATAAGAAGCGATCTGTTCAGAAAAATATCCTATCTGTCGTCAAAGCAGATAGATGAAATTACTATACCGACCCTCGAAACTCGTCTCACGTCCGATACCTATAACGTTCATCATACGATAGGTATGGTACAGCGTCTCGGAGTTCGCGCACCGATACTTCTTATCGGCGGAATAGTAATAACATTTACAATGGAGCCGATGCTCTGCCTCGTTCTCCTCGCAGTCCTTCCCTTTATTACTGCGGCCGTCGTTTTCGTCTCCAAAAAAGGAATACCGCTATTCAAAAAGGTACAGGAACGTACCGACGACATGGTAGGAACTGTAAGAGAAAGCGCACAGGGCATACGCGTTATTAAGGCACTTTCACGAGTCGAGCATCAGAATAGGAAGTTTGACGATAAGAATAAGGCATTAAATGCTGCAGAGCTGAAATCCGGCTACGTTATTTCGCTTACTACGCCGCTTATGAACGCGTTTCTCAATATCGGTATGGCGGCGGTAATACTCGTCGGCGCGGTAAGAGTTAACGGCGGCAAGGCAGAGCCCGGAATGATAATAGCGTTTATGTCGTATTTTACGATCATTCTGAACGCAATGCTCAACATAACGAGAATGTTCACTATGTTCTCAAAGGGTGCGGCGTCGGCAGGAAGAATTTCCGAGATATGTCAGATCGAGCCGGACGTAACGTATCTGCCGAAGGGTGAGCGCGAGAATACAGATGCGTTTATCGAATTCCGTAATGTATCATTCTCATATAACGGAGCCAAGGAAAACCTCGATAACGTTTCGTTCACGCTCAAAAAAGGACAGACTCTCGGTATAATCGGTGCGACGGGAAGCGGAAAGTCAACGCTTGTTCAGTTACTTCTGCGCTTCTACGATCCGAATGAAGGAACCGTTCTTATTGACGGTCACGATATTCGCTCACTCACCTCCGAGGAGCTTCGCACGCGTTTTGGAACAGTTCTTCAAAACGACTTTATCTATGCGGGAACGCTTATCGACAACATATCGTTCGGGCGCGAGATCTCTGAAGAAGAAGTAACATTTGCTCTTGACAACGCTTGTGCGTCGGAATTCGTATCTACTCTCGGCGACGGAGTCGATCACTGGGTAAATACGAAGGGCACGAATTTAAGCGGCGGACAAAGACAAAGAGTTCTCATAACACGCGCGCTCGCCGGAAAGCCCGACATTCTTATTCTTGACGATTCCTCCAGCGCTCTTGATTACAGAACCGACGCAACGCTCCGTGCCTCGCTTCGTGAAAAATATGAAAATACGACCAAGGTCATCGTCGCACAGCGTGTAAGCTCAATTTCACACGCGGACAGGATACTCGTTCTTGACGACGGCAAGGTCGTCGGCGACGGTACTCACGACGAGCTTATTTCAAGCTGCGAAATATACCGTGAGATCTCCCTCTCACAGATAGGGGGTGAGACTCAATGACGGCTAACTCAAACAACAGCCAGACGAAGCCCACGATAAAATGGGGGGTGCTTCGCAAGCTCTTCCCTTACCTTTGGTCGCAAAAGGGTCTGTTCATTGCGTCAATGATACTCGTTACCATATCAAGCGGTCTCTCGCTTGCAGGACCTATGCTTTCAGGACGTGCTATCAAGGCGATCGAAGGCGGACGCGGCAAGGTAGATCTTGATACAGTCATATTCTTCTGCGCGCTCATGGTAATATTCTATATAGTGTCGTCTATACTCACGTACGTCAACTCGATCATAATGCTCCGCTTGAGCAAGAGAATATCGTTCAATATGAGAAAACAGGTCTTTTCTCATCTGCTTACTCTGCAGATAAGCTACTTTGACAAGAACCAGACGGGTGATATCGTAAGCCGTCTGTCCTATGATATCGACACGATAAACACCTCGCTATCGACCGACCTTCTTCACATCATTACAAGTGCGATAACGATAATCGGCTCATTTACGATGATGCTCATTATCTCACCGCCTCTTATACTTGTTTTTGCAGTAACGCTCCCGATATCCATCTGGTTTATCAAGTACCGCTCACAAAAGGTAAGGCCGCTTTTCAGAAGAAGATCCGCAAAGCTCGGTGAGCTTAACGGCTATGCCGAAGAGATGCTTTCGGGTCAGAAATCCATCAAGGCATACAACCGCGAAGAAGTAATAATCGGACGCTTCAACGACCGAAACGATGAGGCAGTTACGACCTTCTATGAAGCGGAATATCAAGGAAGCGTTATAGGCCCCGGAGTCAACTTCATCAGCAACCTTTCAATGTCGCTTGTCAGCATGTTCGGAACTATACTCTTTATTTCGGGCGGCATCACTCTTTCCGGTATCTCCGAGTTTATACAGTACTCAAGACGCTTCTCGGGTCCTGTCGGTGAGATCGCAAACATAATTGCCGATCTGCAGTCTGCTTCGTCGGCGGCGGAGAGAATATTCCGCGTCCTCGATGAAGCTCCCGAAAAGACAGATATTGAAAACGCCGTTACCGTTACCGACGTAAAGGGCGGAGTTAGCTTCAAGGATGTAAACTTCGGGTATGAAGAGGATAAAACGATCATCAGCGACTTCTCCCTCGACGTTAAGCCCGGAAGCACAGTCGCCATAGTCGGCCCGACCGGAGCAGGAAAAACGACTATTGCTAACCTTCTTATGCGCTTCTACGACCCGCAAGCAGGCGATATATTGCTTGACGGCAAGAGCATTTACGAGATAACGCGTGACTCGCTGCGCCGTTCCTTTACAATGGTCCTTCAGGACACATGGCTCTTTGAGGGACCGATTCGTGACAATATCGAGTTCGGAAA
>JAFTTT010000104.1 GCA_017466625.1 Clostridia bacterium
GCTTGTCAGGCGAAGGACGTAGGTATATTAGCCGCAGGCGAAATTCTCGCTGGGAGTGCCAAGCACGCTGGAAAGCGTGCTTTTTTATTGGCGCTCTCAGCAGAACGGACTCACCTTCCGAAGCGAAGCGCAAGAAAAGAGTTCGCATACCTCGCCCGGAGATCGACAAGCTCGCTTGTCAGGCGAAGGACGTAGGTATATTCGCCGCAGGCGAAATTCTCGCTGGGAGTGCCAAAACAAGAAAAACGCTTGACGGCAGTCAAGCGTTTTTCTTTTACTTTTTCATTCCGTATTCCGGTTGGGGCTTTAATATACAATACAGGAAATCTTTGCTTCTCGCCGCGATCTCGCGGACGTCGCGGAAGATCTGACCGTTATATTCACGTGCGTCGGACGCGACGCCGTATGCCTCGATACCGAACTGCTTCGCGATATAAAGTGCACGGTAGAGGTGGTACTTCTGCGTCACTATGATGATCTTCTTATATCCGTAGACCTTTGCGGCGCGGTAGATGCTTTCGTAAGTACTCAAGCCGTAGCGGTCGGTAACGATGTTCTCGTTCGGCACTCCGCTCTCTGTCGCCAGGCGCGACATTGCGCCCGTCTCGTCGTAGTATCGGTCACGGCTGTCGCCCGTCATGAACAGCGTATCCGACGCACCGAGCCCGTAAAGCTCAACGCTTTTCATAACTCTGTCGTGCAGCATCGCGCTCGGCTCGTTTGAATAGACCCGACATCCGAGAACGAGGATGCAGTCAACGTTTTTAAGCTTCGCCGCCCTCTCGGTTGACACTATTCTGCTGTTTCCGCTCACGACGACTATCCCGTTCGTCACCGCGAACGCGCCGCCGACGAGAATACCGATCGATACCGCAACGATCGCCGTTATCTTCAGTATCTTCCCAACGACGGTCAACGCCTTATTCTTACTCATAAAAGTTCCCTTATAATATAATGTAGGATTTACTCCGCGGCTTTTGCCGACGAAAGCACGATCTCCATGACCTTCGACCAGAGGTATTCGTCCTTAACGGCGTTTGCTCCGTAGTAGGATAAATATTCCTCGCCGTTTTCAAAAATACCCTCCGATTCACTCGCCATTTTATCGGCAAATTCCGATATTTCTGTTTTAGTTGCCGAGATATTCTCCTTTTTGACCACGGAATAAAGCACGAGCGTTTCCTTCACGTCGGCAGACGCGGCATCGCCTACTGCCTTTTCAAGCTCCTCGTACGTCATATCGGTGCATTTTTCAAGATAATCCTCGAGCGACATCGCAGCGGCTTCGGCAAGCTTTTCGTATAGGTACATTCTGTCCTCGTAATAATCGCGGTACAAGCTGTAGGGCGTGCGAAGAAGCGTCGATTTGCCGATAAGCTCCTTGCGGAGATCCGTTATCAGCTTCTTTTCGGCTTCAGCCGTTTTTTCGTTCGTAAGACGGCGCGAGACCTCCGCCTTCAGCTCTGCGACGGTATTACAGCCCGAGATCAGCTTCGACGCGTTCGCGTCGGTCAGCGCGGGGGTAATCTTTTCATAAACTGACAGAACGGTTACGTTATATGTCAGCTTCGTGCCGTCAGAGAGCGTGATTTCAAACGACGAGGTGTCGCCCTTTTTGAGTCCGACGAGCTTCGGCAGAAGAAGCGTCACCGCTTCATCCTCGTATTCGGCGCCGTCAAGGGTATAAACTCCGCCCTCGAGCGAGAGCTCCGGCTTTGCCTGTCCGTTCAGAAAGCAGAATCGGTCGAACGACACCGTCATTCCCGACGAAAGCGCCTTGTCGGTCTCAACCATTTCGGACGCCGCCTCGATCAGCACGTTGATCCTTGCGTTTATCTCTTCGTCGCTCACCTCGACGCTCGGCTTTTCATACGTGAATTTCGTATAGTCCGCAAGCGTCAGATATTCGCTGAGATCCTCGTCGTAAAGACCCTTCCAGCCGACCTTTGAGCAGGAAGCGGAAAATACCGTTAATACGCACATCAGAATTATCAGAAGTTTCTTTTTCATTGTACCCTCCCGACGTTTTTCTATACTATATTTTACCATATTCTCCGTCTGATGAAAAGGGGGCGGCGGTTTATTTACAAATAATATACATTTTCCCTTTCTATTGACTTTTCGGGGGCTATGGTGTATAATGTATTTTGAGTAATTATATGTAATAAAGGAAGTATTATCATGAACTTCTCCTACAAGATCCTCGTGCTTAACGGCCCGAATCTTAACCTTACAGGGCTTCGCGAGCCGACTCATTACGGCAACGCGACCCTTGACGAGATCAATTCCGCTCTTTCCGAGGCGGCATCGTCGCTCGGGATAGAGACTGTATTTTTCCAGTCGAACCACGAGGGCGACCTCATCGATTATATCCACAGTGCAAAGGATAATTTCGACGGAATAATCTTCAACGCAGGTGCGTTCACGCACTATTCATACGCTATCCGCGACGCCATTGCGGCAGTCGAGGTTCCGACTGTTGAGGTACACATGTCGAACGTACACGCACGCGAGGAGTTCCGCCACACGTCGGTCATCGCTCCCGTTTGCATCGGAAGCATTGCCGGCTTCGGCTCCTTCAGCTACCATCTCGCGCTTGCGGCGCTGATAGAACGCTTCAAGAAGAGCTGATATGGGTAGATTTATAGTAATCGACGGGCTCGACGGCTCCGGCAAGGAGACGCAGAGCTTGATCTTAAAAAAGCATCTTGAGGAAAAGGGCGTTAACGTCAGATACATTTCCTTTCCCTGCTACGAAAACGACAGCTCGCTTTTTGTAAAGAAATATCTTAACGGCGAGCTCGGCTCGCGTCCCGAGGACACGAACGCTTACGCGGCGTCAAGCTTCTTCGCCGCCGACAGATATCTTTCCTACCGTACCGACTGGAAAAAGGATATCGACGATCCCGACACAGTCGTTATAGCAAACAGATACACGACGGCAAACGCCGTGCATCAGCTTTCAAAGCTTCCGAAGGATGAGTGGAACGCTTTTCTTTCCTGGCTTTGGGACTACGAGTTCTACAAGCTCGGCATTCCGGTCCCCGACGCGGTAATATATCTTGAAATGCATCCCGACATTTCCTACAAGCTCATAAAGAGCCGTTCCGAAAAAACGGGACGCGCTACCGACATTCACGAAAACGACGGCAGCTTCCTCTACAAGAGCTACGAGGCGGCGCTTTACGCGTCGGAGCGTCTGAACTGGACAAGGATCTGCTGTTACGAGGGAGAAGATCCGCTCACGATCGAGGAGATCTCGGAGCAGGTCCTTTCAGCTCTCGGCTATTGAGGTAAATATGATATACGAATTTTTGGCTGACGGGTTTGAGCTTGTCGAAGCGATGACTCCCGTCGATATGCTCCGCCGTGCGGGTGCTGATATAATGACCGTCAGCATCAAGGACGATAAGGCAGTCAAGGCGTCTAACGGCGTTACCGTTATCGCCGACGCGACCCTCTCGGAGCTTTCCGACATTTTGCCGCACATGATAATTCTGCCGGGCGGTATGCCGGGTGCATCTAACCTGCGCGCGTGCAAAAAGGTTTGCGAGCTTGTCACGGCCTGTAGCGGCAAGGAGATCCCGATCGGTGCCATCTGCGCCGCTCCTTATATATTAGGAGAGCTCGGACTTCTTAAAAACCGGGAAGCCACCTGTTATCCCGGCTTCGAAGACAAGCTGATCGGTGCAAAGATATCCGACAAAAACTGCGTCCGCGACGGTCATATCATAACTGCCGCAGGAATGGGCGCGGCTCTTCCCTTTTCGTGCGAGCTCGTCTCGATCCTTTACGGAATGGAAAAGGCGGAGGAGATATTAAGATCGATAATTGCGTAAGGATTCGGAAAACCGATTGTAGGGGCGACCAATGCTCACTCCTGCAAGATAAACCAAACCGCACTTATACGGAAATCCACGAAAGGAGGACGGCACTTTGACAACGCTTAAGGAAGAAAAAAAGAAGCTTCGCGAAGAGCTTTTACAGCTTCGCGGAGAAATTTCAAACGACGAAAGAGAATACGCCGAAGCCGCCGTTGTTTCGAAGCTCCTTTCGCTTGCATCGTTTCGGTTTGCCGAAACCGTGCTTCTCTATTACCCGATAAAGGGCGAATTAAACGTGCTTCCCATCGTCGATGCGGCGATAAAGGCAGGTAAAAAGGTTGCCTTTCCGCTCTGCGACGCCGAAAGCTCAACGATGACGTACCACGTCGTGTCCGACATAAGCGAGCTTAAAGCAGGAAGCTACGGGATCCCCGAGCCGAACTCCGAGCTTCCCCTTTATACTCCGTCAAAGGAGAAAAACGATCTCATCATAATTCCCGCCGTCTGCTTCGACCGTCAGGGTTACCGAATCGGCTACGGCAAGGGCTACTACGACAGATATATGGGCTCCTTCGGCGGTACCGCGGTCGGAGTTACCTTCCACAAGCTGCTTCGTCCCTCCGTTCCGCGCGGACGCTTTGACAAGCACGTTTCGCTTATCGTGACCGAAAAGGGGGCGTTTTCACCGATATGAAAATGAAGCCCTCATTCTCAACTCCGCTTTTTGCGTCGATACTATATTTTCTCGTTCTCGGCGCGGGCTTGTTCAAGGATAAGCTGACGGGAGCAGGCGGAAACGAATATCTTTCTGTAATTATAGTTCAGCTCCTTATATTCATTATCCCGACGATATTTTTCTGCCGTCTCAAGGGCGTCGGCTACGCGTCGCGTCTGAACGTACGGCTTATTGCGCCGGCAAAATTCGGAAGCATTATAATTGCGTCGCTCGTTCTGATCTTCGGCTCGGTCGTTATCAGATTTGCGCAGATATATCTTTTCAAGATGAGTGCCTTTCCCGTCTCATACTTTGAAAGCTATATCGGTCAAAATACCGAGTACAACTTCCTTTTCGCGGCGGCAGCGTTTGCAATAATCCCCGCGCTGACCGACGAGCTGGTCTTCCGCGGCGTAATGCTTACCGAGTACAACGAGGGCGGCTACGGTGCACTGAACGCAACGCTCATCACGTCGCTTCTCTCCTCGATGCTCTTTTTCTCGCTCGAAAGCTTCCCGATAAGATTTTTCAGCGCAGTGATACTTTGTATGCTGACGTATGCGACCGGCTCGTCGCTTTCGGCTTTCGTTGCACATCTCGCGTTTAATATTTACACCGTTTTCGGTGAAAAATATATTATCAGAACGCTCTCCGACCCGTCGAACAAGATAATCAGCGTTTTCACGTTCACCCTGCTTTTCCTCATTTTGAGCGTGATAATGTTCAGCGAGTTCGAGCACATCCTGCGCCAAATGGGTCAAAGCGGTGCTCCCTCTCCTTCCTATATGCTCAAAAAGTCCGACGACGGAAAGACCCCCGATATAGCCGCGACTGAGGCATCCGAGGAGGATAACGCATCGAAGAGCGTAATGAGCGAGAAAAACAAGCTCACGATCGAGGCGTTCTTCTCACCGTCCTTTATCGCTTGCATAATCATATTCGCAGTCGCAGTCCTCATGGCACTGTGACGGCAACTAATGAGGTAATCTTATATGAACACACAGCAAAATAATTCAGGCAGACGCCGCCCCGCGAGCGTTAACGGCGAAAAGCGCCAAGCGCCCGTTCCTCGCCGCACTCCGACGCAAAGACCGTCGGGTCATGGTGCAAGTCCGTCTCATCCTGCAAAAAGGAAGGAGCCGCACTATCCGGCATCGCGTCAGCCGTCGAATGCATCGAAGGCATCTTCGGTCAACAAGTATGACGTTGACGACGATGACGAATCCGTCGGCGGTAATACTGCCCTGTCGAGTCTCGTCAAGGCGGTCATATACATCGTCTCGATACTCGTGGTATCGGGCTTCCTCTCCTACTTCGCCATAGTGTTCGGAAACGACATTTTCGCGTTCGTGAAAAGCGACGAGGAGATCACCATAACGATAGGCGAGAAAACGACGATAAAGAAGCTCGGTAAGATCCTCGAGGATAACGGAGTAATAGAATACTCGGGTCTATTTGATTTCTACGCGAAGATACGCGACAAAAATCCCGCGCTCGTTGCAGGTGAGTACACGGTAACTCCCTCAATGAACTACGATCAGCTGATACGCGTCTTTGCAAAGAAGACGAGCGAAAAGGCGCAGACGGTTATCGTAACGATACCCGAGGGCTACACGGTCAAGGAGATAGTCGACATTCTCGTTGACAAGTACAACCTTTCCTCTCGAGAGGAGCTTTACGACGTTATCGAAAACTACGAGTTCGACTACTGGTTCATAAAGCAGCTCGACGAAAACAGAAGCCCCGACAGAAAATGCCGTCTTGAAGGTTATCTCTACCCCGATACCTACTATTATTACAGCAATGCAAGTGCCGTCAACATCATCAACAAGATGCTCAAAAACTTTGATCTCAAGATGAAGCAGACCTTCAAAAACTACAAGGGCTGCGAGGGCACCTACGTTGAAAAGATCAACTATCTCTGCGAAACGAAGTGCAAAATGACCTTCGACGAGATCGTTAATCTCGCGTCGATAATTCAGATGGAAACGTTGTACGACGTAGAGTACGGACACATCTCCTCGGTACTCAACAACCGCTTGAAGAATCCCAGATACGAAACGGGCGGCTTCCTCGGATGCGACGCGACCTACTACTACATCTTCCAGGACGATCCGCCCGAGGAATTGACTGCGGACATATTGGCAGTCGACGACCCGTATAACACCCGAAAGTATAAGGGACTTCCTCCCGGACCGATATCGAATCCGACCTTCCTCGCTATAAACTACGCTATCTTCCCCGAGTCCACGAAGGATTACTACTTCTTCGCAAAGAAGGACGGAACGAACGAGTTCTCAAAAACTCTAAAAGAGCACGAAAATAAGAAAAAAGAGATGCTTGAAGATAGCGAATAAATACAAAGATTGTAACAAAATTGAAAATAAAATCCTTATTCTATTGTATAAATAAGGTTTTTATAGTAAAATATTGATTTGGTAAGATAAAAATAATTATTTATATAAAGGAGAATTCACCATGTCTGTAAAAGTTGCTATTAACGGATTCGGCCGTATCGGCCGTCTGGCTTTCCGCCAGATGTTCGGAGCTGAGGGCTACGAGGTTGTCGCTATCAACGACCTTACCGCTCCTGCAATGCTCGCTCACCTTCTCAAGTATGACACCGCTCAGGGCGCATACTGCGGAACCATCGGTGAGGGCAAGCACACCGTAGAGTCCACCGAGAACTCCATTATCGTTGACGGTAAGGAGATCATGATCTACGCTGAAAAGGACGCTAACAACTGCCCTTGGGGTCAGCTCGGCGTTGACGTAGTTCTCGAGTGCACCGGCTTCTACTGCTCCAAGGACAAGTCCATGGCTCATATCAATGCAGGTGCAAAGAAGGTCGTTATCTCTGCTCCCGCAGGAAACGATCTCAAGACCATCGTTTTCAACGTTAACAACGATACCCTCGCTGCTGATGACCAGATCATCTCCGCAGCATCCTGCACCACCAACTGCCTCGCTCCTATGGCTAAGGCACTCAATGATTACGCTCCTATCCAGAGCGGTATCATGACCACCGTTCACGCTTACACCGGCGACCAGATGATCCTCGACGGTCCCCACAGAAAGGGCGACCTCAGACGTGCTCGCGCAGGCGCACAGAACATCGTTCCTAACTCTACCGGCGCTGCAAAGGCAATCGGTCTCGTTATCCCCGAGCTTAACGGCAAGCTCATCGGTTCTGCTCAAAGAGTTCCTACCTGCACCGGTTCCACCACGATCCTCGTTGCAGTTGTTAAGGGCAAGGACATCACCAAGGAAGGCATCAACGCTGCAATGAAGGCAGCTGCTAACGAGTCCTTCGGTTACAACGAAGACCAGATCGTATCTTCCGACGTTATCGGTATGCGTTACGGCTCTCTCTTCGATGCTACCCAGACCATGGTTGCAAAGATCGACGACGATACCTACCAGGTCCAGGTTGTTTCTTGGTACGACAACGAGAACTCCTACACCTCTCAGATGGTTCGCACCATCAAGTACTTCGCTGAGATCTGATCAAAGCAAAATAATTACGGAGCATCACCGATTCGGTGATGCTCCGTTTTTGTTATCCGGTTTAGATATGCGGCTTTGACCTTTAATCGAAATACTCGATCTCGGTTCCGTTCTTTTTCGCCATATACTCTTCAAGCGTTATACCGTGCTCGTAAATATACGTCGCCGCGTCGCGCCCGACAAAGCGCCAATGCCATGGCTCGTATTTGTAGCCGGTGATGTTCTCCTTGCCCTTCGGATAGCGGAGAATGAAGCCGAATTTGTAGGCGTTATCCCTCATGTAGGCAAATGCCTTGAGGTCCTCAAAGGATTCGTTAAGCGGATCAAAGTCGATCGTAAGTCCCGTCTGATGATCGGATGTTCCAGGGCGTGCGGAATAGGTGTCCACAAGCGCTACGATCTCATCGTGAGAAAGATTCGGATATCTCTTCTTGTCCCTCTCGATGTAATTGTTGTATAGGGTATTCTGGAAGGAATAGGAGCGATAGGTGCTTCGGTTATAGGTATCGTAAACGCCGAGGTACTGCATCTCAAGTCGCATCGCCTCAAACGCTTCCTTTGCCGCACGTCGAAGAAGCCAGCTCTGCCCTTTTGCAACGTAGGTGAGATTTGACGGCTTGTAATCCTTGCCGAGCGGATGCTTTCGGTTAGCAATTATCAGATATTCCTCGTCGTTTTCGGGATCGATGTAGGAAAGATACTTGCTTACGTCGATATTGTAGGTATACTCGTCTTCGCCGTATATCGGAAATTGCGGCTCGGCGGTCGTTATCTCTACCGTAGTAATTTCCTCCGTCGTGATCTCCTCGGTTGTCGTTTCGGCGTCCGTAGTATCCGGTACTGTCGTATCAGGCAACGTCGTGCTTTCCTCCACGGTAGTATCATGAGGAGCCGAGGTGCCGCTTTTTGTGCAGGCAAAAAGCGAAATCAACGTCACGGCGGAGAGTAATAAGGCAATTATTCTCATATCATTTTCTGGCCGTTTATATTCAGCGCAAAACGGCAGTTAAGCTTTTCGGCCGCCTTTCTGCAAAGAAGCATGCGGTTTAAGAATATTTCAAAGTAATCCATAACAGGCGATATCGAGATGTCGATATCAAGATCAAGCGCGATCTCGCCCTCTCTTATCTCAAGCTCCGAGCGCTTGACGGCGTAGTTCACTCTGTCGTGAATATCGAAGCTCTTGACGTCGGTGTTGCGGACGCGGCTTGCGCGAACGTCGGTCTTGTCGGCAAGAATGAGCGCAGCGGCGACGGGATTTACGGGAAACGCGGTGCCCTCGTCGTGATTTCCGATAGCGGTTATTATCGTCGCAACGTCGTCGGGATCGGCATTCATTTTGTCAAGGATACGGAACGCCATGACCGCGCCGCTCTGCGCGTGATCTATTCGGTTTATTACGTTGCCAATGTCGTGAATATACCCTGCGATCTCGGCAAGCTCCGCCTCACGCTCGCTGTATCCGAGAGTCAGAAGTATCTTTTTTGCATAAGAGGAGACCCTGCTCACGTGCGGGAAGCTGTGCTCGGTAAATCCGAGCGCGATTAGCGACTCGTCCGCCTTTTCAATATAGCTCTTTATTGACTTATTGTTTTTTATCTGTTCTATCGTTATTTTCATTTTAACTCCATATTTTAATTTCTACATAAATATTATCACAAAGCGGACCGTCGGTCAATAAGCAAAACGACGAAAATCTCTTTGCTCCGCCAAGCATTGACAATTTATTTTCACCGTGCTATAATTCAGGTATAAAACGGAGGGTAAAATATGAAGAAAAATATATCTCTGCTTCTCGCTGTAATAATGATATTTTCTCTCGTTCTCACAGCTTGTAATAAAGCGGATCAGAATAAAGACGACAACTCCACGACCGCCGAAACGACCGCTCCCGACACAACGGAAGCCGAAACGACGACCTTAGAAATAACAACTACCGAGGAGATAACGACTACGGAAGAGATAACGACCGAACCGCCCGTCGTGATAAACACGGTCACGCTCCTTGCGGTCGGCGACAACCTCATACACGGTTACCTGATAACCGCGGGAAAGAAGTTCGGGTTCGA
>JAFTTT010000105.1 GCA_017466625.1 Clostridia bacterium
ATTCATATCATTATTTCAGCAAAACGGCTTGAAGAACCACCGTAAAATCCGTATAATAGAGATACAAGCTGTTTGTTGCTGAAAGAAAGGAGAAAGAATGACACAGCAACAAAACAGAGCCGCTTTGTACTGCCGCTTATCCGTAGATGACGGTGACGGCGAGAGTATGAGCGTTGCAAATCAGCGTGAAATGCTAACAAGGTACGCAAAAGAAAAAGGATTTTTCGTACAGAAGGTTTATATCGACGACGGATATTCGGGAACCAATTTTAATAGACCTCAGTTTAAGAAGATGATTGCCGATATTGAGAACGGGCTGATTGATATTGTTATCACGAAAGACCTATCCCGACTTGGCAGAGAATACTTGCAAACAGGCTCGTATATTGAGATATTCTTCCCATCCTACAATGTGCGGTATATTGCCGTAAACGACGGTGTTGATACGGCACACGGGGATAATGAGTTCTTGGGATTCCGCAATATCATCAATGAGTTCTATGCCAAAGACATCTCAAAGAAAATACGGTCTGCACGAAAAACACTCGCTAAGCAAGGAAAGTTTACTGCACCCTTTGCACCCTACGGTTACAAAAAGGATCCCGAAAACAAGCATCATCTTATTGTGGACGAAAATACCGCACCCATTGTCAAAAGAATGTTCCGGTTGACTGTGGAAGGAAAAACGCCTACCGAGATCGCCGAGATATTTACCGCAGAAAAGATCTTGATTCCGCGGGCATACGTGGCAAAAACCTACGGCAGCTATCAAACGGGATACGATACCCGTTATCCTTATGATTGGATGGGCAATTCGGTTGCATCTATTCTGCGCAGTAAGCTTTATATCGGCACTCTTGTCAATCACAGAAGGACGAGCAAATCTTTTAAGAACAAAAAGATCATTCAACTTCCGGAAGAACAGTGGATCGAGGTAGAAAACACCCACGAAGCCATTATTGACCGCGAGACTTGGGATATCGTTCAAAGGATGGTGGCTGTGAAAAAACGTCCCAACAAGGATGGTGTCAGTCAGATCTTTGCAGGGCTTGTGAAGTGTCCCGATTGTGGCAGAGCATTATCCTATAACATCGGTACTTACAAAGACTTTGAAGGTAGTTTTGTCTGCAATTACGCCAAAAACAAAGGTAAGAAATACTGTACTTGGCATTATATAACTTACAAGGCCTTATACCAAATTGTTTTGACGGATATTCAAAGTCATGTTGAACTTTTGAAAAAAGACCGTGCAAGGTTTGAGGAAGCATTACAAGCCCATTTATCCACGCAAAACAAAAAGCAGCTTGCTTCGCTCAAACGAGAGCAAAGCAAACTGCAAAAGAGACTTGATGAGCTTGAATTTATCACGAAAAAGCTTTATGAGGATAATGCGCTGTCCAAGATTACGGATGATGAGTATGCACGTCTTTCCGCACAGTTTACCGATGAACGCAAGCAAGCGAATGAACGCTTGACTGCCATCGCCGAGGAACTGAAAAAGGAAGAACGCAACCTTGAAAGCATTGTAAACTTCACCGCTATTATTGAAAAGTATCTTGATATCAAAGAACTCAACAAAACTGTGCTGAACGAACTGATTGATAAAATCGAGGTTCACGAAGCAGAAAAGATCGACGGTAAGCGCGTACAGAAAGTTGATATCTACTACCGCTTCATCGGTAACCTAAACTAATGTTGCGTTATAACTTGCACACAGAAAAATGAATAGTGAATAATACAAACAAAAATCCGTCCACTTTCGTGAACGGATTTTCGTTTGGAGGCGACATCCAGATTTGAACTGGAGAATAACGGTTTTGCAGACCGTGGCCTTACCACTTGGCTATGTCGCCGTATTCGGAACATGGGTATTATATCACGGCGCGGCCGTTTTGTCAATGGATTTTGGGAAATTATTTTGTATGTCTTTTATAGTATGATATGAAAATCGGCGGAAAAGGTTAATAGAACGGTAATTCATTTCACATTATCCTTTGCGGTGTTAATGGAAGCAACAAGAATTCTTTTTATCTCTAAGCAATCATTCAAAAGCGATTTGCCCATATCCTCATTTATATATTCGGACATCGTAAGCAGCTTCAACCAATATTCCGTTTCAGCTGTCTCCTTCAAAGCAATATGCATTTTTGAAATAAAATCCGCCTTGCTCTGACCATAGTTGGCTTCATTTATATTTGCGCCAATGCTTGTGCCGCTACGAACTATTTGTTTAGAAATAATTGTTTCCTTTTTCGTTTTAATTAAATATTGATGAAGTTTTATTATTCGAGAAGCAAAGAAAATAGATTTATCAATCAGCAAATTCTCTTTCATAACAACACCTCGTTTTTAATAATAATTATACATTGAATCCGCATCTTTTTGAATATATCAAATGCTTTTCGACCAACGGGAGAAAAGCTACCTTCATTATTCATTATTCATTAGCTGTGCGACTTCATTATTTATTATTCATTCAAAATCCGCTTTCATTCAATGAATGATGAATGATGAATAATTAATAGTGAATAATACAAGCAACAATCCGCCTTCTTACGAAAGCGGATTTTTGCTTGGAGCGGATTACGGGGCTCGAACCCGCCACCTCCACCTTGGCAAGGTGGCGCTCTACCACATCAGCTAAATCCGCGTATATGGTGCCTCGAGTCGGAATTGAACCAACGACACGTAGATTTTCAGTCTGCTGCTCTACCAACTGAGCTATCGAGGCATATTCGGCAACTCAGTAAGATATGGCAGAATGCCGAAATAAAAAAGTGGCGACCCGAAGGGGACTCGAACCCCTGACCTCTAGCGTGACAGGCTAGCGTTCTAACCAACTGAACTACCGGGCCGTGATGGTGGGAACAATAGGGCTCGAACCTATGACCCTCTGCTTGTAAGGCAGATGCTCTCCCAGCTGAGCTATGCTCCCATTCTTTCGCGGGCTCTTGCCTCGCGACTTTGATATTATATCACAACACTTTTCCTTTGTCAACACCTTTTTTTAATTTTTTTGAAAAAACTTTTTTGACGCTATTGACACGCAAAAAAAGATGAATTATAATACTGTTATCATTTATTAAGGAAGGTATAAAAACAATGTTCCAGACAAGAGTCATGTCCATTCAGGACATTTCCTGCTTCGGAAAATGCTCGCTCACGGTCGCGCTTCCGATAATGTCGGCAATGGGCGCAGAGACCTGCATTATCCCGACCGCCATTCTGTCGACCCACACGGGCGGCTTTACCGGCTTCACCTACCGCGATCTGACCGATGACATTCCGAAGATCGCAGACCACTGGGAAAGCATAGGACTCAAATTCAACGCAATTTCGACCGGCTATCTCGGCTCCTTTGAGCAGATAGCGATCGTTAAGGATATATTCGCTAAATTCGGAGACGGCGCGATCAAGTTCGTCGACCCCGTAATGGCGGATAACGGCAAGCTCTACACCGGCTTCACCCCCGAGTTTGCACGCGAGATGGCAAAGCTTTGCGCGCAGGCGGACATAATTGTACCGAACATGACCGAGGCGTGCTTCATGCTCGGCATGGAGTATAAGGAAGGCCCTTATTCCGAGGAATATATAAAGGATATTCTTAAGAAGCTTACGGGGCTCGGCTGCAAGGTTGCGGCAATGACGGGAGTCGTGCTCGACAGTGCGCAAGACAAGCAGGGCGTCATTGCCTACGACAGCGAAAAGGACGAATTCTGCTCCTACTACAACGAAAATCTCCCCGTAAAGTTCCACGGCACGGGCGACATTTTCGCTTCAACCATGTGCGGTGCTCTCGCACTCGGACGCGATCTTGAATATTCTATCCGCGTTGCGGTCGATTATACCGTCGAGTGCATAAAGAAGTCGATCGGCGACGACGAGCACAAGTACGGAGTTCGTTTTGAAGAATGCATCGGTTATCTTACCGAATATCTTAAAGGAGAATAACAATGGGATTTTTGACAGGAAAAACAGCTATAATCACGGGCGGCGGTTACTCCGTCCTCTCTGACGGCAGATGCGGCTCTATCGGCTACGGCATCGCGACCGCTTACGCAAAGGAAGGCGCTAACCTCGTTATCACGGGAAGAAATATTCCGAAGCTTGAAAAGGCAAAGGAAGAGCTTGAAAAGCAATACGGCATCAAGGTCCTCGCTCTTTCGGGCGACATTTCTGCAGGCAACGACAACAAGGCGACAGCACAGGCAGTCATTGACGCAGCGATCAAGGAATTCGGCAGAATAGACGTGCTCATCAACAACGCGCAGGCATCGGCATCGGGCGTTACTATCCAGGATCACACGACCGAGCAGTTCGACCTTGCCATCTACTCGGGCCTTTACGCTGCATTCTACTATATGCAGGCGTGCTACCCCTATCTTAAGGAAACTCAGGGAAGCATAATCAACTTCGCATCGGGCGCAGGACTTTTCGGCAACTACGGTCAGTGTGCTTACGCGGCTGCAAAGGAAGGCATACGCGGTCTTTCCCGCGTTGCGGCAACAGAATGGGCAAAGGACGGAATCAACACGAACGTCGTATGTCCTCTCGCCTGGACCGCACAGCTCGAGGGCTTTGAAAAGGCATATCCCGAGGCGTTCAAGGCGAACGTAAAGATGCCCCCTGCAGGACACTTCGGCGATCCCGAGACCGAGATCGGACGCGTCTGCGTTCAGCTCGCTAACCCCGACTTCAAGTATATGAACGGCGAAACGCTCGCCCTTGAAGGCGGAATGGGACTTCGCCCTTAATTTAATAAGATATGCTCAAAAGGACGCCGAAAGGCGTCCTTTTTACACCTCATCCACCACGGGCGCAACGCCCGTGGTCCCCCTTCCCCAAAGGGAAGGCAAGACAACGTGGCGCGTCTTCCTGAAAAGCCGAAAAGGGATTCCAAAGGGGAAAACGTTTCAAAATTTGTAAATGCAAATTTTCATCGGTTTGCCCCTTGGCGTGCTTCTTTGCAACCATCATGCGCGAGCAAGAAAGTTGATAAAAACCACCTTGACTACAATATCCCAATTATGTTAAAATATACTCAACCCCCTTAAAAGGAGCGCCTTATGGACTACTTGCGAAAATTAAAGCATCATTATCGTCCCGAAAAGGGCTGGGTAAACGATCCGAACGGTCTCGTTTACTTTAACGGCTACTATCATATTTTCTATCAGCACGCCCCCGACTTTGAAAAGCCCTGGCAGCAGCCAATGCATTGGGGACACGCACGGACGAAGGACTTTGTAACCTACGAGGAGCTTCCCGTCGCGCTTTATCCCGATAAGGAATACGATAAAGACGGATGCTGGTCGGGAACCGCGATAGTAAAAGACGGCGTTCTATACCTTTTCTACGCGGCAATAAAAAGGGGCGAGCCGGAAACTGAATCGACTATGTGCCTGGCATATTCGACCGACGGCGTCAATTTCACGAAGTATGAAAACAACCCCGTAATAAAGCACTATCCGCAAGACGGCGGTCCTGCCTTCCGCGATCCCGCGATCGCCTGTATAGACGGAAAATATTACTGCGTAATGGCGTCGGGAAACCCCGAAACGAAGACAGGACGTCTGCTTCTGTACAGAAGCGGCGACCTTTATAATTGGGATTATCTCGGCATTATGGCGGAGTGGCAAAACTGCCGTTACTGCGAATGTCCGTCGTTCATGGAAGCCGATAACGGCTTGTATCTGCTTTCAGCGTCGGTCTGTCCGCTTGAAAGCCGCCACTATTTCAAGGTGATGTACGGTACGTTCGATGACGGGAAATTTGAGATCAAATATTCGTCGGAGGTCGATAAGGGTCCCGACCAGTACGCAGGTCAGATCTTCCGCGATCATAAGGGCAGAAATATTCTCATTTCTTGGGCGCCCGGCTGGGCATACCAGGGATACGCAGAAAAGGACGTCGGCTGTATGTCGGTGCCGAGAGAGGTAAAGCTCGAAAATGGCAAGATCACCGCGTATCCGATAGAAGAAGTCCGTCACCTGCTGACAGACGCCGACCCGTCGGTTAAAATGACGCAAAACGGCTTCGTAATCGAAAGAGCGGAACGAGATCCCGTCGTTTACGAGGGCGAAATTAACGATATTAAAATTCTCCGCGACGGATACCTGACCGAAGTCTACGTAAACGGCGGAGAGGAAGTCTATACAGCATTACTGTGAGGTAAATTATGGTCAACATCAAAAACGAGATCCTATCCTGCGATATTAACGAAAACGGCGCGGAGATCAAGAGTTTGAAAAAGGGCGATACCGAATACATCTGGTGCGCCGACCCTAAATTCTGGGGCAAGAGCGCGCCCGTGCTCTTTCCTTGCATCGGCTCGAGCAAGGATAACAAATACACTCTGAACGGCAAGACCTATCCGATGAAGAAGCACGGATTTCTCATTGGAAACACCTTCACCGTTGAAGAAAAGACCGATTCCTCGGTCACGCTCCTCTATACGCACAACGACGAAACTCTCAAGGTCTACCCTTATCAGTTCGAGTTCCGCGCGGTATTTACTCTTATCGGAAGCTCGCTCAAGGTCGAGTACAGAGTTAATAATCTGACAGATTACACGATGTATTTCTCCGTCGGCGCTCACGAGGCGTATGCGACCCCAGGCGGTGTTGAGGATTACGACCTCGTCTTCCCATATAAGGAAGACCTCGACGCGATCCTTCTCGAAGGTCCGCTCGTAATCGACGACACGATGACGTTTGCAAAGAACGTCGACTGCTTCTCGATATACGAAAAATATTTTGAGATCGACACTCTCATTTTCAGAAAGCTGAGATCAAAGGAGGTAGTGCTCCGAAACCGCAAGACCGAAAGAACGGTCAAGGTCGAATATCCCGACTGCGATTATATTGCGTTCTGGCACGAGCCGGGCGCGGAGTTTCTCTGCATTGAGCCGTGGACCTCTCTTACCGCGAACGCATACGGCGACCACGATATTAAGAAAAAAGAGGGCATTATTTCACTCGTCCCCAACGGCGTTTACAGCAACACGCATATTATTACGGTATGACATAAAAAAGCACCCTTTCGGGTGCTTTTTTATTTTGCTGTAGGCATTTACTTATTACCTTTTGATCTATTATGTGTCTTACAAAGCATTTGACAATTATTTATATCGGTAGCACCGCCACGGCTCCACGCCGTCACATGGTCGGCGTCCATTTCTGTTATTTTCCAAATACGGTTTTTATTGTTGTCACTGCCTATAGCACAAAGCGGACAATTTGAAACGTTTTTTTCCTTTGCGGCGTTCGTTTGGATCGTGTAAACAGTCTTTTTCGTCGGCTCGTCAAATATACGAATATTCAACAGCTTGTTATCTGTGCAACCGCCCAAAATGTACTCATAAATCCCTTTTTTATCTTTAACGTAAAAGTCCGAGTACAGTTCACGCAATTTTGCGGACACCTCATCGGGCGCGTAGGCATTGCGGTGATAACGCTCGTAAAATTCGCCCCAAGGTAAGCCCTTCATTTCACTCTCAACGTCAACAAACACGCTTGATACCCAGTCAATAACGCTAGTGAAGTACGACTTGAGTTCAGTAATGTTATCATCAAAACGATGACGGCTCATATAATCGTCAACATTGCCCTTGCTCACCCATTCAAGCGCGGTGCGGAGATAGTCCTGACGGATGACGCTTCCTGAAACGTATGCACTCCACTTTTGAATATTGGCGTTTTGGCTGTTTGAAAACTCCTCTTTTGCCTTCGTTACAAACGGTCCCGAATGTATCGCGTTTGATAGCTCCTGCTCATTAAGAGGTACGCCTGCGATATTTATGGTCTTAAACCATTCCTTGATCTCACTTTCTGTTCCCTCGCATATATAGACCGTGAGCTTTGTTTGCATAATTTTTTCCTGTTGATCGGTCGGCAAACCAACAAAATATCTCGGTATGCCGTTACCGTCCTTAATTGCAAACTTTCCCGTAACGTAACGCCCAAAGCTCGTTATGCGCTGCTGACCGTCAAGCACCTCATATTTATCCTCGGCAACCTTTGTGAAATAAATCAGTCCCAACGGATAACCCTTCAAAATCGAATCAATAACCGCAACGTCGCGTTTGCCGTCGGCATATATGTAATTACGCTGATATTCGGGCTGTATCGTCAGCTTGCCCGAAAGTCCGAAAAGCCCCTTGCCTTCATACTCGTTATATACGAAGCCCTTGCAAATGTCGGCAACTGTTATGTCTGTTTTCAGAGTTGTGATCATTTTTGTTCTCTCTTTCGTATTAAAATTCGCTGATATACCTTTATGCCGTTTACAACGCCTGAAGCGTTCAAATCATACGTTCCCTTTTTTCCAAAAATCTCAAAATAACGTTCTTGACATTCTTGGGTGGTATAAACTCTCGTTTTCAAGCCGTACAAATCAAGATTTTCGCACATTCCTAGAATCTCAAACTGTTCGGGGCAATATTTCGGCAGAAACGAAATCGGTACACCCATAACACCGTCATAATCGGACGGTATCGCATCGGTATAAGGTATTTCGATTGCTTCATAATTATCGTATTTTTGATACCCATACTCTTTGATTTCTTTATGTTTGCTGAATTTCAGATTATCAGCCATTGTCATCAAGCTTATGGGCTGGTGTCGTCTGCCGTGGTCAATATTAGTAAACCAAACAACACCCGAAACTCGTATCATTCCTTCTTTGTGATCACTTGCGGTCGCATAGTCGGTATAATACTTATTTATGAAATGAGTAGCGCCTCCCTTAAAACCAATACCAAGCCAAACGATGTTATTCATAATTAGCGGAAAAATTTCCTTGTATGTTATGGCGTTTTGATTGCCAATAATCAAAAATTTCTTATCCGCCTCAACTATCCAAGCAACAAACTCGCGAAACAGCGAAAACGGCGGATTCGTTATTATAATATCCGCTTCATCGCGCAATGCCTTAACCTCGTCGCTCCTAAAATCGCCGTCACCCTCTAAATATTGCCATTCGAGGTCGTCGATATCTATTACGCCTGATTTGTTGCTATCCCGTGTCAAGGTAAATATCTTTCCGCGTGTCTTTGTCTTATCTGCGTCAAACTGCGGTGCGTTTTCTTCAAAAAACGAAAGCTGATACGCACCCTTGTAATTCTTGCTTTCGTGCGCAAAGCTCGTGCTTATTAGCTTTTTCAGTCCGAAGTTTTCAAAATTCTGCGCAAAGAATCTTGTAAAATTCGACCATTCGGGATCGTCGCAAGGAAGAAGAACGGTTTTACCCCTGAACACATCAGGATCATATTCAAGATAAGCGTTGACCTCACGCTGTATATCCTCGTATTGCGTGTAGAATTCGTCATTTTTCGCGTTTTTGGCTTCCGACAGCTTTGCGTTCTTCATATTATCACCTGCAAATAAAAAAGTGCGACAACCGAAGTTATCGCACCGAAAAGCACAAATCCCCGGTTGTCGCCAAACAAAACTACAAAGTAAATGCAGGACAAAGCCGCGTAAAAATCCTTTGTGGGAATTTGTGTTTTTACCAAATTCTCATTAAGATTTTTACACAGCAAAAATAAAGATATACACTTTTTCGAGAAAAATGCTATCCTACACTTACTTTATTTAGTTTTGTTTGGCACCTTTAATAATAGCACATAATAAATAAAAGTTCAATAGGTATTTTCGGAACGCAAAAAGAACGTGACAAAGTTTTGCCGCGTTGCTTGTAATACGGATGTTACATTCCTTTGACACACGCCGTCTTTGACGGCTACACCTCATCCACCGCAGACGCAGCGTCTGCGGTCCCCCTTCCCCCGCTGGGGAAGGCAAGGCAACGTCTATCTTCTTCACCGAAAATCATTCATTATTCATTATTCATTATTCACTATTCATTATTCATTAAAAAAGCACCCAAGCGGAAATAAATTCCGCCGGGTGCTTTTTATTTTCCCCATTCGGGGTAGCTTTCAAATTCCATTTTCTTGCCGTTTTTCGGATGCTTAAACGTCAAGCGATACGAATAAAGCATCGGATCTCCCTTGCCTCCGCCGTATCGGCTATCGCCGACGAGAGGCAGGGCGCGCGAGGCGAACTGTGCTCTTATCTGATGAGTTCTACCCGTATAGAGCTTGACCGAAACGAGGGAGCGTCCGTCCTCGACCTTGACTACCTTATAAGAAAGCTTCGCTTCCTTGACGCCTGCGCGCTTGCGCTTTACGACGTAGGTCTTGTTTTTTCCTCTGTCGTGATATAATAGATCCGTCAGAATATCCTCGTCATTTTCGGGTATTCCCGAAAGAAACGCCAGGTATTCCTTTCCTGCGTCGGGCGAGGAAAGCGCCTCCGTCAGCTTGCCCGTCACGTCACGCCGAAGCGAGTAGACCATAAGTCCGCCGACGTTTTTGTCAAGACGGTGTACCGTTCCGACGTAAGCGTCGGGATCTCCGAGCGCTTCTCTTATAAGCGACGGCACAGACCTTTCGCCATCCTCCGAAATGTATCCTATCGGCTTTATAACGACTGCGAGCGTGTCATCGGAATAGAGTATCTCTATCATTGTACGGGCGTACCGAGACGCTCGATATTTTCACGGTAGAAGCTTTCAAATCTTCCCTCGTCGAGCGCGTCTCTTATCTTCTGCATAAGGTCGTTATAGAAATAGAGGTTGTGAAGCACGCAAAGACGCATTCCGAGCATTTCGTCAACCTTTAATAGGTGGCGTATATACGCTCTGCTGTAACTGCGGCAAGCAGGACAGTTACATTTTTCCGAGATCGGACGCGCGTCCATCTTGAAGCGCTGATTCAGTATCGTCAGCTTGCCCTCCCAGGTAAAGAGGTTTCCGTGGCGCGCGTTACGGCTCGGCATTACGCAGTCGAAGAAATCGACTCCTCTGCGTACCGCTTCAAGAATGTTCTGCGGTGTTCCGACGCCCATAAGATAACGCGGCTTGTTTATCGGCATGTGCGGCTCGACCTCGTCGATCGTCGCATACATCTCCTCCGCCGTTTCACCGACTGCAAGACCGCCGATAGCGTAGCCGTCGCAGTCGAGCTCGGCGATGCGCTTCATGTGGTTTACGCGAAGATCCATATAGGTGCAGCCCTGGTTTATACCGAAAAGGAGCTGATTCTTATTTATCGTTTCGGGAAGCGAATTAAGGCGCTTCATCTCCGCCTGGCAGCGCTGAAGCCAACGGAAGGTGCGGTCGCAGGAGTCCTTCGCGTAGCGGTATTCTGCGGGGTTAGCAACGCACTCGTCGAACGCCATAGCGATCGTCGACGCGAGGTTCGACTGTATCTGCATCGACTCCTCGGGTCCCATAAATATCTTCTTGCCGTCGATATGGGAATTGAAGGTAACGCCCTCCTCCTTTATCTTGCGGAGCTTCGCAAGCGAGAACACCTGGAATCCGCCCGAGTCGGTAAGAACGGGGCGGTCCCAATTAAAGAACTTGTGGATACCGCCCATTTCGTGTATAAGGCGGTCGCCGGGACGGATGTGTAGGTGGTAGGTGTTCGAAAGCTCGACCTGACAGCCGATCTCTCTTAGGTCATCGGTCGATACTCCGCCGCGAATTGCCGCGCAGGTGCCGACGTTCATAAATACGGGGGTCTGAACCGTGCCGTGAACCGTCTCAAAGGTTCCTCGGCGAGCTCTGCCCTCTTGCTTAAGTAACGTAAATTTTGCCATTATATTCTCATTTCCGCCGAGATAACAGCTCGGCTTTTTTATTTTCTCCGCGAAAACAGCGCGGGAAGTTTTTTAGTTTTTCGCTATGTGAATCTCTATCGCGCATTTAGAAAACACCGCGTAACGCTCTTGTAGGGCGGGGGCTTGCTCCCGCCGTGGGACGAGCGACCATTTGTCGCTCGAAAAAGTAACATTGTTTTTGTGCGGCGGGAGCAAGCCCCCGCCCTACGGTGTGGCGATATATTTTCAGTGTCAAACAGTTCCGCAACAGAATTAAGTGCGTTCGAACTGCCTCTCAAATTCGCTCTTGGTCATCTCAAAAGCGACGGGGCGTCCGTGCGGACAGAAGCGGATGTTCGGGTTGACGATGACCTGCTCGGCGATCCAGCGGATATTTTCGGGGCTGTCCTCGCGTCCGCCCTTGACTGCCGCCTTACAGGACGCTTGGTAGAGCGCCTTTTCGTAGAAGGCGTCACGTCCGATCTTAAGGTCGCCGTGACCGTCGCTTAAGCGCGAGGCAAGCTCGGCGAACATCGTCACCGCCTGCGCATCGTTAAGCCCCGACGGGTACTGTATAAGGTCAACGCCCTTTTCGCCCTCGACAAAGTCGAAGCCGAGCTTTATAAGCTCGTCGCGGTACTCATCGCACGCCGCCATTTCCTCGCTCGTCAGCGGTACGTTCACGGGGAACAAAAGAAGCTGCGAAACGGGGTCGAGCGACGACATATTCGCGCGCATCTTTTCAAACAGAACGCGCTCGTGTGCCGCGTGCTTGTCGATTATCATCATTTTATTTTCAAGCTCGACGAAAACGTAGGTATTGAACATAACGCCCGCGATCTTGAAAAAGGGTGTCGGAATCGGCTCATTTTGTGCCGTTTTCGGCTCATTTTGTGCCGTTTTCGGCTCGTTAAGCGTCACTTTCGGTGCGTTTTCGGACACGTTCGGCGCACTTTCGGGCGCTTTTATCGGCTCGACCACCGCCGGACGCTCGGTAAAGGTCGGGTGCGGCTCGGGTTTAGGAACAGGGGAAGGCGCAGGAATATCGGAAGGCATCGGCGCCTTCTTGACCTCGGTCTCCCACGGCATAAGTATCGGCTTCGGTACTGCGACTTCAATTTCGGGAAGTACGGTCTTCTCCTCTACGGGTACCGTTATCTGCTCGTATTTACGTGTCAGGCGCTCCTTCTCCGACGCGATCTGCTCTGCCTCGGCTTCCGTCGCCGTTTTCATAGACAGTACGTCCCGGTACAGCTTATAGCTATCGCCCGTGAGCTTGGTCTGACCCATCGTCGGGCGGTCGATACCGTTCATAAGCGTGTTTCTCACCGCGCAGTAAACTGCGTTGAATATCGGCTTATCGTTCGAGAATTTGACCTCTAACTTCTGCGGATGAACGTTTACGTCGACGAACGCGGGATTTACCGTTATCGCAAGCACGCAGGACGGGAATTTATCCGACGGAATGTAGGAAGAAAACGCCTGCTCAAGTGCCGCCGATGCCGTACCGCATCTTATATATCTGCCGTTTATAAAGAAGTTTTCGGCGCCTCGGTTTCCGCGCACGTTATCGGGCGTGCCGATAACTCCTTCGACCTCGACACCGTCAGTCATATCGTGTACCTTGACGGTCTTTTTCGCAAAATCTCGGCCGAGGACCGCGTATATGACGTTCACGAGCGAATTATCGCCCGCCGTCTGGAAGCGGAGATTTCCGTCGACGATGAATTTGAACGCAATATCGGGGCGCGAAAGCGCGAGCTTTTCCATTACCGCGCTGACCGCCGCCGTTTCCGACGCGTCGCGCTTCAAGAACTTTCGGCGCGCGGGAACGTTCGAAAAAAGCTCCTCGACGATCACCGTCGTGCCGTAAGGGCATCCGCTTTCCTCGCAGGAGACGATATTTCCGCCCTCGCTCGTTACCATAACGCCGAGCTCGGAATCCTTCGTTCTCGTCATTATTCTCATTTTCGATACCGACGAGATCGCGGCAAGCGCCTCGCCTCGGAAGCCGAGGGTGACGATACCGTCAAGGTCGGCCGCGTCCTTTATCTTACTCGTCGCGTGGCGGCGGGTACAGACGAGGGCGTCCTCCTTCGACATTCCGCATCCGTTGTCGGTTATACGCATAAGCGACACGCCGCCGTTTTTTATCTCGGCGGTTATTTGCGTCGCGCCTGCGTCTATACTGTTTTCGAGCAGCTCCTTTATCGCCGAGGCGGGGCGTTCAACGACCTCGCCCGCCGCGATAAGATTCGCTACCTGTGTATCAAGAAGATTTATCTTCTGCATATATTTTTTCCTTTATTTTGCTATCTTTTTAAGCTCGGAGAGGACGTTCAGCGCTTCGATGGGGGTAAGCAGGTTGAGGTCGAGATTCAGAAGCTTCTCTCTTACCTCGTCCGCCTTATAGTCGTCGAAGGTTATCGCGTTATCTCGGCCCTTATATTCGACGGGACGCGCGTTTTCACTCGTTAGCTGATTAAGCACTTCCTTTGCGCGTCTTATTACCTCATTCGGTACTCCTGCCAGCTTTGCGACCTCTATACCGTAGCTGTCGTCGGTCGCGCCGCGCACAATTTTGCGAAGGAAGGTGATATCGTCGCCCTTTTTCTTTGCGGCGATATTATAGTTTACGACGCCCGTCATTTCCTTTTCGAGGACGGTAAGCTCGTGATAGTGAGTTGCGAACATCGTCTTCGCGCCGAGCTTTTTGCCTGCCGTGTATTCCGCCACGGCACGTGCGATGCTCATTCCGTCGAATGTCGAGGTTCCTCGTCCTATCTCGTCGTAGATTATCAGACTGCGGTTGGTCGCATTTTTGAGGATATACGCGACCTCGTTCATTTCGAGCATAAAGGTCGACGTTCCCGACGCGAGATCGTCCGACGCGCCGACGCGCGTAAATATCTTATCTACGATGCCAATGCGCGCTTCCTTTGCGGGAACGAAGGAGCCGATCTGCGCCATGAGCGTGATAAGCGCGACTTGACGCATATAGGTCGATTTACCTGCCATATTCGGTCCCGTGATAAGCGCGAGGCGGTTGTGGTTCGTATCGAGGATCGTATCGTTCGGCACGAAATATCCGTCCTTCGAGAAGTGCTCGACGACGGGGTGACGTCCCTCTTTTATTACGATCGCGTTGCCGTACTCGATCTCGGGGCAGGTATAGTCGTTACGCACTGCGACCTCTGCAAGCGACACGTAGCAGTCGAGCTTCGCAAGGAGCGACGCCGTCTGCTGTACACGCTTTATCTCGGCGGCGATCCTTTCTCTTATCTGTGTGAAGAGCTCGTATTCGAGCGCGTTCAGCTTGTCCGACGCGCCGAGGATGAGTCCCTCTTTTTCCTTGAGTTCCTCGGTTATGAAGCGCTCGGCGTTAACGAGCGTTTGCTTTCTTATGTAGCGGTCGGGAACCTCGTTGAGATTTGATTTCGTGACCTCTATATAGTAGCCGAACACGCGGTTGAACGCGACCTTGAGGTTCTTTATTCCCGTCGCTTCCCTTTCGGCTTCTGCTATCTTCTCAATATAGCTCTTGCCGTTATGTACGATCTCGTAAAGCTCGTCCGCCTCGGGATTGAAGCCGCGGCGGATAAATCCGCCCTCGCGGAGCGAGAAGGGGGGATCCTCCTTTATGGAGCGCTCGATCAGGTCTTTAATATCGGAAAGGGTGTCGAGGTGGAGATGTATATCGGAAAGCTCCTCGCTGACAAATGACGAGGTGAGCTCCTTGATATCGGGAATGAGCGACGCGGTCGCCGCGATCGCACGCAGATCCTTTGCGTTTGCCGTGCCGTAGACGAGCTTCGTCATGAGGCGGTCGAGGTCGAGAATATGCGAAAGGCACTCGCTGAGCTCCTCGCGCGCCATGAAGTTAGAGACCAGCTCCGCAACGGCTCTCTGGCGGCGTCCGATCTTATTTGCATTAACGAGCGGCTGCTCCACCCATCTGCGGAGCATTCTCGCGCCTGCCGACGATCTTGTTTTGTCGAGAACGAAAAGGAGCGATCCCTTTTTGTCCTTGCTTCGCATCGTTTCACAAAGCTCAAGATTCCGTCTCGTTGCTACGTCAAGCTCGAGATATTCGCCGTTCTGATAGAATTTGAGCCCCGATACGTTTGCCGTGTCGGTTCTCTGCGTATCTGCCACGTACTGAAGAAGCGCGCCGATGGCGCATACCGTTTCTCTGCTTCTTTCCTTTGCCTCGTACGCCTGCGAGCCGAATTGCTTCGTAACGGTCGCAAGACATCCGTTATAGCCGAAAAGCTCGCTCTTGTCCTGTCCGACGTATGCGCCGAGACGGTTATTTACGAAAAACTCGACGTCGGGAAGCTCGGAGAGCGGCTTATTTACCATTACCTCTTTCGGTAAGAACTTCGCAAGCTCGTTTACGACGCTGTCGGAACGGTAGGTCTCGAAGCTCGTTGCGGTCATTTCGCCCGTCGAGACGTCGAAGAAGCATATTGCCGCGCTTTCGTTTACGCAGAGGGCGCAGAGATAGTTATTCTTCGAGTCGTCGAGCTGTGTATTGTCGATTACCGTACCGGGCGTTACGACGCGGACTATGTCTCGCTTGACGAGTCCCTTCGTCGTCGCGGGATCCTCCATCTGCTCGCATACGACGACCTTATAGCCCTTTGCGACGAGTCGGCCGATATAAACGTCTGCCGAATGGAACGGAACTCCGCACATCGGCGCGCGTTCGCCGTCGCCGCAGGCGCGGCCTGTCAGGGTCAGCTCAAGCTCCCTTGACGCCGTCTTTGCGTCGTCGAAGAACATCTCGTAAAAGTCTCCGAGGCGGTAGAAGAGGATAGAGTCCTGATAGCGTTTTTTTATTTCGAGGTATTGTTCCATCATTGGAGTCATAATGCGGTTCTCCTTGTGGGTTAGAATAGAGAGGTATAAGCTTTTATTGAACTTGTTGTGGAGGGCGACGTCCTCGACGCCC
>JAFTTT010000106.1 GCA_017466625.1 Clostridia bacterium
ACTCTCCTGCGGTGCAGGAGAGTTTTTCATCAGTGTGAAAGTCCGCCTTGCTTGATATATTCGGCAAGCAGGTCGCGGGCGTAGACCGGCTCGTCGTAGCGAGCGACCTCGGTCAAACGGTTCGGCGCGTAGGAGGACGAATAACTATCTACTATTATATAGTAGGTCTTGTTTGCGTCGATATTGTCCTTGATGCTCGCGCCGTAGGAATCGTAATAGATGTAGTAATTTGAATTGTTTGTGTTAAAGAATCGCTTGCTTAGATCGGAGCCCTTAATTGAGCAGAGAACGAGATTGTTATCAAAAGGGAATATTGAGTAAAGATCGCCGTAGCGTATCTCGCCTGCTTCAAGGTCATAAGGCGAACGAGCCGACATATATCCGCCGCCGAGGACGATGTCGTACTGATCGCCCCAAAGCTCGACGCCCTTTTCGTAGTATAGCTGTGCGATAACGTCGCGCAGATAATCGGAGCTGCGCCAGGTCGGAGTCGTACCGAGCACCTCATCGCCTGCCGAGATCTGATCCTTATATTTTTCAAGAAGCTCGTTTACGATCGATGAATCGGGGAGCTTATAGTATTCGTTCGTTCTTATGAACTTTGCTTCAAGAACTGCTTTGTTGCCGTTTGCAACATTGTAGCGAGCCGCGGCGTAGGTGATTCCGTCGTTATCGCCGCCGCCCTGGAGATGCCAGATGCCTTCGTCGTCGGGCTTTGCGTAGCTTTTATGCGTGTGTCCCTCGAAAACGAGGTCGACATAACCGCGCGAAAGGGTAATGGCGTAATATGACGTGCGGTAGTTTACGCTTCCGCTCGTACCGCCGTCGTGGAGAGAATAGACGATAAACTCAACGCCTTCCTCAGCACGCAGACGCTCCGATTCCGCCTTGACGAGCTCGGTAAGCTCGTCGCCCGTCTTGAAATAAACGTCCTCTACCTTGTCGGGAGCGATGGAGGAGTAGCAGTCGCCCATCGCGCCGATGATTCCGACGGTCACACCGTTAAGCTCGACGACGACCGAGCTTTCGCAGTATTCGACCTGCTTGTTCGTTTCGCGGTCGTAAATGTTTATCGCAAGGAACGGGAAGTCGGCAAGCGACTCGTTCGCAATTATGGCTTCTGCGCCCCAGTCATATTCGTGGTTGCCGAGCGTCATAGAAACGAAGCCGACGCAGTTCATCCATTCGGTCATCATGTTGCCTGCGGTCAGATTCGATTCGGGGCTTCCTTGCCACATATCGCCCGACGCGAGAAGGACCGTGTTAGGATTCTTCTGACGCGCCTGCTCGAAATAGGTCGTCAGCTCGTCGACACCGGGCTGTGAATCGGTGTCGGAGAACTTGCCGTGCAGGTCGTTGAGCGCGTAAAAATCGAAGTATACGAGCACGAGCTCGGTGCAGTAATCGCAGTATCCGTTATCGTCGTCGTCAACGTGTTTGCCGTTACATCCTTTGTCTTTTTTCGGTCCGCAAGCGCAGGAAATGAGTGCAAAAAGTGCCAAAATCAGCGCCAAAATGCGCGTTTTTAAGCCGTTTTTCATCCGTTTTTCTCCGTGTTTTTTCATTAAATATATTATATACGATTTTTCGACTGCCGTCAATATTTGATTTAGCAGTCGTGTAATAACCGCTCGTCCGTTTTTTTCCACCTCTTGGAAGTTGCTTATTTACTTTTGACGCCTCTTGTGCTATAATTAGGTCAATAACCTAAATAATCAGGGAGGAATTTACAATGAGTGTTAAACACACAGAGGTTTTCGGTATCACCGAGGACGTAGCGAAGGGCATTCTTGAAGCGGCTCTGAGCACAGGCGGCGAATTTGCCGAGGTATATATCGAAAATTCGGCAAACGAAGTTTTGATGATGCGTGAAAGAAAGCTCGCGAACGCGAACGCGTCGAAGGTAATGGGCGCGGCTGTCCGTGTTATCAAGGACGGCACCGAGGTAAACGCGTCAGTTACCGATTTCACACCCGAAAAGCTGCTTGCGACCGCAAAGGTGCTTGCTGACAGCTTTGAGGGAGAGAAGAAGATCGACGTTCTTCCTTTCACCGAAAAGAGCGTTCCTACCGTAGTCGATCCGAAGTATATCCGCGGTGAGGATTATACCGAGGAGCTCAAGCTCCTTTCGGGCGCGACAGAGGGCGCGTATGCTTACAGTAACGAGATCGTCCAGGTAATGGCTAACCTTACCAAGAAGGAGCAGAGAATTTTCGTATTCGCAAGCGACTCCACCTGGCAGACCGACTATCGCTGCAACACGAGAATAATGTGTCAGGCGATCGCGAGCGACGGCAAGGATATGCAGCCGGCTCACAGCTCGTTCGGACGCAACCAGGGAATGGAGATGTTCGAGGGCTTTGATCCCGTTCAGTTCGGACGCGATGCGGCTGTAAACGCCGTTGAGATGCTTCACGCAGAGCAGATGCAGGGCGGCGAGATGCCCGTAGTCATCCACAACGGCTTCGGCGGCGTTATTCTTCACGAGGCGTGCGTTCACGGCCTTGAAGCGACCTCCGTTGCAAAGGGAATGAGCGTATTCTGCGGAAAGCTCGGCGAAAAGGTCGCCTCAGACATCGTTAACGCAGTTGACGACGGCACGGGCGAGAACCTTTGGGGCTCGATCAACGTAGACGACGAGGGAACTCCCTCTAAGCGCAACCTTCTTATTGAAAACGGTATTCTTAAGTCTTATCTCGTTGATAAGAGAAATGCTACGAAGATGAACCATCCCGTAACCGGTTCGTCTCGCCGTGAGTCGTACAAGTATCAGACGACCTCGCGTATGACGAATACCTATTTCCTCCCCGGCGAATCGACCTTCGAGGAGATAATTGCGAACACCAAGTACGGACTTTTCGCAAAGGAAATGGGCGGCGGATCGGTCAACCCCGCAACGGGCGAATTTAACTTCGCAGTTGACGTTGCTTATATGATAGAGGACGGAAAGATCACAAAGCCCGTAAAGGGTGCGACGCTCGTCGGCTCGGGCAAGGACGTTCTTCTCCGAATCGATATGATCGCTGATAATCTTGAATACGGCTACGGAATGTGCGGCTCTATGAGCGGATCCGTTCCGACGATCGTCGGTCAGCCGACAATAAGAGTATCGAGCATGACAGTCGGCGGAAAGGGAGGTAACTGATAATGACTCTTGAAAGAATTATAGAAAGAGGTCTTGAGCTTGGACTCGAAGCGGTCGAGGTCTATGCAAACACCTCCGAAAGCAACACCATAAAGCTTGACGACGGAAAGCTTGAATCCTACAATATAAGAGAGATATTCTCGGTTTCTATCCGCGGTCTTAAGGACGGAAAGATGGCTTACGTCAATTCCGAGTCGCTCGACGACGAGACGATGGAGACTGTTCTTCAGAGCTTGGTAAAGAACGTTGACGCACTCGACGCGACAGAGCCCGAGTTTATGTATGAGGGCGGAAGCACCTACGTGACCGTTCCCGAGGTCAAGTCCGACTATAAGGAGCACACGACGGGCGAAAAGATCGCGATGCTCAAAAAGCTCGAGAGCGAAGCTCTCTCAAAGAGCGACAAGATCGTGAAGATCGGCTACTGCCAGTATTCTGAGACCTCGCAGAAGGCAACTCTTATCAACTCGAAGGGACTCAACCTCGAAAGAGAAATGTCCTACATTTCGACCTTCCTCGGCCCGCTTGCAAGCAACGGCGAACAGACCGTCGTCGGCTTCTCGGGTGATATCAATATCAACTTTGCCGATCTCGAGCTCGACCGACTCGTAAGCGAATCGACCGAATCTGCGCTCTCCCAGCTCGGCGCAGGCGCTATCGAGACGGGCAAATATCCCGTTGTGCTCAAGCGTGACGTTGCAAGCGAGATACTCTCGGCATTCTCGTCGGTATTCCTCGGCGACAGCGCGCTTCGCAAGATGACGCTTCTTACCGACAAGGTCGGAACGAAGGTGTTCGGCGACAACGTCAACATCATCGACGATCCCTTCTCCGACGTTGCTCTTATCAAGTATCCCTTCGACGACGAGGGCGTTCCTTGCCGCACGAAGAACGTAGTTGAAAACGGCGTGTTCTGCGGATTCCTGAACAACCTCAAGACCGCGAATTTCCTTAAAGCCGAGCCGACGGGTAACGGCTTCAAGGCAGGCGGAACGGGCGCGATCTCGGCTTCTCCGACGAACCTTTACCTCAAGGAAGGCAAGCTTTCGAAGGACGAGATCATAGCGACCGTCGAAAACGGTATATATGTGACCGAGGTAAACGGCTTGCACGCAGGACTTAATCCCATTTCGGGTGACTTCAACGTTCAGGCGTCGGGCTTCGTTATCAAGGACGGTAAGATTGACCGCCCGATCACGCTCTTCGTTGTCAGCGGTAACTTCTACGAAATGATGAATGACGTATCCGAGATCGGTAACGACATCGAAAAGCGTTTCGTCGGCGTTGCTTCTCCTACGCTCAAGATCGGCACTCTTGCTATCTCGGGAAAGTAAATAGCTTTAATTACAGCAGAGGGACTTGTGGTCCTCTGCTGAATTTCAATTAGGTGAGGCA
>JAFTTT010000107.1 GCA_017466625.1 Clostridia bacterium
ATTATTCGTCAATCCATTTTTTCTTCTGGCGCATTATGTGATAAAAGGCGATAGAATTTAATTGTTCGTATTTATCCTTGTCGGTAAATGTAAGGTTAAAGAGCTTCTTGCGGTCGATCTCGCCGTCGTCGCCGAGTATATCCTCTCCGAAATTGTGAACGAGATCGTCGTAGCACTCGTTACCCTTCATATAGACGTCACGGCAAACCTTATCGGTATCAAGGCAAGGTATTCCGACGCTCTTCATTATGTCGGATACGTAACCCTTACCGCTTCCCGAGCTGCCCGTCAGTCCTACTGTAAGCATAGTTCCTCATTCTCCGACGGAAAACCGCCGTCGGTCGGTGCATGTCTTAAATGGTCGTCTTAACAGAGCCGTTATCGGCCGACTCGTACGCCTTTTCCATTATGAGCTGTACTCTTGCGCCGTCCTTAAAATCGGGCTTCGACACGCTTCCCTTCTTTATCGCGTCAAGGAAGTCGCGGTAAGACTCAACGTGTCCCATAAGCCAGCCGACAGGCGCCTTGAACGACGGGAATATTCCGCCCGGCGCAGGGTATCTGCCGACACATTCGATATCGGTAAATCCGCCGTCTCCGCCTAAAACACCGCCTGCTCGCTCTCCGTCGTAATAACGCAGATAATTCGGCTGCATAAGAGAATACTTAAGCGCGCCCTTTTCTCCGTATATCTCAAACGAGAGATCGTCATTCGTTCCGATAGCGAGCTTATTTGCTTCGATAGTTCCCATACCGCCGTTTTCAAGCTCAGCTGTAATGTAAAACGCTTCGTCAGCGTTGGTCTCCCACGCCTTGCCGTCAACGCCGAGACGGTTCTTATGATATATCTGACTTCTGCCGCTGACCGAAGCTATCTCACCGCAAAGGTAACGGACGAGGTCGATTGCGTGCGAGCCGAGGTCGAAAAGAACTCCGCCGCCGCAGATGTCGCGGTCCTGCTTCCAGCCCGCCTTTTTCTTCGGGTCAATACAGCTTGCGTGAAGATACGCAACTCTGAACGTTACGATGCCTCCGAGACGGCCGCTGTCAACTATCTCCTTCGCTCTCATGACCGCGGGCATAAAGCGGTTATTAAAAACTATACGGCAAGTAAGTCCCTTGCTGTTTGCAAGATCGCAAAGCTCCTTCGCCTCATCATAAGTGACCGCAAGGGGCTTTTCGCAGTAAACGTGCTTCCCCGCGTTCAGCGCTTTCTTAACGGTCTCATAGTGATAAATATTCGGCGTGCAAATATCGACTATGTCAATATTCGGATCGTTTATAATTTCATCCTCGCTTTTGCAGGCACGTCCGAGTGAAAACTCGTTTACCGCCTTGACAGCGTTCTCGTAGTGACCCGAGCAAAGTGCGACTATCTTATCGTTTTCATATCCGGGTCCGTAGAAAAACGGAAGGTTTTTGATGGCGTAAGTGTGCGTCTTACCCATAGACCCGAAGCCAAGAAGTCCTATGTTCATCAGATATTACTCCAATATATAATTATACATAATACATTATAGCAGACCTTTCAAAATAATTCAAGTATTTTTAGGTATAATTATAAGAATAGAAGTAAATTATCTTGACTTTTTTCGATTATGAGGTATAATTTAATATAGAGTTATTTTGGAAAGGATGACTATCATGCTAACACATAAAATGACCATCGCGGGACTGCAGAGACATCTTCCGATCTGCCCCGTAAACGAAAACCTCAGTATCGGTGCATTCGTAATCTTCGGAGACGCAGAGCTTACCGTTGCCTGCGCACGCGATCTACTCAAAATCGTTCCCGAATACGATTACCTCATAACCGCCGAAGCAAAGGGCATTCCGCTTGCTCACGAAATGGCAAGACAGCGAGAGGACGATTTTTACTTCGTTGCACGTAAGCACCCGAAGCTTTACATGACGAGCGTTTTCGACGTTCCCGTACGTTCCATCACGACCGACGCTGATCAGCATCTCTATCTCGACGGCGCTGACGCCGAGAGAATGAAGGGCAAGAAGATCCTCCTCGTCGACGACGTTATTTCGACGGGCGAATCGCTTAACGCTCTTGCAGTTCTCGTTGAACAGGCAGGCGCTATCATCGTCGGAAAGGCATGCATTCTCGCCGAGGGTGACGCTCAGGAGCGCCCCGACATCGTGTACCTTGAAAAGCTGCCCCTTTTCCGTCCCGACGGAACGGTAATCGAATAAAGCACCATGAAAAAGCACCTTTTACCTGAAAAAGGTAACTTCTACAAAGCGAATCTTCACGTTCATACGACGATCTCCGACGGCTCGCTTACGCCTGAAGAAATTAAGGAAGTCTATAAGGAAAAGGGATACTCTGTCGTTGCTTTTACAGACCACGAGGCAATGGTTCCCCATAACGACCTAAACGATGACTCCTTCCTTTCGATAACCGCCGTCGAGCTTGCTACAAACGCCGAGCTTACTCACGGCGTTTACAGCTACCGCGAGACCTGTCATATGAATCTATATTCAAAGGATCCGAACAAAACTGTCTGCTCCGTATATTCAAAGTCGCGCCTCTGGCCTGCTCATGCCGAACAGTATATGGCTGATGAAATGAAGGAGATCGACTTCAAGAGGACCTTTACTCCCGAGTCGATGAACGAGGTAATCGCAGAAGCCAAGAAGGACGGCTTTATCGTTTCCTACAACCATCCCGTTTGGTCGCTCAATCACTACCCCTTCTATTCAAAGCTTAAGGGCGTTTGGGGCGTTGAGGTGTATAACACCGGCTGTGCAAGAAACGGATATCCCGACACCGTTCAGCCCCTTGACGATCTTCTCGCGCTCGGCGAAAGAGTCTTCCCTCTCGCAACCGACGATGCACACGGCAAAAGGGAGACGATGTGGGACTACTTCGGCGGCTGGGTCATGATAAAGGCAGACAAGCTTGAATACTCGGCTATCATGACTGCGCTTGAAAACGGCGATTTCTACTCGTCAACAGGACCCGAGATAAGCGACCTTTACATTGAGGACGGTGTTCTCACGGTGAAAACGTCGCCTGCATCCGCCATCGAGATTCTCACCGAAAGACGTGCAAGCAAGCGCGTTCAGGCAAAGGACGGCGTGCTTCTTAACGAAGCGGCATTCGACCTGAACACATACATTGCCGACTCGGCTCACAAGCGTGAATCAGATCCGCCCGCATACGTTCGTGTAACAGTAACAGATGAGCACGGAAACAAGTCGTATTCAAGACCTTATTTCATAAATGAACTATAATAGAAAAGACCGAAAACGTAACGTTTTCGGTCTTTTTTTGTACCGTTTTCAGCTCTTTACAGTCACTTTTTGGCACCTTTTGAGCCGTTTTTGGGCGCAAAAATCGCCTTAAAGATCTCATATACTACAGTCAACACAACTGCCGGAATGAGCAGCGCAAGCGCGACGTATGGTGACATTCGAACGATACCGAAGAGCTCGCCGAAGCTCGGGAAAGCAAAGCTAAACGCAAGGAAGCAAGCAATTACCGTGAGCATCGACAGGTATGCGCCGTTTACGCGCACGTTCTTATCAAAGACGCTTCCCTCGCGCTTTGATTCGTTCAGAACCGCGATCTGCGCTATAATAAAGCTGACGAAGCAGTAGGCGGTAACGGTCGATTCGGGCATTACCGAATACTTCATGAGCATCGTTGCGGTAAATGCCGTGACGACTGCCCAGAGCACGCCCATTACGGTCGCTTCGGGGTTTTTGACGAAGGGATTTTGAAGCTTGTCACCGACGCTTGAGCTTGCCTTTATCAGCGAATAGTCGGGCTTTTCAAACGCGATTATTATTATCGCCGCGAAGTCGGTCACAAGTCCGAGGAAGAGTATCTGCGGCGGAGTGAGCGCCGTAAATCCAAGGAACAGGGAGATAAATATAAGCAGAAGCCGCGCTATCTGCGCGCTTATCATATATTTAAGCATTCTGTGCAGATTGTAATACACAGATTTTGAGCAAAGGAAGGAATCGACTATTGCGTTAAAGCCGCCCGTTCCCGACGAATCGGGCTCGGAAACTATAACGTCCGAAACGAATTTCAGCGCTTCGCAGCCCGTTTGTCCCGAGCTTGCGTTTTTACTGTATATCGGGATATTGTGTCTTGAAAGGTCGACACCGCTTCCGCCCGTACGGTCGGAAAGCGTTACGCTTTGAGCGAAGCCGACGTCGGCATCCTTCATAAGGATTATCTCGTCAAGCTCTGAGCAGAGATATCCGACCTTCTCGCCCTTATCCTGTAGATAGCGCACTATCATTCGTTTTTGGGCAAGGGACAGTCCCTGATATACTGTGTATTTATCGAGGTCGGCTCGGATGAGACCTTCCATCATTCCCGAAAGCGCCCTGCCCTTTATAAGCTGGTCGGGGCCGGATGCAATGCCGAGAGATTCGGCAAGGACTGCGTTATTTTCGCTTTCATCGGGCGAGAGCATTATGACCTTGATGCCGGCATTCTTACAGCGCAGTACGTTCTTTGCCGCGTCGGGAAGGATCGGCTCCCTGATTGCAAGCAGACCCTCGAGCGTAAGCTCGGAATGGCAGTTTGCAACACGGCGCAGATTATTATAAACCGTGTCCTTTGAAGCAATGGCAATTACTCTGTACGACTGACGCGCAAGCTTTTCGGCTTCAATATAGAAGTTATTAAGCTTTTCGTCGGTCATCGTATAAACGCGGCTGTCCTCCGTGTAATAACGGCA
>JAFTTT010000013.1 GCA_017466625.1 Clostridia bacterium
CCGGTAGGGGTCGGCGCCTTCGACGACCCGTTGTAAAAGAAAACTAACTTATTTCCTAAAAAGCACGCTCTCTTTCGAGAGCGTGCTTCAATTTAGTTATTTTTGTCGGAGTCCTTGTCGGTGACGATCCTCTGCGCGATAAACTTGGGAGGAGCAACCGTTTCCTCGGCGTCGTCCTCCTCGGGCGTGCTCCAGTCGAGCTTGTCGGAAACGTCGGGAATACCGAAGCCGTCACGGCGTCCCATCTTACGGGCAATGTAGTCGGTATTGTCGATAAGACGTCCGAAGCCGTAAAGGAAAAATCCCGATATCCATGACGTGATCGGTCCGAAGACCATGGTCAAAGCACCGACAGCCGCCTGATTTTTGGTAAGAAGATAAATTCCGTATCCGAATGATGCGAGCATCATTACGACGGCTAAAATGATGGCAAGCGCCATTATTTTCTTTCCGATATTAGCATACATAGCGTCTGCACCTCAAATCAATAATTGTTTCTGAGCTTTTTGCGCACGGCAAAGAAGATGCCGAAGGACGCGAGCGCGATAACGATCGCGGCGCAAAGAACGTAAATGACGGGACTGATCTCAATGTCCGACTTCAATTCTTCCCACAGACGGTTGATAAGCGCAAGCTGATCGCCGGGGAGATTTTTGTAGGCAGTCGCCTTGACGTCTGCGGTGTCGTACATGAGCTCGTACGCACCCTCCATAATGCCTTCCATCTCGGCGCGGTATTCTGCGCTTTCACGAACGACGCGGTTAGGGGACGCGTAATAAGTGTAGAGCGCGTTTGCGACAGCCGGCTCTTCGGAGAGCATAAAGTTGATGTACGCCTCGGCGAGCTCCTTGTTTTTGCTCGACTTCGGAATACACATAGCGTCGATATAGAGGTTCGTTCCCTCTTTGGGATAGAAGAAATCGAGATCGTTGTTGTTCTCGTACATGGCGAGGAAGTCGCCCGCATAGTAGGCGGCGATGGCGGCGCTACCGCCCTCCATCTTGTTGAAGATCTCGTCCATGACGTAGCCCTGAACGATGTCCTTCTGCTTCCGAAGCTCCTTAAGAGCAAGGCGCCATTCCTTTTCATCTGAGCCGTTTACGTCGAGACCGAGCTTGTACTGCGCGGTTCCGAAGGCGTCACGGGAGTTGTTGAACTGCAGAATGTTGCCCTTGTATTTCGGATTCCACATAAGCTCCCACGAGCCGAGGTCCTCTTTGTCGACCATCGTCTTGTTGTAGATTATGCCGATCATTCCGTAGAAATAAGGAACGGAATAAACGTTGCCCTCGTCGTAGTAGTCGAACTCGGCGTCGGGACCGTAAAATTCGGGCGCGAGGTTTACGATGTTGGGTATCTTCTCGTAGTTGAGGGGAGCGAGCATATCCTCATCTATGAGGCGCTCGATCATGTAGTCGGACGGAACGACGACGTCGTAGCTTACCGAGCCGGAAGAGAGCTTCGCGTACATATCCTCGTTAGAGGAGAAGGTCGAATAAACGACCGTTACGCGCTCGCCGTACTGCTTATAGTACCAATCCTCAAACGCCTTGTTTGAATCGAGCGTGCCTTCGCTTCCGTCGGAGATATATTCACCCCAGTTGTAAACGTAAAGCGTTTTGCCCTTTGTCTCATTTTTTGCGCATGAGAAGAGCAGAGGAAGAAGCATAAGACAAATAAGAGAAAGCGAAATAAGTCTTTTCATCTTGCCCCTCCTTTCGCACGGCGGCTTCTGCGGTCGCCCATTGAGCCCGCGAAGTTGACGATGAGAAGAATGGCGAGAATGGTCGCCACGATGATGGCGCAGAGCGCGTACATACTGAACTTGACGTTATGCACGGTCTGGTTGTAAACGTAAAGGGGAAGGGTCTGGAAATTCGGCGAGGAAACGAAGTGGCTGATGACGAAATCGTCAAGAGACATCGTAAATCCGAGCATAAGACCCGAAACGATACCGGGAACTATCTCGGGAAGCTCGACCGAGAAGAACGCTCTTGCAGGAGTGCATCCGAGGTCCATAGCCGCCTCGGAGAGCGACTTGTCGAGCGCGTTGAAGCGCGGAGTCACCGAAAGGAGAACGTAGGGCAGGTTAAAGGTCGTGTGTGCCACGAGCATCGTGCCGAAGCCCATAAAGTTATTTGCCTTAAAGAAGGTCGCGATAGCGACGAAAAGAAGCATCATCGAAACGCCCGTAACGATATCGGGGTTCATCATCGGGATGTTCGTTACCGACGTGATAGCGCCCTTAAGCGCCTTTCTTTTCATGTGATGAAGACCGAGCGCGGCAAAGGTTCCGATCACCGTCGCAATACAGGAAGAAAGCACCGCAAGCACGAGCGAGTTTTTAAGCGCAGTCAGCGCCTGCTCGTCGTTAAAGAGCTCCTTGTACCAGGTAAAGGAAAATCCCGTAAATTCGCTGAGCGAGCCGCCCTCGTTAAAGGAAAATACGATAAGAACGAGTATCGGCGCGTAAAGGATCGCGAAAATGAGGAAGATATAACCGCTTGAAAGGAATTTTTTCATACTATTATACCTCCGTCATCGTCGGAGAACTTGTTCATGATTCCGACGGAGATAATGATGAGTACCATCATAACGAGCGACACGGCGGCGCCGACGTTGTAGGTGCTGGTATTCTTAAAGAGACGCTCAATGGTATCACCGACAAGGTCTATCTTGCCCGCGCCGAGCTTCTGGGAGATATAGAAGGTCGAGATCGACGGCACGAATACCATCGTAACTCCTGAGATAACGCCCGAAACGGTAAGGGGCATAACGACCTTGGTCATGGTCTGAATACTGTTACAGCCGAGGTCTGCCGCCGCCTCAATGTATCTCTTGTCGAGCTTCGTCATAGTGGTGAATATCGGAAGGACCATATAGGGCAGGAAGTCGTAGACCATACCGAGAATAACGCCGAAATCGGATCCGACGATATAAAGCTTGTTAAGGCCGAGCTTGACGAGCAGAGCGTTTAATAGACCTCCGTTATCAAGGAGAGCCATAAGCGCGTAGGTGCGTATAAGAAGGTTGCACCACATGGGGAGCATAATAAGCACCATAAGGAGCTTTCTCGTTCGCGGGGACGCCTTCGACATGAAATAGGCAAGCGGATAGCCGATAATAAGGCATATCACGGTCGCAATGAGAGCAAAGGCGATCGAAAGAATAAAAACGTTCGAATAACCCGAAAGAGAAAGAATGTTATCAAAGGTAAAGCGGCCCTTATCGTCAGTGAAGGCGAAATAGAGTACGAAAAGCATGGGGGCGACGATAAACATCACCATCCAGACGATATGGGGAGCCGCCGCCATACGCTGGAAAATGCTTTTGCGCTTCATTCGTCCTCGCCCTCCGGGCTTTCCTCGTCCTCATCCTCGAGGTCGGGGTCAAACGTCGGGTCGGACATGTGCTCCATCTCCTCGGAGAAGGTAGAATAGTCGCCGAACATACCGGAGAACTCCGACTTCTTCATAACGTGTATCGCGTCGGGCTCGATGTAAAGACCGATAGACGCGCCGTTTTCAACGTAGTCGGTCGTCTGGATCATCCACTTGAATCCGCCGATATCAACGATAATTTCATAGTGAACGCCCTTGAAGGTGACGCTTGTAACGACACCGGTGAGCATTCCGCGCTCAACGGAAACGACGTCAACGTCCTCGGGACGCACGACGACGTCAACGGGCTCGTTCTTTTCAAAGCCGTTGTCAAGACAGCGGAACTTCTTGCCCGAGAAGGAAACGAAATAGTCCTCGTGCATAACGCCGTCAACGATGTTACTTTCGCCGATAAAGTCGGCAACGAACGCGTTTTCGGGCTCGTTGTAAATGTCCTGAGGAGAACCGATCTGCTGGATCTCACCGTTGTCCATAACTACGACGGTGTCGGACATCGAAAGCGCCTCCTCCTGGTCGTGAGTGACGTAAACGAAGGTAATGCCGGTTCTCTGCTGAATGTTCTTAAGCTCCATCTGCATGTCCTTGCGGAGCTTGAGGTCAAGTGCGCCGAGCGGCTCGTCGAGGAGCAGAACGCGGGGCTCGTTTATAAGAGCGCGAGCGATAGCAACTCTCTGCTGCTGACCGCCCGAGAGAGTAGTGACCTTTCTTCTCTCAAAGCCCTTGAGGTTAACTACCTCGAGCATTTTAAGGACCTTTTCGTGAAGCTCCTTCTTGTCCATTTTGCGAAGACGCGGACCGAAGGCGATATTTTCATAAACGTTGAGATGCGGGAAAAGGGCGTACTTCTGAAAGACCGTATTTACCGGTCTTTCGTAGGGAGGAACGTCCTTGACGTCCTTGCCGTCGAAATATACGTGTCCGTCGTCGGGAGTTTCGAAGCCGCCGATAATACGGAGAGTAGTAGTTTTACCGCAGCCCGAGGGACCGAGTAGGGTAATGAATTCCTTATCCCGAATATCAAGATTGATACTCTTTAAGATCTGTTCGCCGTCGTAGGATTTGACGACGTTTTGAAGACGAATAATTATCTCTGCATTGTGTTCCATTTTACAATTATCAACCGCCTTTCACGGGGCAAAAATACCCCTAAATAGAAATACAGCATAATTGTATCATCATGTAAAGGAAAATGCAATAGTTTTGTAAAAAAATCTTGAAAAACCGCGATTAAGCGCGATTAGGCGTGATTAGACGGAGCTTTTTCGGGATTTTTCTTAAAATCCTCCGTTATCCTCGATAATTCTCGGTTTTCTTGCGTTATCCGTTTTACCACTTTTCTTTGATCGTGCAAATGAAAAGAGTAGTTTTGCTTCGCAAACCTACCCAAAAGAAAGCACGCCAAGCGGACAACGGGCTTGAATTTTGCCTACGCAAAATTCTGCACACGTTTTCCCCTTTGGAAACCCCTTTCGGTTATGGGAAGCTTCGATATGTTCGATTGTGGGGACGGGCGTCCTCGACTCTCCGTTTGACTTCTCTGTCGGGGAGGGGAAATTCATTTTTTCCTCCCCACCGTCCCGACGAACAGGGCGCAAACGATTATAAAAAGCGACGGGTCGCCCATACCCGAAAACAGAAAATAAACCGAAAACAAATAGAGGATAAACAGAATAAAAAAAGTAACCCCTAAAAGCACTCTTTCCGCCGTTTTCGGCGAGAAAACAGTGAGCAGAAGATTCTCCAAGACCGTTCCGCCGTCAAGCCCTTTTATGGGCATCAGATTTATAAAAGCAAGAACGAGATTACAGGCGCAGAAAAATTCGCCGAGGGAAAGGAGCAGACCGAAAGAAAGGAGAATAAGATTAAGACAAGGGCCGGCGAGAGCTATAAAAATATCGGCTTTGTAAGAGCGTAAACCGACGGGCAACGCCATATCCGCCCCGAACGGATAAACGACGATCCTCGTCGGCACGGCACGGCAGATCCGCGCGGCAAAATAGTGGCCGAGCTCGTGAATGAGGGCGCAAAAAAGCGTGATAAGCCCCTCGTAGCCGACTCCCGAAAGAGAGATCAGTATTAAGAAAATTACCGTTGACGGATGAATTATGAATTTTTTTGTTTTCTTGACCAAACTCTTGTCACCTGCACCTTTATGTGATATAATTGGTTATCGGAAAAATTTTCAGAGGAATAAAAAATGACAGATAAAACTCTCGGCTTATATATTCACTTCCCGTTTTGCCAAAGCAAATGTCCATATTGCGACTTTTATTCGATAACCGACTCGTCATGTGCCGACAGATACGTGAACGCAGTGCTTCTTCAGATGCAGGACTACGCAAAGGCGGCGTCGCGTCACGACGTAGACAGCGTGTTCTTCGGCGGCGGTACGCCTTCGATGCTGTCAACAAAGCAGCTTCTTAAGGTCATCGACGGTATATACGATAACTTCAACGTCTGCAGCGACGCGGAGTTCACCATCGAGGCAAATCCCGCAACGCTCAAGACGTCGTCGCTCCGCAAGCTCCGCCGCGCGGGCATAAACCGACTCAGCATCGGCCTGCAGAGTGCAAACGATAACGAGCTGCGCTCTCTCGGCAGAATACATACGTACGAGGATTTTGAAGAAAGCTACCGTATGGCGCGTAAGGCGGGCTTCGACAATATAAGCGTCGACCTGATGTACGGAATACCGAATCAGACCGCGGAAAGCTTTATGCACACCCTCAAAACGGTCACCGCGCTCAATCCCGAGCATATATCCGTTTACGGGCTGAAGATCGAGGAGGGAACGCCGTTCGACGAAAGAAAAGACACCCTCGCTCTGCCCGATGAGGACACCGAGTGCAAAATGTATTTCGACGCAGTCGAATATCTTTCCTTGAAGGGATACGCGCAGTACGAGATAAGTAACTTCTCGAAGCCGGGACACCAGTGCGTGCATAACCTGCGCTACTGGAACTGCGAGGAGTATATCGGCTTCGGCCCGGGCGCACATTCCTACTTCGGGAACCGCCGTTTCGCATATAAAAAGAGCATATCGGACTACGTAAAGAGCATGGAAGCTCCGGGAAGCGTGCCCGATATCTTGAGCGAGAATTACGAGGTCAAGGACAGCGAGCGTATCGGAGAATACGTAATGCTGAGAATGAGATTAAACGAGGGCGTCGACACCGAGTTTTTCGCAGCGGAATTCGGAATAGATTTCGAGCGACTATTCGGAAAGTATCTCGCGAAATACGAGAAGACGGGATTCGTGCGTAAAAAGAACAGAAGCTGGTCGTTCACGCTGAAGGGAATGTACGTTTCAAACTATATCCTCTCGTCAATGTTCGATTTCGACAGCGATATCCTCTCGGGTATCGCAAACGGCACCGATAAATAAACCACCTAAAAGGACGGTTCTTCCGTCCTTTTTTGTTTTTAAGCGGACCGTTGAGGACGCCGGTCCCTACAACGGCGGCTTTGCCGCCTACACCTCATCCGTCGACCGCCCGAGATCCTTCGGCTACGCTCAGGATGACAGCGGGCGGTCGACACCTTCCCCTGAGGGGAAGGCAGAACAACGTTACAAAGCTTCCTTAAGCCGAAAGGGGTTTCCAAAGGGGAAAACGTATAAAAAACGCGAACGCGTTTTTATCGGTTTTCCCCTTGGCGTGCTTCTTTTGTAACTTTTCTTGCACGAGCAAGAAAAGTTAGTAAAACTCTACACCGCTGTTATGCACGAAAACAAAGCATCCCTTAATCCCTTATAAATAATGTCGCTGTCTCCAATAGGCAACGGATTAACACCCTTGCCGCATTCAAGAGTAAAAGCAGGCAAGCCGTATTCCTTGATAAACCAGTCCTTAAGCCCGCCGTAAGCGGCGCTTCCCGCCGGCTCGGATAAAGCGTATCCCGAAAGCGCGGATAAACGCTTTGCAATCACCCTTCCACCGTCAGGCACAACCCCATTGTAATAGTAATAGATCTCCTCGCCCTGCGTGTGAAGCGCGATAAGCAGATCTATCCCGCGCGCACGAATAAAGGCACAAAGAGCCGAGGTCTCGGGCTCGGACTCGGGATGCTCACCCGAATAAAGCGTCGGGCCGGGGACGATACCGTGCTCGCGCTCGTATTCCTTGTACTCGAAAAATCCGGCGTCATAGTTGTGATTAAGATCGACACCGCGCCCGTTTGCCTGCCAGCGCGAATAATCTCCGCCGCTCATCGCGTGAAGCCGCTCGGTGAGCGGATTCAATTCATCCTTTCCGTTTATTTGCAATTCGACTCCGTCGGGATTCAGCATCGGAACGACGCAAAGCGTCCGATTTTCAAGTACAACGCTCAGATCTCCTCCGCGCTTCACTCCTTTTCCGACGTCGCGCAAAAAATCAAGAAGAAGCGCGGTCGTTATCCATTCCATGCCGTGATGAGTGCCGATGAAAAGCACCGCCTTTTTGCCCTCGCCAACCGAAATAAGCGGTATCTCCCGCCCCACGAGCGACTTCCCGATCACGCTCCTGTTAAAAAACGGATATTCACCGCATAAAGCATCAAGCTCTTTCATCATCTCACCGTAAGTAAGCGCCGTATACCTCATAATATCCCCCAAAAAGCTTTTTTCAATGTCTATGAAAAAACGGGCTTGTATTATGAAAATCCTATTGACCGAACCCAAAACGTGTGATATAATCGAGATATTAACAAAAGGAGCGTCCTACTATGAAATACAACTTCAAATTCCTGCCATCAACCGAAAAGTGCTTTATCGACGATAATGCAGACGATAAGTACGGTATAGAAAAGCTCTCAATGCTCCGTAACGAGCGCCTCTCTTTCCAACTCGCATACTGGGGAAGCGAGATGGACTGGCACACGTTCTTTACGCATCTTGAGATCGAATCCGATATAAAAGAATACGTAAAGGTATACCGCGTAGAGCAGGTCCCCGTGACCTACCCGAAGCGCCCCGACCTTCCGATGGACGGTTATCTCCGCGATAAGGCGGGTCTTTACCCCGACCTTCTCCGTCCCGTTGAGGAGCAGTATAAGTTCATCTTCCATAAGGATGAGCTCCGCGCCCTCTACGTTATCGTAGAGAATAAGGACGGAATCCCCGCAGGCGACCATTACGTCACCTTCAAGGCGTACGAGGGAGAAAACTGCGTAGCAGAAGCAACGATGCCGATAAAGGTCATCGACGCAGATCTGCCGAAGCAGACGCTTATACATACCGAGTGGTTCCATAACGACGGACTCTGCCAGTATTACGAGACCGAAATGTTCAGCGAAAAATATTGGAGCATACTCCGCAACTTCCTTTATGAAGCAAGAGAAACGGGCGTGAATATGATCCTTACCCCCGTTTTCACCCCTCCGCTCGACACCGAGATCGGCGGCGAGAGAATGACCTGTCAGCTCGTCGACGTCACCGTCACCGATGACGGCTATAAGTTCGGCTACGAGAAGCTCGACAGATGGGTAAAAATCTGCCTTGAGCTCGGATTTGAGTATTTTGAAATTTCGCACCTCTTCACGCAATGGGGCTGCCACCACGCACCGAAGATAATCGCTAACGTAAACGGCGAGGAAAAGAAGATCTTCGGCTGGGAGACCGATTCTCACGGTGAGAAATATACGACCTTTATCCGCGCGTTCCTTACCGACTTTATCGCTCACGCAAAGAAGCTCGGAATCGACGGAATGCTCTACTTCCACATCTCCGACGAGCCGTACGGTGAGCACCTTGAGTCCTATCTTAAGGCAAAGGAAGCGATCTGGGATATAATCGGTGAATACCATCAGATAGACGCCCTTTCCGACTATAAGTTCTACGAAATGGGCGCAGTTAAGAATCCGATCCCCGCATCGAATCATATTGGTCCCTTCCTTGAAAACAAGGTTCCGAACCTCTGGGTATACTACTGCGTAAGCCAGGACTGGGAGACCTCAAACCGTTTCCTCTCAATGCCGGGAACGAGAACGAGAGCGATCGGCGTTCAGATGTTCAAGTATGATATCGTCGGCTTCCTCCAGTGGGGCTTCAACTTCTATAACTGTCAGTATTCGAACTACCCGATAAACCCGTTCTCCGAGACCTGCGGCGAGTATTTCGCACCCGCGGGCGACGCGTTCCTCGTTTATCCGGGACCGAAGGGAGTACCCTACCGCACACTTCATCAGGCGCAGTTCGTTGACGCGCTTACCGACCTCCGCGCACTTCAGTATCTCTCCTCGCTTGTCGGCAAGGAAGAAACGATGAAGCTCGTTGAGGAAGACCTTGAGAAGGAGCTTGCATTCAACTATTGTCCTCTTGAGCAGAGCTACTACGTAAACCTCCGCGAAAAGGTAAATTCGGCTATCGAGAAAGCAGCTAAATAACAAAAAGGATGCCCAAGGGCATCCTTTTTGTGCTTAATATAGAAATGTTTGGGCGTTTGAAATGCTGTATAACGCCGTAGGGCGGGGGCTTGCTCCCGCC